>DAINBU010000040.1:0-25287 GCA_036732755.1 Planctomycetota bacterium
CGCACGTTGAAGCCGGAATAGTCGACCAGGACGACGACGTCGGGCAGCGCATAGCGGAAGCGGCGGTCGCATTCGGAGAGGAGCCGGAGGAAGCGACCGAGCGCCGGCGCGACCTGCACGAAGCCCATGATCGGGGAGTCGGCGAGCCGCTCGTGCAGGACCACGCCCTCGGCCGCGAGCGCGCGCCCGCCGAAGCCCTCGAACGTCGCGTCGGGGCGGCGCGCCTTCAGGGCGCGGACGAGCTCCGCCGCGTGCTGGTCGCCGGAGGTGTCGCCGGCGCTGACGAAGACACGGAGCGGCGCGCTCACGCCACCCGCGCGAGCCATTTCGCGAAGCCGGGCTCCTCGCCGCGCACGGCCCGGAAGTACTTCTGCTGCAGCGCCGTCGTCACCGGCCCGCGCTTCCCGCTGCCGATGGGGCGGTAGTCGACGTCGCGGATCGGCGTCACCTCCGCGGCGGTCCCGCAGAAGAACGCCTCGTCGGCGAGGAAGAGCTCGTCGCGTGCGATCGGCTCTTCGCGCACGTCGAGGCCGAGCTCCTTCGCGGCGCGCGCGAGCGCCAGCACCGAGTCGCGCGTGATGCCGGGCAGGATCGCGGCATTCGCCGGCGGCGTCTTGAGCACGTTGCCGCGCACGACGAAGAGGTTCTCCCCGGTGCCTTCGCAGAGGTATCCCTCCGCGTCGCAGAAGATCGCCTCGTCGTAGCCGTTCACTTTGGCGAGCTTCTTCGCAAGTACGGACGTCGTGTACTGGCCGGAGATCTTCGCGCGCAGCATGGCCGAGCCGACGTGGTGGCGCACCCAGCTCGAGAGGGTGGCGCGCACGCCCTTCTCGAGCCCTTCCTTCCCGAGGTAGGCGCCCCACGCGAAGGCGATGATCGAGACGCTCACCGGCGTCGTCGCGCCGAGCCCCGGCTCGCCGTCCACGTGCAGCGCGATGGGGCGGAGGTAGCAGTCGGTGAGGCCGTTCTCGCGCACCGCCGCCTTGCACCCCTCCATCAGCGCGGCACGGTCGAAGGGGAGCTCCATGCCGACGCAGCGCGCCGAGTCGCGCAGCCGGTCGACGTGCTCCTCGAGCCGAAAGATGGCCGGCGCGCCCTTCGACTGCGCGTAGCAGCGGACCCCCTCGAAGACGCCGACGCCGTAGTGGAGCGTGTGCGACATCACGTGCACACGGGCGGTCTCCCACGGCACGATCCGGCCGTCGACCCAGATGCTCTTGGCGAGGGGCTGCATGGACCTCCTTGCTGTCTCCGGACGCGAGGGGCCGGTACGTTATCCGGCCCGCCGCGATGGAAGAAGGCGCCCGCGCGCCGCGGCGCCACGCGCGGCGGCGCAGTCTTCCACGCGCAGCGGTGCGATCCACCACGCGCGGAGGCGCGATCCACCACGCGCGGAGGCGCGATCCACCACGCGCGGAGGCGCGATCCACTTGGAGCTCCCGTCCCGATGGCCGACGCGGTCCGACCCTTCGTGCCCGGCGACTTCCTCGTCTTCGAGACGCACAAGCAGCGCGACGCGCTGTTCAACGAGGCGCGCCGCCACGTCCGCACCAAGCTCGGTGTGCTCGGGAAGTTCGCGGCGAAGGAGCTCGCGGCGAAGGCCGACGCGCGCTTCGACACGCGCACGTCGCTGAACCACCCGTACTCGTACAACGCCTACAAGGTCGACGCGCAGTGGTTCACGCTGTACCGGCCGAAGGGCGAGCGCGGGCCGCTGCAGGCGATCCTCGGCCAGGAGTTCAGCGAGGACATCGACCCGTCCTACCAGCACGTGCTCCTGTTCGGCGAGATCCACCGCCACGGCTTCCGCCTCGGGATCCGCATCCACGAGAAGAGCTGGTGGGACACGCAGAACCTGCTGCGCAGCTGCAAGCAGTCGCCGCAGCGCGAGCGCCTCTCCGAGGCGCTGAAGCCGCTGTATGGCTACCTCCTGCGCATCCACGACTTCCAGAAGCACTACCGCTGCGAGGAGATGTCGCCGGGCATGCTCGGCACGTTCGCGCAGTATTTCAAGCCGGGCGAGCACCGCTTCACGCTGTGGCGCGACTGGCCGGAGAGCGCGCCCGAGCTACTCGGCGCGGGGATGGCGGAGCTCGTCGTCGCGGAGCTGGTGCGGCTGCTCCCCGCCTACCGCGCGATCGCGTGGTCGCCCGACCACGACCTCGTCTTCGCGAATCGGGCTTGAGCCGCCGGGCGGCGCCGTCCGATGCGCGTTCCGGGTATCCTGCGGCGCTTCCGCAGGACCCCGCGAGGACGAGCACGATGCCCGAGGGCGAAAAGAAGAGGTCGATGCCGCAGCCGCCGGCGCTGCGGCTCCTGCTGCGCGAGCGGACGATCATCATCGCCAAGCCGGTCGACCGCACCCTGATGGAGCGCGTGACCTCGCAGCTCCTGGTCCTCGACGGCAAGAACCCGAGCAAGCTCATCACCGTCTACGTGAACTCGCCGGGCGGCGACGCCGACAGCGGCTTCGCGATCTACGACGCGATGCGCTTCGTGAAGGCGCCGATCCGGACCATCTGCTCGGGGCTGGCGGCCTCGGCGGCGGTGCCGATCTTCCTCGGCGGCCGCAAGGGGATGCGCTTCTCCTGGCCCAACTCCCGCTTCCTGCTCCACCAGCCGTCGATGCAGACGATGGGCGCCGCGAGCGACATCGAGATCACCAGCAACGAGATCGAGCGCGTCCGCGAGAAGTACAACCACATCGTCGAGGAGGAGTGCGGGCGCGCGATGGCGAAGGTGCGCACCGACACCAACCGCGACTTCTGGCTCACGGCGACCGAGGCGGTCGAGTACGGCCTCGTGACGCGCATCGTCATCCGGGCGACCGAGCTCGACTGATTCCGGCGGCCCGCGCCGGTATCATCCGCCGCGTCGTGGATCGAAGGCGCGGGGGCGTCGAGCGTCCACCATGCAAGCGCATTGGCGCCGCCGCATCGCCGGCGGTCTGCTCTGGCTGCCCTTCCTCGCCCTGACCTGCGTTCCGGTCGCGTGGCTGATCGTGCGCTCGCTGTTCCCGGGCGGGCGCTTCGAC
This sequence comes from Planctomycetota bacterium, assembly GCA_036732755.1. Classification (GTDB taxonomy): domain Bacteria; phylum Planctomycetota; class B15-G4; order B15-G4; family SIAN01; genus DASRRB01. The sequence continues at coordinate 3,035 of DAINBU010000040.1, forward strand.
GCCGGGCCCTACCTGCGCCTGTTCGCGTCGACCGACCTCCAGGTGCTCTGGAACAGCGTGCAGCTCGGCCTGCTGGTCGTGCTGGCGACCGCGGCGGTCGGCGTGCCGTACGGCTTCCTCATCCGCCGCACCGACCTGCGCGGCGCGCGCATCTACGAGCTGCTCGCGATCACGCCGCTGCTCCTGCCGCCCTACATGGAGGGGCTGGCGTGGGTGCAGGTGGTCCCGCTGCACGGCCGCTTCGCCTGCGTCTTCATCCTGTCGAGCGTCCTCTTCCCGGTGACCGCGCTGCTCTCGGCGCGCGCGTTCGGGGAGATCGACGCCGACGTCGAGGACGCGGCGCGCCTCTCCCTCGGCGAGGGGCGCGCGCTGCGGCGCGTCACGCTGCCGCTCGCGATGGCGGGCGTCGGCGCGGCGGCGCTGCTCACCTTCGTCTTCGCGGTGTCGGACTTCGTCGTCACCGACTTCTTCAGCTTCGCCGGGCTCGGTTCGGAGACGTTCCAGGTCGGCGCGACCAAGGCGTACGGAGAGTTCGCGCGCCAGCTCGACCCGGTGGCGGCGACGGCGACGGTCGTCCCGCTCGTGCTGGTCGGGCTCGCCGGGCTTCTCCTGGTGGCGCGCCTCGAGAGCCGCCGCGAGAGGACGTCGCTCGGCGGCTCGCACGCGGAGCCGCGCCCCTACCGGCTGGGGATGGCGCAGCCGCTCGCCCACGTCTTCCTCGTCGCGCTGCTCGGGATCACGATCGGCATCCCGGCGTTCCAGATCGGCAAGCTCGCGCTGCGGCGCCACGTCCAGCCGCCCGTCGCGCCGACGAATCCCGCCGCGCAGCTCGCGCGCGGGACGGTCGACGTCTCGCCCTACGAGGCCGCGGACCCGGTGAAGGTCGCGCTGCGCCGCCACGTCCCCGACCTCGGGAACAGCTTCCGCATCGCGGGGGGCGCGACGCTGCTCCTGCTGCTCGCGGCGTTCGGGCCGGCGCGGGCGCTCTCGCGCGCGCGGCGGGCGCCGTTCGCGCAGCGGGCGCTCGTCCTGCTGCCGCTCGCGTTCCCCGGGCTCATGGTCGGCATGGGGGTCGAGCAGCTCTTCGTGCACGCGCCCGACCGGGTCTACCGCGGCTGGGGCCTCGTCTCGCTCGCGCTCGCGTCGCGCTATCTGCCGTTGGCCGTCCTGACCTTGCGCGCGTCGTGGGTCCGCATCGCGCCGGAGATCGAGCAGGCGGCGGAGCTCGCGGTGCCCGGCGCCGTTCGCCGCTTCACCGTCGTCACGCTCCCGCTGCTGCTGCCCGGCGCGTTGGCGGCCGGCGTGCTCGGCTTCACGCTCTGCCTGCGGGAGTTCGACTCGATCGTGCTCCTGTTCGGGGCGCAGGAGATGCTCACCACGCGCATCTACAACCTGGTCCACTGGGCGCAGGACGCCGTGGTGGGGGCGCTCTGCCTGCTGCAGATGGCGGCGGTCTTCGTGGTGTGGGCGACGGCAAGACTGCTGATCGGAAATCCCCGGAGGGGATGAGCGACCTTCCCGGGCGCGCGCACTCGTCTGCGATCGTCTGCGAGCGTGAGCGTACTGCAGATTCCACTGCCATCGTTTTCGAGCGCCGCGGTGTCAGTTCCGGTCTCCTGCGCGTCCTGCCGCGACGTGGCCACGTTCGGCAGCGGCGGGAGGGCCGCGAGGCCGCCGCGCAGGTCGTCGACGCGCAGGTGCGTGTAGTACTTCATCGTGAGGCTGATCGACGAGTGGCGCATGAGCCGCTGCACGGTCTGCGGCGCGACCCCCTGTCGGTCAGTCGTTCAGACCTTTGGATGGATCAAGAAGTACGCAAGAACGGCAAGCGCTGGGTAGGCGAAGGTGAAGGCGACGATGGCGGCGTACATCAACTTCTGCACCTTCCATCGTCCTAGGCACGGCGCGGACATTGTCTTCGTGGGCGTCGTTTCGAACTCCACTTGAAGTCCGTCAGCGAGCTTCTCACCCCGCGCAATGAACGAGACCGGTTTCAGCCACTTCTGTTCGAGTTCGCGGGCCGAGAGGATCCAGTACTTCTGGAAGGCGAAGCTGCGCGACGTGATCAGCAGCCATGCGACCCCGAGGAAGACGCCGAGCATTGCAAGCGCGACAACGAGAATGCGAAGATCTCGTGATTCCGTCGAAAACGCCAATCCGATTGCCGCGATCAAGATCGCATGCGCGGCCATCATCCCTGCGAACTTCGACCAGATCATGTCGCCCTCTGAAGTCCACAGCGCGACGGCCGCATCAAAGCCGCTGCGAGCGTTCTCCTGCGCGAGATCTTCTGGCGTCGTCATGGCGAAGCCCCTTCGCGCGTTCCTCTAACGACCGCGCTTCACCTGCGAAGTCCGCAATTGGATCCGGCCCGCGGCCCGCCACCGTGCCCGCGGCTTCGTCAGGTGCAAGCGCATGTTAGACCGCAACTCAATCAGCAGTCGACTGCGCAACGACTCCATTGCGACTACTTGAGCCTTGCTGATCGGTATCGCGACCGTCGCCTGTTCAGCGACTGCATCGGTCACTTACGAAGCTGCCTGACTGTGAGGGAACCGTCGTCCCACACGACGAACTCCAGACGCTTCTCTGGATCGGTCGGCACGCCCAAACCACGACCATCCAAACGGCCGAAGTCAGTCGACGACGTCACATGAACGTCGCCCTCGAGCGAGACGGTGACACATTTGGGAAGGGAGCGTTGTACTTCGACGTGCTTCGCCGACGCCTGGAGTTCGAGAACCCCGTCGCGCGGCCCAGCGTAGACCGACACCGCATCATCCCCGTTCGACTGCTTCGTAACCGACACAACCGCCCAGACGGGCCTTGGTGCGCGGCGGCTCGAAAGCGCCCAAGCACCTACCGACATGAAAACGACGAGAAGCGCAGCGATGGCAACTTGTCGACGATTCATGAGCCAGTCTCCGTTGTCGGTCTTACTCAGATTCGACAGGATCATCGTGCCAGTCCTCGTGCTCGCAGAATGATCCTGTCGCTGTACTAAGGAGCATGGAACGCCCGGAGGCCTCGCGCAAGGAGCAAGGTTCAACGGCGTAGCGCGGGGGTGTTCACGGTCTTCCAGCCGCCCGCGCGATTCGTCGCGCGCCGCCGCGACGCCCGGCTCAAGTCCTCAGTTCCGCGTCGAGCAGCGCAGCGACCTCTGCCTTGACGGAGTCCGCGAGCGTCGGCCACGCGGCGACGAGGCGCGCGAGCAGCGGATCGGCACTGCCGATTCCACTGCCACCCGCCTCACCGCCCCCGGAAACGGCGCGATTGCTGATCGGGGCGCGGGCCCGATAATGGCGGCCCCTCGCGCGCGCCGCCTCGGCGCGCCGGCGGGACGCGTCACGACGAGCCCGGGGAACCGACTGTGTATCCGCTCCGCAGCATCCAGTTCTTCGCCGAGTTCGTCCACGCGCCGATGCAGCATGCGGCGGCCGACCTGCAGCGCACGCACGGCAAGCTCTTCGAGAACGACGCGGCGCGCTACGCCAACTTCCAGCTGATCCAGGGCGGGGCGCAGCTCACGAACCCGGTCCAGCCGCCCGGCGCGCCGCAGCCGCAGCAGGGTCCGGTGTCGGCCGCCTGGCTCCTCCCCGACCGCGTGCGCGTCCAGGAGCAGCTCACCGGGGTCGCGCGCGACGACTTCGAGCGGCGGATCGACGCCGTCGCACGGATCGTCCTCGCCGAGCTCAGGATCCCGCACTTCCTCGCCACGCAGTACGTCGTGCAGTCGCTCGTCTCGCCGCGCGCCGCGACCAGCGCGATCGACCTGGTCGGCCGCTCGATGCTCTCGCTCCAGGCCGACGACCTCTCGCTGTTCGAGCGGCCGCCGCTGCTGCTCGGCGTGCGCATGACCTTCCCGACCTCGCCGATCGACGAGGGGCAGTTCCACTCGCGCATCGAGTCGATGCAGCGCGACCCCAAGACGATCTTCATGGAGAACGTCGGCGTCTTCCGCTCGAAGATCGAGCCCGACGCGCTGGGCCGCGTCGTCGCGCAGTTCGTGCAGACCTACGATTGGGTGCAGGAGCAGCTGGTCGGCTACCTCGGGCGGGTCGAGAGCCGGCCGGCGCCGTGACTGCGTCGCTGCCGCGGCATCGGCGGCGGCGCCGCCGCCGGTGGTCCTTCCCCCCCGCCGCCGCAGCGCTCCTCGCGCTGTCGGGGTGCGGCGCCGCCGACACTCCGGCCGCTGCCGTGCCCGGGCCCGCCGTCTCTCCGCAGGAGCCTCCCGCCGTGACCGCCAAGACGAACCGCCTCGCGCAGGAGACGTCGCCCTACCTGCTGCAGCACGCCCACAATCCGGTGGATTGGCATCCGTGGGGGAAGGAGGCGTTCGAGCGCGCGAAGAAAGAAGACAAGCCGATCTTCCTCTCAGTCGGCTACTCCGCGTGCCACTGGTGCCACGTGATGGAGCGCGAGTGCTTCGAGGACGAGGGGATCGCGACCCTCATGAACGACCTCTTCGTCTGCGTGAAGGTCGATCGTGAGGAGCGGCCCGACGTCGACGAGATCTACATGAAGTCGGTGCAGCTGCTGACGCGCAGCGGGGGCTGGCCGATGTCGGTCTGGCTCACTCCCGACGGCGAGCCCTTCTTCGGCGGGACCTACTTCCCGCCGCGCGACGCGCATGGGCGGCCCGGATTCCCGCGCGTCTGCCAGGAGATGGGGCGGATCTGGAAGGAGGAACGGCCGCGTGCGCTCGCGGCGGCGCAGGAGCTCACGGCGAAGATCCGCGAGATCTCCGTGCCCGACGCCGCTCGGCCGGAGGGCGAGCTCCCGGCCGGCCTGCCCGAGGACGCCGCCGCGCAGCTCCTCAAGCGGTTCGACGACGAGCAGGGGGGCTTCGGCGGCGCGCCCAAGTTCCCGCATCCGATGGACCTCGCGCTGCTGCTGCGCGTCGTGGCCCGCAAGGGCGACGAGAAGGCGAAGCACGCCGCGCTCTTCACGCTGCAGAAGATGGCGGCCGGCGGCATGTACGACCAGGTCGGCGGCGGCTTCCACCGCTACTCGACCGACGAGCGCTGGCTCGTGCCGCACTTCGAGAAGATGCTCTACGACAACGCGCTGCTCGCCTCGACCTACCTCGACGCGTGGCTCCTGACCGGAGACGGGGAGCACGCGCGTACGGTCCGCGAGATCCTCGACTACGTGCTGCGCGAGATGACCGCGCCCGGCGGCGGCTTCTATTCGACGCAGGACGCCGACAGCGAGGGCGAGGAGGGCAAGTTCTTCGTCTGGACCACGGCGGAGCTCGAGGAGGTGCTCGGCGCCGACCTCGCCGCCTGGGTCGGCCCGTGGTTCGGCGCCTCGCCGTCCGGCAACTTCGAGCACCGCGCCAACGTCCTGTCGCGTCCGTGGACCGTCGAGGACTTCGCGAAGGTGAGGTCGATGCAGCCCGAGGATCTCCGCGCCGGCCTCGAGGTCGCGCGCCGCAAGCTCTTCGAGGCGCGCGAGAAGCGGGTCAAGCCGGCGCGCGACGACAAGATCCTCGCCGACTGGAACGGGCTCATGATCGGCGCGTTCGCGCGCGCCGGCTTCCACCTCGGTGAGGCGCGCTACGTCGAGGCGGCGCGCAAGGCCGTGGCGTTCGCGCGCGCGAACCTCTGGCGCGACGGCCGGCTGCTGCGCTCGACCAAGGACGGAACCGCGAAGCACGCCGGCAACCTCTCCGACTACGCCTTCCTCGCCGACGGGGTGCTCGACCTCTACGAGGCGGGCTTCGATCCCGCCGACCTCGCCTTCGCACGCGACCTCGCGCGCGCCGCCGTCACGAACTTCTGGGACGAGAAGGAGGGCGGCTTCTTCACGACCGCGCACGACGCCGAGCTCCTGATCTCCCGCTCGAAGGAGGCGTACGACGGGGCGACGCCGTCGGGGCCGTCCGTGGTGGTCGGAGTCCTCGCGCGCCTCGCCGAGCTGCTCGGCGACGACGAGCTGAGAGCGAAGGCGGAGCGCACGCTCGCGCTCTACCGGCCGCTCCTCATGCAACAGCCGCTCGCCGTGTCGCGCATGCTCGCGGCGGTCGCCTTCCTCCAGTCGGGGCCGCGCGAGATCGTGATCGCGACGCCGACCGTCGAGGCGGCGGCGGGGCTGCTCGACGTGCTGAGAGCGGGCTTCGACCGCGACCGCGTCGTGCTCGTCCGCACCGACGCCAACGGTGCCGCCCTCGAGAAGATCGCGCCGACCGTCGAGTTGAAGGGCCCGGTAGGGGGCAAAGCCGCTGCCTACGTCTGCCGCCACGGCGCCTGCCAGCTGCCGATCACCGATCCGGCGAAGCTGGCGGAGCTGCTGTCGAAGAAGGAGTGAGCGGCGCGTCGGCGGGTCCGCGGCGTCCGCGGCGCTTGCGGTCGGACGGCGGCGGGCGCGGGATCGCCTTCATCCGGCGATACGACCGCACTCCGATCCAACCCCAGAAGACCGCGAAGCCGGCGAGCAACGCGTCCTTCTTCAGTTCGTCGGGCCAACCGGCGTACCCGACCCGCATCGGATCGGCGGGGTCGTAGACGATCTGCAGTTTCGTTCCGACGGGCGGTTGGTCGAACGAGAGGCTGCTCGGGTGGTTGGTCTCGATGGCCGCGCCGTCAGGGGTCCGGAACCGGATCCTCGAGCGCGGCGAATCGGAGATCGTGGCGGCGCGGATCTCGAAGACGACGGCGTCGGCGAGCTGCCCGCGAGCGAGGAGTTCGCGGTGCAGCTCGAGGCCCGAGAGGCAGGCCACCGCGAGCAGGGCGCTCGCGAAGAGGCCGAGACTGGCGGCGAACTTGAGCTGACGCCGCTTCGTGGACGGATCCGCGTCGGGTCTCGGCTCCGGCCGATTCCAGCGGCTGGCGCGGAGCGCCGTCATCGACTCGACCGCCGCCTCGCGCTGCGCCGGGCGGGCTTCTTCCTCGCTGCGGCCCGCTTCGGGGACGGGCCGTAGGCCGCTTCGAGGGCGGCGAGGTCGAGCTTCTTCATCTGGAGCAGCGCCTGCATCATGCGCGCGGAGCGGGCCGGATCCTTGTCGGTCACCATCTTCCAGAGCGCGGTCGGGACCACCTGCCAGGAGAGGCCGTAGCGGTCCTTGAGCCAGCCGCACTCGATGTCGCGGCCCCCGTCGCCGAGCTTCGCCCAGAAGTAGTCGATCTCCTTCTGGTTCTTGCAGTTCACGACGAACGACACCGCCTCGGTGAACTTGAAGGTCGGCCCGCCGTTCAGCGCGACGAAGCGCTGCCCCGCGAGCTGGAAGTCGACCGTCATCACCGATCCGACCGGACCCATCCCGCCTTCGCCGTAGCGCGCGATGCCGAGGATCTTCGAGTTCTCGAAGAGCGAGACGTAGAAGCGCGCGGCTTCCTCGGCCTGCGTGTCGAACCAGAGGAACGGGGTGATCTTCGATCCGGCGGCGAGTCGCATGGCAAAGGGTCCTTTTCTCGAGGTGCCTTCGGACCCTGGCACGATACTGCCGGTACTCCTCCCCGAGTTTCCCCTCGAGGTGGTGCTCCTCGCGCGGCGCCTACTTTCCTCCTGACGCCGTCGGGGCCGGGCGGGCGCCTGCCCGCACGTCGAGGCGGGCGCGATCTCCCGCGATCTCGAACATCGTCCCGAACGGCTCGTTCAGTTTCGCGACCATCGCGGCCAGGTCCGCGGGGTCGGCGACCCGCGGCTGGAAACGCACGACCTTGTTGTCGACCTCGAGCGGAACGAGATCGATGGCCTCGATCCGCGCGTCGCGCACCGTGATGTGCGCGAGCCAGCTGCGGCTCGTCGTCGGCGCGAGCTTCTCGAAGCGGCCCGGCGACCCGAACGTGAAGTTCCCGAGCGAATAGAGGATCGGGACGCCGTGGCGCAGCTCGACTCCCTGCGCGACGTGGGGATGGTGTCCGACGACGAGATCGGCGCCGAGGTCGGCGGCGAGGCGCCCGAATCGGCGCTGCTTCTCCGTGACGTCGGCGTAGTTCTTCCCCCAGTGGCAGCAGACGATCAGCACGTCGACGCGCGGTCGCATCGCGGCGATCGCCTCGCGCAGCGTCGCCCCGTTCAGCTCGGAAACGCCGGGCGCCTCACCCGCGGCGAAGTAGTGCGGGTAGGTCGTCCCGTAGGGGCCGTACTTCTGGAAGAAGCCGAGGAAGCCGATGCGGAGGCCGGCCAGCTCGACCTCCGACCCGGCCAGCGCCTCGCGCCGGCTGGCGCCGGCGCCGTAGTGACGGACCCCGGCGGCGTCGAGGTGCCGGATCGTGTCGGCGAGGCCGGCGTCGCCGTAGTCGAGCGCATGGTTGTTCGCGAGCGACACGAGGTCGACGTGCGCCGCGCGCAGCGCACGCGCCGCCTCCGGCCGGCACCGGTAGGTGTAGTCCTTGTCGCGATCGAGCGGAGTCGGGCTCTCCGTGATCGGCCCTTCGAGGTTGCCGAACACGAGGTCGGACCCGGTGAGCTCCTTTGCCAATGCTCGGAACGGGAAGTCGTAGCCCTCCCGGTCGAGGACGGGCTGCGCCGCGTCGCCGAGGAGGATGTCCCCGACGGCGGTGAGCCGGATCGCCCGTTCCTGTTGCACGCCCGCGCGCGGGCCGTGCGGAGTCGGCGGGTGGGTGCACGCTGCGGTGGTTCCGGCCGCCAGCAGCAGCAGACCGCGCATCCCAGGCGCGTTTCGACGCGACGTCCTGCACTTCATGGCCGTCCCTCCGACGAGCGGTCGCCTGCGTCGACGCCGATGCCGCGGAGCGGCGAAGCCTCGGCGCCGGTGGCGGGCCGCGGCTCGAGCGCGACGACCCGATCGCAGCGCGCCGCCAGTCCCGGCTCGGTCGTGAAGAGGAGGATCGTCGACTCCGTCCGTCGCGTCTCGAGCTGCTGCCAGACGTGTTCGACGGTCTCGGAGTCGAGCCCCGCGAAGGGTTCGTCGAGCACGAGGACGGGACGCTCGACGAGGAGGGCGCGCGCCAGCGAGACGAGCGCGCGCTCGCCCGCGGAGAGCCGGCGGCCGCCCGGTCCGACGCGCGCGGCCATCCCCTTCCGGCGGCGCGCGACGACTCCTTCGAGCTGCGCGTCGCGCACGCTGCGATCGACCGCGGCCGGGGAGGCGCCGCGCCGGCCGAAGCGCACGTTCTTGCTCACCGACCCCTGGAAGAGGGGCGCGGACGCCGCCGACCACGCGACCATGCGCCGCAGCTCCGCGGTCGGCCAGCTCGCGACGTCGCGGCCGTCGATGCGGACCGTCCCCGACGCCGGCCGCCGGAAGCCCAGCAGGTATTCGACGAGGCGGCTCTTGCCCGAGGCCGTCCGGCCGAGGACCGCGACGATCTCGCCGCGCTGCGCGCGCAGGTCGAAGCCGCCGTCGACCGCGTCGTAGGAGACGGCTCCGCCGGGGGCGACGGCTCCGCCGGACGCGGGAGCGTGCGCCCGATCCGGTGCGGCATCGGGCTCCGGCGTGCGCTCCAGGAATCCGACCACGCGGGCGATCTGCACGCGCGACGTCTGCGCCGCCTGGTTGGCGAGGACGATGCGGCGGATCGACGGGAAGACGTGGTGGAAGAGCGAGTAGAAGCCGACCAGCGTGCCGCGCGTGACGACGCCGTCGACGACGAGCCATGCGCCGTAGCCCATGACGAGGAGCGTCGCGAGGCCGTTGAAGGCCTGCGAGATCGCCTCGCCGTGCGCGGCGACCGTCGCCTGCTTCACGGAGTCGGCGAACATCCTCTGCGAGCGCGCGCGCACGCGGCGCGTCTCGTGGACCTCGCGGCGATAGACCTTGATCGCCTCGATCCCGCCGAGGTCGTCCTGGATCAGCCCGGAGAGGCGCGCGCGCTGGTCGCGGATCCGCGCATTGAGCGCGCGGATCCGCGGGTTGAGCCGGCGCACCAGCTCGAACTGGATCGGCGCGAGCAGCAGCAGTCCGACGCCGAGGCGCCACTCGAGGAAGAGCGCGGCGACGAGCAAGGCGACGACCGCGAGGCCGTCGGCGAGGAAGTCGGCGATGCAGGTCGACACGAAGCGGCGGATCGCGGTGAGGTCGTTGACGAACCGGAGCAGGATCCGGCCCGGCTCGCGGCGACGGAAGAAGCCGAGGGGGAGGCGGACGAGGTGCGCGAAGAGTTCGATGCGCAGATCGCGCGCGACGCCTTGACCGGCGATCTCGGAGGAGCGCCGCTGGACGAAGCGGCCGCCCGCCTTGACCGATTCGATCCCGGCCAGCACGGCGAGGACGGAGAGGAGGCTCGACCCGAAGCCGTCCGCGCGGCGCAGCGTGTGGTCGAAGAGGTGGCGGATCGAGAGCGTGATGCCGATGTCGGCCGTGCTGCCGGCGAGACCGCACAACGCGGTCAGCGCGATCCAGCGCCGGTGGCGCAGGACCACGACGCGCAACGGGGTCGGCAGGAACGGCAATGGGGGGACTCCTCCGGGCCGCGCGGCTCAGAATCTCATGCGGACGCCGAGTCCGACGAAGCGGTACTGGTAGTCGACGTCCTGGTCCTCGAGCGTGGTCGCCGCGTCGCGATTCGACTGCTCGCGCGCCCAGCCCGCCGAGGCGTACGCCTCCGAGCCGGTGAGGAACGCCCACTTCAGGTCGCAGCGGAGCTCGTGGGCGCGATCGAGGCGGTCGCGATAGGTCGAGTCGAACGGCTCGTCCGAGAGGTAGTCCTGGACGCGCATCGTCCCGCGCACCCCGATCGACCAGTCCGTCGCGAACTCCCACGAGAGACGCGCCCCGAACGTCTGCTGATTCCTGGAGCGGTCGACCCGCTCGACCGCGCGGACGTCCTGGTCGACGCGGTCGCCGTCCCCGTTGAAGTCGACGTCGAAGTCGTCCTCGTCGCGGATCATCGGCTCGAAGCCGTGGTCGGTGCGGTCGCGGTCGAACCGGTACTCGACGCTCGCGTCCCAATGGGTGAAGACCTGCGCGGCGAGGCGCACGCGCGCGGAGACTCGCTCCATGTCGCGGTTGGAGAAGGGCGCGTAGTACCAGCGGCGCGCGGCCCCGACCTCGGCGTCGAGGTCGACCCGGCGCACGCCGAGCGTGCGCCAGACCTCCCAGCTCTCCTTCGAGCGCCGCCAGAGGCGCTGTTCGAGCGTCATGGAGGCGGACCACTGGTCGTAGACGCCGGGCTCGTAGCGGCGCTCGTCGTCGCTCACGCTGCCGACCAGGTCGACGGCGTCGGCGAAGTAGTTCCCGACGAAGACGTCCTTCCGGTATTCGGTGTCGAAGGCGAGGGTGGTCGCGGGCTGCAGCTCCTGGCTCATCTCGAGGAAGAACTCGGGGTGCGTCTTGCGCGGATTGTTGAAGTACTCGAGGAGCCGGATGCCGGGACTGAGGCGGAAGTCGTCGCCCTCGGAGTCGGTGAACCTCCTCCGCAGCGCGAGCTCGGCCTCCAGGAACACGTCCTGGGGCGTGTTCATGTCGTCGAAGCGGCCGCTGGTCCGGTCGGCCGGGACGTCGGCGCGCAGGCGGTCGATCGAATCGTCCGAGAGCCGGAAGACGTTGGTGTCGTAGGTCGCCTCGACCCTCGCCTGCAGCGTCCAGTCGTCGACGACCGGCGGCTTCGGCGCCGGCTCGAGCTCCGACTGGCCGGCCGCGTCGCCTGCGACGGCGAGGAACGCCGACGTCGCGACCAGGCAGCAGCGGTTCCGCAGCGAAGCTCCGCCGCCGTTCACGGGACTTGCAGCCAGTAGCGGTAGGGCAGCGCGACGTGCTCCCCGGTGGACGACGCGATCTCGCCGTGCACCTGGACCTCGACCGTGCCTCCCGCGAGCGGCGCGTCGGGGACGAAGACGATCGTGTCGGCGACCACGCTCCAAGTGCCGGTGGCGGCGCTGCCGTTCAGGAGCACGACGAACGTCGCGGCGTCGACGCTCGCCGGATCGAGAGCGCGCGAGAAGCGGGCGCGGATCTCCGCGACGGGGCCGGCCACGGCCCCCGGCCGCGGCGTCATCTGCGCGACGACGAACGGGACCCGATGGAGCGAGCGGAGCGGCACGAAGGTCTCGAGCGTGCCGCCCAGGATCCCGATGTCGCTCGTCGTCCCGTCGCCGTCGTGGTCGAGGGGATCGCCGGCGTCCTGCCAGCCGCTCGCGGACTGGAGGCGCGGATCCTCGACGACGAACGGGCCGTCGAAGCGCGCGACCAGGCTGCCGGCGGACGGCGGAGCGTTGCGCGGCGGCAGGTAGACGACGCCGCCTCCCTGCACGGATTCGACGCGCCGCGCCACGCCGTCGTCGTCGATCTCGATCCACGCTCCCTCCGCCAGCGACACACCAGGAGGGAGCCCGAAGCGGTCGCGATCGCTCCCCGCTGCGAGGAGGTGGAAGGTCTGTACCGGAGCCACGCGCACGCCCGGCGCGCCCTCGAGGTTGCCGACGCCCGGGAGAGGGAAGTCGGCGAAGGAGTAGGTGGCGTCGACCGCGGTGGGTGCGCTGCACAGCCACAGCGCCCCGTCGACGAGGAGGGTCGAGCCGTTCCCCGAGATGCTCGCGCCGCCCGAGCCCGTGGTCGCCACGTGCGACAGGATCGTCGGGACGTGGTTCTCGACGCAGAGGCCGTCGCCCGTCGATCCGATCTCCCAGTGGTTGGCCACGACCACGGTCGCCCGCGTGCTGGCGCCCGCGATCTCGACGCCGCACTCGCGGTTCGCGGAGGTCCGGTTTCCGTCCAGCACGAAGAGCCCGATCGAGTCGGCGTCGACCCGGATCCCGTCCTCGCCCTGGCGCGCCGCCGTGGTGTCGCGGAGCACGACCGAGGTCGTGATCCGGTCGGCGGTCTCGAAGTCGAAGTCGACGAGGAAGCCGCGCCGCCGGTTCTCCGTCGCGAGGCAGCGCTCGACCAGGACCTCGATCACGCCGTCGATCGAGGTGCCGCCGACCGCCGGATCGAGCTCGTCGATCTCGACCTCGAGCCCGTCGTTGTCGTTGTGGCGGAAGATGCAGTCGCGGATCCACAGCTCGCTCTTCCCCGCGGGCTGGACGGAGAGCTGGTCGAAGTGGACGCCCTCGTCGTCGTTCTCCGTGAAGCTGCAGGAGGTGAGCTCGGCGACGAGCGACCCGTCGGCGAAGAGCCCCTCGTCGCCGCACGCGTTCACCACGACCGCGCGCAGCCGGAACAGCGACGCGCGCGTCTTCGAGGTGCAGCGGATCCCTTCGCGGACGCTCTCGTGGATCGTCCCGTTCGACCATTGCAGGTCGGACTCGGCGACGACGATCGCCTGGTCGAGGCGCCCGTCGCAATCGACGTCGACGCCGTCGACGAACGTGGGGGCCGCGGAGTTCGCGACCGCGACGGCGATCCCGCCCGCGGCGGCCGGGCGCAGCTTCGTGGAATGGAGGGCGCGGTCGCGGCTCGAGAAGAGCGGGTCGTAGCCGCCGTAGAGGTGCGCGTCGCCCGGCAGCACGAGCGACTCGACGTACGTTGCGCCGGCGACCAGCACGTTGCCCGGCTTCGCGGAGGCGAGGATCGCCTGCAGCGCCGCCGCGATCGTCCGCAGCGGGGTCGCCGACGACCGTCCGTCCCCCGCCACGAAGGAGTCGGCGTCGACGTACCACGCGGTCGCCACGACTCCGTCCAGCGCGATCTCGTTCCGATCGACGTCGGACGCGTCGACCTGCGACTCGGCCTGCACCACGACGGAGACGCGCGTGCCCGATGCGAGGCCGTGCAGCGTCGTCCCCGAGGCGCCGGGCGCGGTCGTTTCGAGCGGGAGCGAGAAGTCGAAGGGCGCGCCGTCGAGCGCGACGTAGACGCGGTAGGCGATGGTGCCGCTCGCCGATCCGTCGAGCCCGAGGATCGGCTCCCATGCAACGTCGAATCCGTCGGGCAAGGGAGAGAGCTGCCCCACGCCCGCGAAACCGGCGGCGCCGGCGGGACGCGCCGCGGGAGGCGGAGGGAGCGGCTGCGCAAAGATCGACTCGACGTCGGAGTGGGTGGCGCGTCCGCAGCCGATCAGGAGGAGCGCCGCCAGGGCTCCGGCGACCCGGCCCCGCCGGCGGCGCATCCGGCGGGGAGATCGGGCGCAGGCGGCGTTCGGCTCGCTCGCTCCGGCGTGGGGCAGGACGTTCCTCCGCGGCTCGTGGACGGCGGGGCGGACGCTCCGCTCGGGATCGCGCTCAGTTGAAGGTGACCGGATCGGTCTCGGCGATCACCGCGAGGCTCTGCAGGTCGATGACCACCGCGGCCGCGTACCCGTGGGAGCGGAGCGGGAGGTCGAGGGTGGTCGCCGACCCGTTCTGCACCGTGTCGGAGACCAGCGGGATCGCCCAGCCCTGGAGCAGGATCAGCGAGAACGAGTCGAGCGTGAGGTTCAGGTTCACGCCGTTCGGGAGGAGGAACGGATTCGTCCCCGTGAGCGAGAAGACGGCCAGGAACAGCTGCCCCTCCTCGGACGGAGACGCGTCGCTCAGCTGGAACGCGAAGTTGCGGCCGTGCTGGACGGCGGTCAGGTTGGGGAAGTGCTGGCCGTTGACGTAGACGTCGTTGTTGGTGCCTCCCGCCCGATTGTCGACCCACGCCCCGACGACGTCGCGACCGTGGGTCACCGCGAACGCCTCGTTGTCGGCGTCGAACGACGCGCCGAGCGTCGTGCTCAGCTTCTGCGTCGCGAAGGTGCCGGGGGCGCCGTGGTCGGGACTGACGGCCAGCCAGACCTGGTCGACGAGCGCGATCTCCTCGCGAAAGAGGACGAAGACCGAATCGCCGCGCGAGCGCAGGTGGGGCGACTCGTCCTTGATCGTCCCGACGTCGGAGTCGATCGCGTACTCCGACGCGAACGTGGCGCCGCCGTCGGCGCTGACGGCGATGAAGAGATCGTTCAGGCCGTTGCGGTCGTCCGCCCAGAGCGCGTAGACGTGGCTGCCGGAGGCGGAGACGCGCGCCGAGTCGGCGTCCTTGCCGAGCGGCGCGCTCCCGAGCTTCTTGTCGAGCGTGAACGTGGCGCCCGAGTCGGACGACGACGCGTAGAAGACCTGGTCGGCGAGGGCGACGTCGTTGCGGTCGTCCGTCCAGACCACGTGCACGCTCGTCCCCTCGACCGACATCGAGGGGCTGTCGGCGTCGGCGAGCGCGCCGCTGCGGTCGAGCAGCTTGTCGGTACCCCAGGTCGCGCCGCCGTCGAGCGTCCGGTCGAAGTAGACGCGATCGTTCCCGGCCCGCTTGTCGATCCAGACCAGGTAGGCCGTCGAGCCGGTCGTCTTGAGCTCGAGGTCGTCGCTGTCGACCGTTCCCGCGGCCGTGTCGTTGACGCGGACCGGGTTCCCCCAAGTCGCGCCGCCGTCCGTCGACGACGCGACGTAGACGTCCTCGCTGACGGTCGGATTCGCCGCGTCGTCCTCGAAGCTCACGTAGACGTTCAGTCCGTCGACGTGGACCGTGAGCAGGTCGGAATCGCCGGCGTCGCCCTTCAGGTTGCCGGAGACGTCCGCGATCGAGCCGAAGGTCGCGCCGCCGTCCGCGGAGGCGACCGCCTGCACGTCCTGCGGCGTGAGCGAGGCGCCGTGCAGCCACGTGACGACGACGCGATCGCCGTCGGCCGAGACGTCGGCATTCGAGTCGTCGACCGAGTCGGTCGTGCTGCTCAGGGGGACGGGCGAGGACCACGACCGGCCGCCGTCGTCGGAGCGGCTGAGGTAGATCTCGTTCGTGGTCGCGGGAGCGACCGCCGTCTCGGTCCAGACCACGAAGACGCGATTGCCCGACGCCGCGACGTCGGTCGAGTTCGAGTTGGTCAGTCCGGCCGGGGAGATCGACAGGTCGAGCTGGGTCTCGCCGCGCAGCCCGCCGGCGCGCGCCGCCGACGCGAGCGCGCCGGCGAGCAGCAGGGCGGAGAGGAGCGCGGGACGGATCGGGTGCGGAGTCATGACGGGAGTCCTCGTGGAGCCAGCGGAATCGATTTCGCCGCGGGCAGGACGCGGATGCGGGTCAGCGGGACGGAGGCCCCGGGACGCGGGGCGGCGCGGACGGGCGACCGACGCCGTCGAGGTCGACGGCGTCCTCGCCGTCGCCGATCGGAACGACGTCGGCTCCGACGAGCGCCGCGGACGGGGCGCGCTTCTCCAGGCCGAGCCGCGGCAGCAGGGCGCCCGTGGCGAGCGCCAGCGCGTTGAGGCACGGGACGCCGGGCGTCGCCTCCTCGCACTCGCGCATGCCCAGGACGCTGCACGATACGAGGCCGGAGCTCGCCGCGACGTCGAATCCCCACGCGTGCAGCATCCGGACGCCGCTCTCGACCGAGAGGCTGTCGACGCCGGCGAACAGGACGTGGTCGACCTGCGCCGCGAACTCGGGATCGGTGAGCAGCGCCCGCGTCTCGCGCTGGAGCAGTCCGTCCGCGATCTCGAACAGGACGACCTCGGGGTCGACCTTGGCGAGCTGGGAGAGGAGCGTGCGGTGGATCGCCTTCAGTTCGTCGAGGGAGAGCAGGTAGGTCGATGGGTGGCCGCAGTCGGAGAAGTCGCGGATCGCGAGCGCGCCCGCGTCCTTCATGAGCCACGTGTCCTTGCTGCAGGCGGTGCCGGTGATCTTGGCGGCGGCGACGCGGTAGCCGAAGTCGGCGAGACCGCGCACGGCGTTGGCGACGGTGGTCGTCTTGCCGGCGTTCATCGACGCGCCGACCACGACGATCGACTTGGGTCGCCGCGCCGGCGGGTCGAGCGTCGGCAGCGCGTGGCGCCGCAGGTTGATCTTCTCGCCGCGCTCGTCGAGGACGTGGCCGACGTAGCGCAGGCAGGTCGGCGGCTCGGGCATCAGGTCGTTCTTGCTCACGACCTGGCCGCAGACGCCGCCGACGCTCAGCAGGTGGAAGTCGTCGGAGCGGTCGCCGACGTAGCCCTCGTACTGGTCGGTCGCGTACCGATTCCCGTACGCGCCGACGACCACGTCGCCGAGGAAGAGTCCGATGCGCCGGCTCGACCGGCTCTCGACCGCGGTGTGCTTGCCGATGGTGACGACCCGCCCGGCGACGAGGTCGCCGGCTTCGGGTGCGGCGTGCACTTCACCGAAACGAGCCATGGCATCGCGCGGAACGCGATGGGTGACGAACGCCAGCTTCGGTGGCGAGCTGGTGGCGTCGCGCGAGTTGCCGACCATCGAACGGGGCCTCCGTGATCAGCTGGCTGAGTTGTTTCAGGGGGTGGTTGGGGTCGAACTCCCGCTCGAGGCCGACCAGGCACGCGGCGAACGATCTTGTCCGTGCGATCCGGGGCGCGGAAGCGGTCAATTCGCGTCGCGCCTCCGGGCTCGAGGTGCCGGTTGCGCCGTCATCGGCTCGATCAATCTCAGCGCGCGGCGGGTCGACTCGAAGCTTGGACGACCCTTCCAGGCTTTCTTCTTCGAGGCTCTCTTTGCGATCGCCTCGACCTCTCGCTGTGCCCCGGGTCTTCCGCAGAATCCGGGACGGCGGTGCTCGCGCGGAGAATCGGGCGCGCCGCGCACGGATGGCCTCGTTCGCGGGGCCGTAGGAGTCTGCCGAGGCGTCGAATCGCGCCCTCTCTGCGCGCCGACTCACTTCAGCCACTGGACGTCGATGCCGGTCCGCGCGCGCAGCCGCTCGAACTCCTCCGGCGTCGGGCAGCCGATCAGGCAGTCCTGGCCTTGGAGGTCGACGAAGGAGAAGCGGCGGGGCGCGCCGCGCGCTGCGTGGAGCCCGACGAGCTTCGTGAAGACCGATTCATCGACCCAGTCGTCGTTCACCTTCAGGTCGAGGTGGTGGCGCTTCCCGTCCAGCGTGAACTCGAGCCACGCCTCGCCCGCCTCGACGTCGACGTGGTCCGTCACGTCCGCGAGCGGCAGCGCCCCTTTCGCGAACGTGCTCATCCGCGCCGCGATCCTCGCGTAGGCGCCGTGGTCCTCGATGCACTCGGTGTCGAAGTGCCAGACGTCGTCGGAAAGGTATGGGCGCGGCACTTCCTCGGAGTCCTCCGCCTCGCCGCCCAGCACGACCAGCGCGAGTCGGAACGGATCGCGTTCGTACTGCGGGCGGGGGAAGGAGTTCACGAGCGACTCGATCCGCGCGCCTGGACGGAGCTTCACCCCGCACTCGGCGAGGATCTCGAGCTGCTGCTCGAGCGATGGAACGCGCGCCGGCTGCGGCGCCTTCTTCCGCCACTTCCACATGGCGTTTCCTTGGTGCGCTTCCCCGGGAACGCGGCGCGCGCGGCCGCGGGAGGTCACGGCAGGAACGCCTCCGGCTTCTTCAGCTTCCGCGGCAGGTACTCGTCGATCACGTAGTTGAGACCCCACTTGGTGAGCGCCTGCTGCTCGGCGCGGACCTTCATGGTGAGCATCTGCTCGAAGGCCTTCACCCACGCCTTGTTCTTCCGGAAGAACGGGTCGTTCTTCAATGCGTCCTTCGCGCGCTTCTCGTCGATCTCCTGGAGCGGGTGGGTCGCGTCCTGGAGCTTGAAGTCGAGGATGTCCTGCGGCGTGACGCCGAGGAAGCGGGCGCGCGGCACGCAGAAGAACTGGTTGATGTGGGCCGCGTTGCCCGAGCCGACCTTGAGCGTCCGGTAGATGTTGGCGATCCCGTACGGATCGCAGTCGACGAACGCATAGACGGGGATGTCCAGGTCGTCGGAGAGGCGGCGGATGAAGCGGCGCGTCGAACGCGTCGGCACGCCGGCCATCGAGACGATGATGCAGTGGGCGTGCTGCGGATAGGCGTGGTACTGCAGGCGCTGGAACATGCCGCCGGTCTCGATCGCGAGGATGAACTTCGCGCTCGTCCGGAACTTCAGGTGCTCGACCGAGGAGGGGATCGAGTAGGCGCCCGTGCCGAACCTCGTGCAGTCGATCTCGATCGGGTCGTGGGTGTTGGGATCGCGGTCGATGACGATCAGCTCGCCGGCGACGGCGCCGCCGTGCTCCTCGGGGAAGTAGCGCAGCTGCTCGCGCGTAACCCCTTGGAGGCTGAACATCGCCTCGACGTCGTCCATCACCGTGTCCGATTCGGGCTGCTCGAGGAAGCGCGCCTCGCCCCAGTTCTTGCTGACGTAGTAGGCCTCTCGCTTGGTGGCGTAGTTGTTCTCGGCCACCATCTGCTTGCTGAGCGCCATCAGCTTCAGCGTCTGCGCGAAGGTCTTCACCGAGTTCACGGTGAGCGTGCGCGTGCTGATCGAGTCGCCGAGCTCGAAGAAGCCCTTCTTCGGGTCGTATTCGACGTTGGTGAGCGAGCGCACCGGGAACTTGAGGTCGGGCTGCTTCTTCTTCTGGATCGACTCGAGCACGCCCGTCGCCGCGCGGTCGATGCACTTCGTCGTGACCTTGTCGAGCTCGGGGTTCGCGCTGACCCGCTTCTTGTCGTTCTTCGCCAAGTTGCTTCTCCTCGCCGTGTCTGCGCGCTCAGACCATCGCCTTGCGCGTCGCCTCGAGGACGTCGCGCAGGTTGGACGAGGTCTTCTTCGCCGTCGCGTCGTCGAAGGTCAGGATCTCCTGCAGCGCCTCGACGACGGTCGGCAGGAAGAGGTCGATGTAGTTGCGCTTCTTGGTCTCGTCGGCCTCGCGGTGGCGCTTGCGGATGTGGGTCGCGATCTTGCGGCCGATCTCCATCAGCGCGAGGCGGATCTCCTTGATGATCTCGGGGTAGTGGGCGATCGCCTCCTTCGCCTCGGACGTGAACGGCACCCACGCCGAGCAGAGGTGGACGACGAGCGCCATCGGGCCGACCGGCAGCGAGTCCTTCGGCTGCGACAGCATGTAGTTGCGCCAGTCGGTGGTGATGATCGCCTTGGTCGTGCAGCAGGCGCCCTGCTGGTAGAGCAGCGGGACGCGGTTGGCGAAGCGCATCAGCCGGATCGGCTCCTCGAGCGGCAGCTTGCCGCCGTACGCGACGCCCACCTCGACGGCGAACGGATTGCCGCGGTAGATCTTGGGCGGCCGCGTCTCGGCCAGGTACAGGTCGGCCTCGAGCACCTTCTTCATGCCGGCGATCAGCCCGGCGTCGCCGATCGGCACCAGGCAGTCGGTCGCCGGCGCGAGGATCTTCACCTCGCCCATCGCATGGTGGATCTTCTCGATCTGTTCGGGCTCGACCTGCGTGATCCACATCTTGGGCGAGACGCCCGCCTTGTCGCAGATCTGGTGGGCGACGCGCGGGCTCACGCGTGAGAAGTCGGCCTTGAGGAAGGCGCCGAGCTGCTTGCTCTGCGTCGTCTTCATCATGTTGCCGAGCATCCCGACCTCGACGCCGTAGGGGTGGGGCTGGATCTCCATGGGCTGCGCCGGCAGCGTCTTCACGCCGCGCTCCCACCGGAACTTCTGCTTCTCCCAGTCGACGTACTCGATCGTGGCGTGGGGGTTGGCGATCGCGGTGTGCTGCAGGTACTCGTCGACCGACTGGCGCCCCTTCTGGACCTTCGCCTCGAGCTCGAGCTCGATGCGCGTCCCGTGGTCCTTGTCCCAGTCGGTCTCCATCTCGCGCAGCACTTCGGGCTTGTTGCGCGCGGTGTCGATCTTGAGCTCGACGTAGTGCGCGGAGTGCTTCTTCGAGATGCGCGAGATCACGGAGAGCGGCTTGCCCGTCGTGAGCTGGCCGTACATGGCCGCGGCCGAGATGCCGATGCCCTGCTGGCCGCGCTGCTGCTTCAGCACGTGGAACTTCGAGCCGTAGAGCAGGCGCGCGAAGACCTGCGGGAGCTGCTGCTTCACGATCCCTGGGCCGTTGTCCTCGACGACGACACGGAAGCGGTCCTCGCGCGCGGTCGGAAGGATCTCGATGCGGATGTCGGGCAGGATCCCCGCCTCCTCGCAGGCATCCAGGGAGTTGTCGACCGCCTCCTTGATGGCCGTCAGCAGCGCCTTGCGGGGATTGTCGAAGCCGAGCAGGTGGCGGTTCTTGGTGAAGAACTCCGAGACGGAGATCTCGCGCTGCTTCTGGGCGAGCTGGTGCGCGACGGTCCCGTTCTCGTCGGCGTGCGCCTTCTTTTCGGGCGCGGGCGCGGCGGGAGCCGCGGCCGGCGCTTTCGCGGCGGGCCGCTTCGGCTTCGCCGTCGCCTTCGCTTTCCCTTTCTCCGGCTTCGCGGCCGCGCCCTTCGGCCGGCGTTCCGACGTCCGCTCGTGCGCCAAGACGGTGCCCTCGGATTCCACGCTTCCGAACAGCCCGCGCTGCTCGGTGACGTTCGACGACATCGATCCCTCCCCTCGGCGTCGGACCGGCGGCGCGTCCCACCGCCAAGCGGGAGCTCTCCGCGACGAAGCCCGGAATATAGACGCGCGCGCGTTTCAGCGGTAGCGATCGAAGGCGGCGAGGACGCGCAGCAGGAGCAGCAACGGGTCGGGCAGCTCGAAGGCGTAGCTCGCGCTGCGCGAGCTCGCGAGCATGTTGAGCTTGTACTCGAGCCGCCACTCGTCCCATTCGAACGGGGCGCCGCGCCGCGCCGCGAGGAAGGGCGCGAGGATCACCTCGAGGAAGAGCTGCAGCTGGACGCCGAGCGCGTCGAGATCCTGGGGCCGGAAGCCCAGCGTCAGCGCATGCGCCCGCAGCGCCGTCTCGTCCCATTCGGCGACCGCGTCGACGAGGCCGCGCAGCGCGTCGCGCAGCGGCGGCGCGAAGCTCGCCGCGCAGCCGAAGTCGACCACCGCAATGTGAAGCTCGCCGCCCTCCTCCCGGCAGAGGAAGTTGCCCGGGTGGGGGTCGGCGTGGAGGCGGCCGAGCTCGAAGAGGGAGCGGTGGTGCAGGGCGAAGAGGAGCTGCTTGAAGCGGCCGCGGCGCGCGGGGTGGGCGCGCAGGAAGCGGTCGGCCGGCTCGCCCGGGACGAACGAGGTGACCAGCGTGGTCCGGTCGGAGCGGTCGCGCTCGAACGCCGGGACCGAGAGGAAGCGCGCCTCGGGAAAGGTCGCGCGGCCCAGGAAGGCGGCGAACTCCTCGAGCGCCTTCCCCTCGGCCTCGAGGTCGCACTCGCGCCGCATCTCCGTCTCGAGCACGTCGAGGTAGTGCCGCCCGCGCGCGAGCGGCTCGGCGAGGACCTTGGGCAGCGGGAACGCGAGCGTACGCAGCAGTCCGCGGGCGATCGTGAAATCCTGGCCGAGCGCGCGCTCGATGCCGGGGTAGAGCAGCTTGACCGCGACCGGTGCGCCGCCGAGCCGCGCGCGGTGGACCTGGCAGATCGACGCCGCCGCGAGCGGCGCTTCGTCGAACGACTCGAACCGCGCCAGCCGCTCGCCGAACGCGGCGTGCGTCTCCTCGGGATCGAGCGGCACGCCTTCGACTTGCAGGAACCCGAAGTCGTCGAGCCGCCGCGACGTGTAGGCGAGGAACTGCCCGAGCTTCTGCGGCAGCCCCTTCATCTCGCCGAGCCGGCGCGGC
>DAINBU010000040.1:25297-39155 GCA_036732755.1 Planctomycetota bacterium
CATGCACTTCGGCCTGAACCCGACCTTCTTCGAGCCGGCGCGGCAGGTCGCGCGGCTGCGCTTCACGCCGGAACTTGCGCACACCCCAGACGAAGAGGACGGCGAGCAGGCGCATCCACGCGAGACGCCGCGGCCACGCGCGCAGGTACCGCAAGCGCGCCGCGACTCAGATCGGGTAGCGCGAGAAGAGCTGTCCCCAGCGCTTCTGGCGTTGGAACTCGTCCATGCGCTTCTTCCCCTTCACCGGCCACCAGTAGTAGTCGTGATAGAAGAAGCTGCCGAAGACGAAGAGGTTCACCAGCGGCGTGTGGAAGAACAGCTTCTGGAGGACCTTGAGCGGCGAGAACCAGAGCAGGTCGCCCACGTGCGACGCGAGGTTGTCGCCCACGCTGAAGCCCCAGCTCTCCTTGGCCGCGTCGACGTCCCCGACGATGTCGATCTCCTCCATCCGGCCCACGCCGAGCCCGCGCTCGTGCGCCATCCGGATGAAGCCGATCGACATCGGGTCGAAGCCCATGAGCTTCGCCGCGACCGCGTCGACGGCGACCTGGTCGTCGGAGGCGAGGATCACGTCCTTCTCGACCGGCCGCATGGTGCGCGGGCCGGGGCCGTCGCCCGCGATCGTGCCGTCCATCACGCAGAAGATCCCCTTGTGGATCTGCTTCTGGATCGCGAGCAGGTCGACCAGCGTCTCGTGGATCCAGGTGTGCGTGTAGTGGCGGCGCGTGTTGAGCAGCCCGCCGAAAGCGTTCTTCATCGCGCCGGTCGTGGTCGTGTAGATGTGGCACTTGACCGTCGGCAGGTGGAGCACCGACTTGCCGAAGAAGAAGTCGGGGACGCGGATCCCCTCGGGGAAGATCTTGTGGAGCGCGAGCATCTTCTCCTTCGGCTCGATCACGACCCACTTCATGTGGTCGGGCCGGAAGTTGAACAGCGCCGGGATCCCGTGCTCCTTCAGGATCGGCGAGAACTTGTTCAGCCGCTCGCCCTTCTCGGCGTTGGTGACGACGGTCCGGTTCTGGACGCAGACGAGGTCGCGGTAGCCGTCGCCGCGGAGCTTCTTCACGACGCCCTCGAGCTGCCACGGGGTCGTGTTCGCCGAGAGGTAGGGGAAGTGCCACGAGATGTTGTCCTTCAACATCACCGTGGCGTCCTGCGGCAGGTGCTTCTTGTACTCCGCGAGGTCCATCAGCCGGCCGTAGTCGTCGAGCACGCTCTCCGGCTTGGTGCGCAGGATCGTGACTTTCGATCGCGGCATGGGACGGACTTCCTCGGAGGCGGCGCGGCGCGGATTCCCTGATCGGCCGGGCGCTCAGACCGTCTGAACGCGCGCCGTCAGGAAGGGCACGTCGTGCCGGTTGCAGAGGTGGTGCGTCGCCCCGATGTCGCGGAACCGCTCCAGTCCCTTGATCTCGCGTTCGCCGAGGTGGTAGCGCAGGTTGCGCGTCAGGTACTGGTGGAGCCCCGCGACGGGGAGGTCGAGCTCGCCGGCCGCGACGGCGGCGATCTTGCTCCGCTCGAGCAGGCCGCGGTCGCGCGCCCGCATCAGCAGCGGGATCGCCGCGTCCAGCACCTTGCCCTTGCGGCACGCCCACACCGCGTAGACGAACGGCATCCCGGTGCGGTCGGTCCAGAACCAGCCGAGGTCGAGCGTCTCGAGGGCGCCGGCCTTCGCGCGCAGCGCCGCGTCGCCGATCAGGAGCACCGCGTCGGCCGCGACCTTCTCGGGCTCGAGCGTCGCCGGCGTCTCGTGGAACGCGACGCCGGGTTTCTGCAGGAACTCGAGGAAGACCATGCGCGCGAGCGCGGCGGCGGTGCGGCTCCCCGAGTCGAGCGCGACCTTCTCGACCTGCTCGAGCGGCTTGCGCAGGAAGAGCTTCACGCTCTTGATCGGGCCTTCGGAGCAGATGCCGATCTCCGGGACGATGCGCAGCTCGGGGGAGCGGAAGCACTCGATCGAGGAGACGAGCGCGACGTCGAGGTCGCCCTTGCGCAGCTGGGCCGCCAGGTCGGACGGCTTCGCTCGCACCAGCTCGACGCCGCGTTCGCGGTCGAGTCCGTGCACGAGCGGGCGCGCGTTCACGAAATCGACCACTCCGATGCTGATCTTCGACATGGGTCCTCTTCGTGGCTGCGGTGGGCGGGGCGGGTGGCCTGGGGAGGGGGCGTGGATGGAGCTAGGCCGGGACGGCGCGCGAGCAGGTCGTGTCGCGCTGCCACGGCTCGCGTCCGGATTCGCGGATCAGTCGGATGAGCTCGCCGCGCGTGACCCCGAACGGGGAGGTCGCGCCGGCGTCGTGCGTGATCTTCTCGTCGACGACGGTGCCGTCGATGTCGTCCGCGCCGTAGCGCAGCGCCACCTGCGCCACCCCGAGCCCCTGCATGATCCAGTAGGTCTTCAGGTGCTCGATGTTGTCGACCATCAGCCGCGACACCGCGATCGAGCGCAGGTCGAGCAGGCCGGTCGGGCCGGGCAGGTGGGACAGCTCAGTGTGCTGCGGATGGAAGGCGAGCGGGATGAAGGTCATGAAGCCGCGCGTCTCGTCCTGCAGCGCGCGGATCTTCACCATGTGGTCGACGAGCTCGACGTCCGTCTCGATGTGGCCGTAGAGCATCGTCGCGTTCATGCGGACGCCGTGGCGCTGCACGCGGCGCGCGACGTCGAGCCACTGCGCGGGCGAGAGCTTGTCGGGGAAGATCTCGGCGTGGACGCGGTCGCTCAGCACCTCGACGCCGCCGCCGGGGCAGCTGCCGAGCCCCGCGTCGAGCAGGTCGTCGAGCACCGCCTCGAGCGTCTTCCCGGAGATCCGCGCCATCCACTCGACCTCGATCATCGTCCACGCCTTCAGGTGGAGGTCGGGACGCTCGTCCTTGATCGTGCGCAGCAGGTCGACGAAGTAGGTGTACGGCAGTTTCGGGTCGATGCCGCCGACGATGTGCACTTCGGTGAGCTCGGGCTCGTACTCGTCGCGCACGAGACGCCGGACGTCGTCGAGCGACATGCGGTAGCCGGTCGGGTCGTTCGCGCGGCGGTAGAACGCGCAGAACTTGCAGTCGTAGACGCAGAAGTTCGACGGGTTCAGGTGGCGGTTCACGACGAAGTAGGCGCGATTGCCGTGCAGCCGCTCGCGCACCTCGTTGGCGAGCCGGCCGACGCGGTGGATCGCCGGCGTGCGCATCAGGAAGACGCCGTCGTCGCGCGTCAGCCGGCCGCCCCCGCGCACCGTCTCCTCGATCGCGCGCAGTCGCGCCTCCTGCTCGCGCGGCAGCGTCGGGTCGGCGCGCCGCGGGGCGCGCGCGCGCGCCTCCGGGCCGCGGTACGCCGGCGTGGCGGAGGGGCCCATCAGTCCAGGATCTCGTAGTGCATGTTGCGCCGCTTCGGCGTGAAGCCGGCGGCGCGGATGCAGTGCTCGATCTGCCCGATCGTGATGAGGCAGCGCGTCCCCGCCGCCGAGACGACGTTCTCCTCCAGCATCGTCCCGCCGAAGTCGTTGCAGCCGAAGAAGAGGGCGAGCTGGCCGAGCTTGTCGCCCTGGGTCACGAACGACGTCTGCTGGTTGTCGAAGTTGTCGAGCATGAGGCGCGCGACCGCGTTCATGCGCAGGAACTCGTTGGCGCCGCTCTTCACCAGGTCGAGCTCGCTCCCGCCGGGCTGGAAGGGCCAGCAGATGAAGGCGGTGAAGAAGCCGTGGGAAGCGTCGCCCTCCCGGCGCGCGAGCGACTGCTCCTGCAGCTCGCGCAGCCGCAGCAGGTGGTCGATCCGCTCCTCGGGGCGCTCGACGTGGCCGTACATCATGGTGGCGGTCGTGCGCATGCCCTGGGCGTGCGCCTCGCGCATGACGCCCAGCCACTCGTCGGTCATCGCCTTCCCGGGGGCGATCTCGCGCCGCACGCGGTCGACGAGGATCTCCCCGCCGCCGCCCGGGATGCTGTTCAGGCCGGCGCTCTTGAGGCGCCGCACCACCTCCGCGACCGACAGGGAGGAGAGCTTGGAGACGTGGACGATCTCGGAGGGGGAGAGGCCGTGGATGTGGAGGCGGGGGTAGCGCCCGCGCAGAGCCCGGAAGAGCCCCTCGTAGAACTCGATCCCGAGCTTGGGATGATGGCCGCCCTGGAGCAGCACCTGGACTCCGCCGCGGGCGATCAGCGCCGCGTCGACGCCGGGAACGGCGAGCAGCTCGTCGACCTTCGCGAAGACCTGCTCCTCGGTGAGCACGTAGCCCTCGGGGTCGCCGGGGAGCCGGTCGAACGCGCAGAACGAGCAGCGCGCGACGCAGACGTTGGTCGGGTTGATGTTGCGGTCGACGATGTAGGTGATCGTCGGCTCGGGATGCTTGCGCCAGCGGACCAGCGAAGCGAGCTCGCCGAGCAGCGTCAGGTCCTCGCACCGCAGCAGCGCGAGACCGTCCGCGCGCTCCAGTCGTACGCCGGCCTCGACCTTCGCCGAGATCGCGTCGAGGTCGGCGGTGGGGTTCGAGGCGACGGCTTGGGTCATGGTCTCGCTGGAAGTCCGGTCGGGGAAGGCGGATAGGATAATCGGCCCGATCGATTCGGCCAAACGTCGTGCGTTGAAACCCCGGGAGCGGGCCTCTAAAAGGCCGCGCCGCTCGCGACCCGGAAGAGCGGCAGATCCGGTCGCACCCCGCGCTCCGGCGCAGAGAAGGCAAGCTCCCGATGGCCGAAGACCTGATGTCGAAGATCGTCTCGCTCTCCAAGCGGCGGGGCTTCGTCTTCCCCGCGAGCGAGATCTACGGCGGCATCGGATCGTCCTGGGACTACGGCCCGCTCGGCGCCGAGCTCAAGCGCAACGTGAAGGACGCCTGGTGGCGCTCGATGGTCTACGAGCGCGACGACATCGTCGGCATCGACTCCGCGATCATCCAGCACCCCAAGGTGTGGGAGGCGTCGGGCCACGTCGAGAACTTCACCGACCCGCTCGTCGACTGCCGCAAGTGCAAGAAGCGCTTCCGCGCCGACCACCTGACCGACTGGAAGATCTGCCCGGAGAAGGGGTGCGGCGGCGAGTTGACCGAGGCGCGCCGCTTCAACCTGATGTTCAAGACCTTCCTCGGGCCGGTCGAGGACTCGGCGGCGACCGCCTACCTGCGCCCCGAGACGGCGCAGGGGATCTTCACCAACTTCGTGAACGTCCAGCAGGCATCCCGCAAGAAACCGCCCTTCGGCATCGCCCAGATCGGGAAGTCGTTCCGCAACGAGATCACGCCGGGCAACTTCATCTTCCGCACGCGCGAGTTCGAGCAGATGGAGATGGAGTTCTTCGTGCCGCCCGCCGACTGGCAGAAGTGGTTCGACGAGTGGCGCAAGCTGCGCCGGCAGTGGTACGCCGACCTCGGCGTGAATCCCGCGAAGCTGCGCATGCGCGACCACGCCAAGGACGAGCTCGCGCACTACAGCAACGGCTGCACCGACGTCGAGTACGAGTTCCCGTTCGGCTGGTCGGAGCTCGAGGGGATCGCGTCGCGCACCGACTTCGACTTGAAGCGCCACGCGCAGTTCAGCGGCAAGGAGCTGCAGTACTTCGACGAGCAGACCAAGGAGCACTACGTGCCCTGGGTGATCGAGCCGGCCGCCGGCTGCGACCGCGCCGCGCTCGCCTTCCTGGTCGACGCCTACCGCGAGGAGACGGTCGAGGGCGAGACCCGCGTGGTGCTGTCGCTGCACCCGCGACTCGCGCCGACCAAGGTCGCGATCCTGCCGCTCGTGAAGAAGGACGGCATGCCGGAGCGCGCCCACGCCATCGAGAAGATGCTGCGCGCGCGCTTCACCACCTTCTACGACGAGTCGGGCGCGATCGGCCGGCGCTACCGCCGCATGGACGAGGCGGGCACGCCCTTCTGCCTCACGGTCGACGGGCAGACCAAGGAGGACGGCACCGTCACGCTGCGCCACCGCGACTCGATGACGCAGGAGCGCGTCGCCGAGGGGGAGCTGGCCGCGCGGCTCGACGCGGCGATCGCCGGCTGGAAGCGGCCGGGCACTTGAGTCCGGACGGCGACGGCGCCGCGGTCGTCCGCGGGATCGGCATCTCGCCGGGCCTGGCGATCGGTCCGGTCTACTACCTCGAGAACGAGATCGGCGAGGTCCCGCGCCGCGCCGTCGCGGCGGCGGAGGTCGAGGCGGAGATCGACCGCCTGCGCGACGCGCTGCGCGAGGCCGAGGAGCAGTTCCGCCGCCAGAAGAACGCGTCGGCGGCCGGCCTCACGGAGGCGGAGCGCGGCATCTTCGATGCGCACCTCGCCTTCTACCAGGACCACCTGCTGCGCGACTCGGTCGAGAAGCGGGTCCGCGAGCAGGGGCTCAACGCCGAGGCGGCGCTCAAGGACGAGATCGACCACCTCGCGACCGTCTTCGACGGCATGGACCGCACCTTCCGCGAGCGCGTCGCCGACGTGCGCGACGTCGGCAACCGCGTGCAACGCGTGCTGCTGCAGAAGCAGCAGGCGGCGCTCGTCAGCGGCTGCTCGGTCGTGCTCTACGCCCGCGAGCTGCTCCCCACCGACACGCTCACGCTCGACCGCTCGCGCCTGCTCGCGATCGTGACCGAGGTGGGGGGCGAGGCGTCGCACGTCGCGATCCTGGCGCGCTCGTCGGGGATCCCCGCGGTGAGCGGCGTGCGCCGGCTCGAGGCGGTGGCGCGGCCCGGCACCGAGCTCGCCGTCGACGGCACCAAGGGCGTGGTGGTGGTCGCCCCCGGCCAGGCGCAGCGCGCGACGCTCGATCGCGAGCGCGAGGCGTTCGCGGTCGAGCGCCGCCGGCTCATGAAGGCCGGCGCCGAGCGCAGCGGCGCCGAGCGCGAGCGCGGCGTCACGCTCCTCCTCAACATCGAGAACTTCGACAACCTCGACCCCGGCATCCTGCAGACGTGCGACGGCGTCGGGCTCTACCGCACCGAATTCCTCTTCATGGGGCGGCAGACCTTCCCGTCGGAGGAGGAGCAGCACGCCTTCTACAAGGACGTGCTCGCCCACCTGAATGGGCGCGAGGTGACGTTCCGGACCATCGACGTAGGGGGCGACAAGCCGCTCTCCTACCTCGTCACGCCGCGCGAGCAGAACCCGGCGCTCGGCTGGCGCGGGATCCGGCTCACCTTCGACTGGCAGGACCTGCTGATCCCGCAGCTGCGCGCGCTGCTGCGCGCGGCGGCGCACGGGCCGCTCAAGATCCTGCTGCCGATGGTGACCAACGTCGACGAGCTGGTGAAGGCGCGCATCCTGATCCGCCAGCTCGAGGAAGACCTGCGCCGCCAGAAGCTCCCGTTCGGGGAGAAGGTGCCGGTCGGCGCGATGGTCGAGGTGCCGGCCGCGGCGCTCGCGCCCGAGGCGCTGCTGAAGGAGGCCGACTTCCTCTCGATCGGGACCAACGACCTCCTGCAGTACCTCTTCGCGGTCGACCGCAACAACCTGCAGGTGGCCGGCCTCTACCAGCCGCTCCACCCGGTGGCGCTCGCGCTGTTGAAGCGCGTGATCGACGCGGGGGCGAAGGCGAACCGCCCCGTCACGGTGTGCGGCGAGATGGCGGGCGAGCTCCTGCCGGTCCTCGCCCTCTACGGGCTCGGGCTGCGCCGCTTCTCGATGGCGCCGGTTCGGCTCGCCGAGGCGCGCACGATCTTCCGCCACTTCACGCCCGACGAGGCCGCGGCGGTCGTGCGCAGCGTCGAGGCGGCGACGAGCGAGTCGGAGGTCGAGGCGCTGCTCCAGGCTGCCGCGCTCGAGCGCGTGGGTCCGGGCGCGCACGCGTTCCTGCGGAGCTGAGGCCGGAAGCGAGGCCGGAAGCGTTTTCGCAGTACCGCCCTCCCCGGCGGAGCCGAAGTACGTCGGGGAGAGCGGCCCGATGGTCGAGCGCATCGTCATCGTCGACGACGAGGAAGGGATCCTGGCATTGCTGCGCCGGGTCCTGCGCGCGCCGGGCCGCGAGATCGAGGTCTATCCGACCGCGGCCATCGCGCTCGCGGCGATGCGGCGCGTGCGGCCCGACCTCGTGATCACCGACCTCAACATGCCCGGCATGACGGGCTACGACTTCATCCACGCGGTGCGCGAGCAATTCGGCCCGCGCATCGGCGTGGTCGTCATCACTGCCTTCCCGACCATGGTCTCCGACGCCGACGCGGTCGAGAACGGCGTCGGCGCCTACCTGCGCAAGCCGTTCACCGACCTCGACCTGCTGCGCTCGACCGTCTCGGAGGTGATCGAGGCGTCGCGCCGGCTCCCCGACGAGGAGATGCCGGAACGCTATCGGCGCCACCTCGCCGCGGCCGACACCGCCGCGCGCCGCCAGCGGGCCGGGCTCTCGCGCGCCGACGCGGTGCTCGACCGCATCTCCGACGCGATCCTGATCGCCGACCGGCAGGGCCGCCTGCTGCAGGTGAATCCCGCGGCCGCGCGCCTGCTCGGCGTCGACGGCGAGGAGTGCCTCGGCCGGCCGCTGCGCGAGCTCGGCGTCGACGCGCAGCTGCGCAAGGCGATCCTCGACCCGGCGCCGCCCGACGACGCGGAGCACCGCAAGGTCGGCCGGCGCGTCGTCCTCGAGGCGTCGGGCCGCACCTGTGACGTGACGACCGCGCTGCTCGTGAACGCCGACGGCGGCGCGGCCGGGATCTTCGCGGTCATCGAGGACGTCTCGGCCGAGGTGCGCGTGCAGGAGCTGAAGCACCACTACCTCACGGTGCTGGCGCACGAGCTCCGCACGCCGATCACCTCGCTCACCAACTTCGCGGCGGTCTTCGAGAAGCTCGGCTTCGCGCCGATGACGGCGCGCCAGCAGCAGATGGTGACCGGCGTGCGCAGGCAGGTGCAGCGGCTCGAGCACCAGGTCGACAAGCTGATCCTGCTCGCGCGCCTCGAGCGCGGCGACTTCGGCGCGCGCAGTTTCCCCTTCGAGGTGGGGCCCGCGGTCGAGCAGGCGCTCGCCACGTGCCAGGCCGACGCCCTCGAGCGCGGCATCGCCTTCACGATCGAGACGCCCGCGGGAGGCGCGCCGATCGTCGCCTCGGGCGACGCCGACGACTTCCGCCGCGCGCTCTTCGAGGTCGGCGAGAACGCCGTCAAGTTCACCCACAACGGCGGCAGCGTGCGCGTCACGGTCGAGACCGACGCGCGCGACGTGTTCGTGCGCGTGGTCGACACGGGCATCGGGATCGAGATGCGCGACCAGGCGACGATCTTCTCGACCTTCAAGCAGCTCGAGGACCCGCTGACGCGGCGCCACGCGGGCGCCGGGCTCGGACTCGGCCTCGCGCGGCGGATGCTCGAGGCGGTCGGCGGGCGCATCGACGTGACGAGCGCGCCGGCGCGCGGCTCGACGTTCACGCTGCGCGTCCCGCGGGCGAGCCGCCCGGCGTGTGGAACGCCACCGGCCGCCGCCGCATCCATCGCCGCATCCACCGCCGGCACCGGCCGCGGGAAACCCGAGGAGGTCACGGCGTGACGGAAGCCCTACGCGGAATGGATCGGAGCGTGCTGATCATCGACGACGATCAGTGGATCGCGATGTCGACCGCCATGGTGCTCGAGGCCGAGGGCTTCACCGTCCACTCGGCGCTCTCCGGTCCCGACGGGATCGAGAAGGCGCGCGTCCTGCAGCCGGGCGTGATCCTGCTCGACATCATGATGCCGGG
Organism: Planctomycetota bacterium; assembly: GCA_036732755.1. GTDB lineage: Bacteria > Planctomycetota > B15-G4 > B15-G4 > SIAN01 > DASRRB01. The sequence continues at coordinate 34,935 of DAINBU010000040.1, forward strand.
CATGGACGGCTGGGAGACGCTCGAGCGGCTCAAGGCCGACCGGCAGTGCTCTGCGATCCCGGTGATCGTCTTCACGGCGCGCGAGCACCGCGAGGGGCCGGGGAAGGCCACCGAGCTCGGCGCGGTCGAGTACTTCCGCAAGCCGTTCCGCCCCGACGCGCTGGTGCAGACGATCCGCCGCCACCTCGACGCGGCGTCGGCCGTCGCAGGCTGAGCCCCGTCACTTCTCCGATGGCGCCGGCGCGCGTCGCCGGCGCCGCCGGGCCCACGCACGCTCGCACGCGCCGCGGAACAGGCGGAACTGCTCGGGCGCGAGCGGGCGGCGCGGCCCGAGCTGCGGCGGCAGCGGCTCGGCGAGGAGCTCGCGGCGCAGGTCGCGCGGCAGCTCCGAGCCGTCGCGCCGCGCCTGCAGCGCGAGCTCGAGGACGAGTGCGTCGCTTGCAGCGTGGCGCGTCGCAACGAGGAGTGCGACGGCCGCGGCGCACAGCACGGTCGTCGACACCGCGTCGGTGCGCACCTTGGACGCGAGCAGGAGCGCCCCCGGGACGAGCAGCGCCGCCGTGAAGGCGATGCGGGCCGCGAGTCGCGCGGCGACGAGCTGCGGGAGGCGGCGCGCCAGCGACGCCTCGAGCAGGACGCCGCCCGGCAGCGGGCGCACCGGCAGGACGAGGCCGACGAAGGTCAGCGCCGCGAGCGCCGCCGGCCCCGCGGCGCGCGGGTCCGAACGGGCCCGGAGCGCGGCCACCAGCGTCAGGACGAGCCACGCGACGAGGCGCGCGGTCGCGGCCTCGGCCGCGCCGCGGCCCATCCAGCGCCGGACCGGCCAGACGGCGAGCTCGGCGACGACGCAGCCCCAGGCGACGAGCGGGAGCCAGTAGGGGGCGCTCGCGACGAGGGACGGCAGCTGGCCGCCCGGCGTCTCGTGGACGGAGCGCGCCACGACCGCCGCGACGAGCGCGACGGCGAGCGCGATCCCCGAATCGAGAAGCTCGGGACGTCCGAAGCGGCCGGCCATGAAGCCGGCACGATAGCCGGACCGCGTTCAGCGCTTCGGGACGCCGAGCTCGACGCGCTTGGTGTCGCCGCTGCGCAGCTGCAGGTCGGCGCGCTGGCCACCGTCGCCCTCGGTCGCCATCGTCCAGGCGCCCGGCTCGAGGCCGCGCAGGCAGCAGTTGCTTTGTTCGTCGGCGACGAAGCGCAGGTCGAGCGAGCCGTCCTTACGGGTGAGCCGCGCCATGCTCTGCGGCACCGGCTTTCCCGCCGCGTCGTGCAGCGTGACCGAGACGATCGCGCCGCCGCCGAGCGTGAGCTCGCCGATGCGCGTCGGGCGCTTCTCCTCGACGACGAGCGGCCCGAAGGTGCGCGGCGGCTGGCCCTGCATCTCGATCACCAGCGTCTGCGTGCCGGGCGAGAGCGAGGAGAGGGAGAAGCGGCCGTCGTCGGCCGAGAAGGCGATCTGGCGCGCGTCGGCGGGGAAGAGCTCCTGGATCGCGGGCGGCGGCGGCGAGAGCCCTTCGAACGCGGTGACGCGCGCGCGCGCCAGCGGGGCGCCGCGCGCGTCGACGAGCCGGCCCGAGAGCTCGGCGCCGTCGCCGAACGGCAGCAGGAGGTCGTCGACCGGCTTCTCGAGCGTGAGGTCGAACGGCGCCGAGCGCACCGGCGCGTAGCCGTCCGCGAAGACGCGCACGACGTAGGTGCCCGGCCCGAGCCCGTCGAGGCGGAAGCGCAGGTTGACCGGATCGGAATCGCAGCGGAAGACGCCGTCGAACGGCTGCAGCCGGCCCTTGTCGTCGCGCCGCAGCAGCGAGACCTTCGGAGGCCGCGAGAACTGGGTGACCGGCACCTGGAAGCGGCCGGCGACCACGCCGCCCTGCTCGCAGACGAGCTCGACCGGGTCGCCGTCGGCGTCCGCGAGCATGTGGCCGTTCTGCACCAGGCCCGTCGCCGAGATGTCGACCTCGTAGGTGCCGCGCGGCACCGGGCCGACCTTGAACGTGCCCCCGGTCTGGATCTGCGCGCGCCACGTCTGCTCGGCGGTCGGCTTGGGGTGGACCATGCGGACCACCACTTCGCCCGCGTTGATCGGGTTGTGCTTCGGATCGACGACGGTCCCGGCGACCCACGACGTGCAGCGCGGGAGCGTGACCGAGACGGCGGCGTCGCCCTCGGACGCCCCGTCGATCGAGAGCGAGCTCCACGCGTCGGCGTGGCCGGCCGCGCTCACCTGCACGCTGTAGGTGCCGCTGTCGACGCCGCGCAGCACGGCGCTGCCGTCCGCGTCGGCGCGCGTCTCCTGCGGGCGCCGCTTGACCTGCTCGGGGTCGTTGGTCGCGTCGACGAGGCGGACCTTCGCGCCGCCGAGCGGGTTGAAGTTCTCCGCGGCGACGCGCACGCGGACGTTGAATCCGGGGCGCACGACCAGGTCGCCGGTCTCGACGTGCGGGACGGTGCCCGGGGCGAAGCCCTTGCGCTCGCTGCGGACGCACGCGGCGGCGACCGCCTGCAGGAATACGGCTGGCTGCGCGACCTTCGCCGCCAGCCGGAAGTGGCCGGTCGCGTCGACCGGCGCCGAGGCGAGGTGGTGGAAGCGGTCCGACTTCTTGTCGCTCGAGGGGGCGAGGAGGTGGACCGTCGCGTCGCGCGGGACCTCGCCGCGCACGTCGACGACGCGCCCCTCGAACTCGACCTCCCAGGGGCCCTCCTTGGAGGGCCGGTCGGTCGCCTTGCGCGGCTTCGCGCCGTCCTTCGTGGGGGGAACGGTCGGTTGCGCCGCCCCGGGCGCGACCGAGGCGGTCGTGGGCGTCGCCTGCTTCTCCGCCGACGCCGCGCGCCGCTTGTCGATTGCCGGCTTCAACATCACCAGCAGGAGCGCGAAGGCGATCATGAAGGTGAGGAAGGCCGAGAAGAACACGAACAGCGGCGCTCGGCGCGACTGCATGGGACGCTCCGTCGAAGCGGGGGGCGGGCGCAAGGGTGTCGAAGGGCGCATCGACCGGCCGCGAGTCCCGGCCTTAGCTGGCGCCACTCGCACGCCCCGAAAACATTTCCTCTGGCCGCCGATGCAGGGGAGTTCCTGCGTGGAAGGGCGCCTCCGCATGCGGGCGCGGCAGCGGCGTGCGACGGCGCGACGGCCGCGACGCAACGGCGCCGCGCGACCGGCTAACCGAACAGCGGGATCAGCGTCGACGCGAGCTTCTGGTAGAGCTCGCCGGTCGCGCGGCAGTCGCGAAGGCAGTAGTCGGCGATGAGCTCGATCTTGCCTTCCTTGTAGGTGCGGTCGACCTGCGAGCCGTCGAGCAGCACCTTGGGCGACTCGATGCCGAAGCGGCGGCACCAGTATTCGAGGCTGTAGCGCTCGCGCCACGCGCCCTGGAAGGAGAGGACGTCCATCAGGTCGCAGTGGCTGCCGAAGTCCCACGGCTTGCCGGCGAGGTTGCGCGTCGGCGCGACGCCGAGCATCGCCGAGCGGATCATCAGGATCGGCCCGTCGTAGCCGCGGCCGTGGAAGCTGACGAGCCGGCCGTAGCGCTCGACCTTCTGCCAGAACGCGGTGAGCAGCTCGCGCTCGCTGCCGCGGAAGAGGAAGGCGCCGTCGCTGCGGTCGGGCCACGGCGCCCACTGCGCCCCCTCGCCCTCGCACAGCACCGCGCCGCGCTGCTCGTCGAGGTTCCACATCCCGATGCAGATCACGCGGCCGCAGCCGGGGATCAGCGCGAGCCGCTGCGGGACCTTGGCGCGCTCCTCCTCGCTGCGCGTGCGCTCGAGCAGGTAGCCGCGCGTCGCCTCGTCGAGCTCGTTCCAGTCGTGGCCGACCACCTCGATGTCGAAGGCGACGGTGGCGCCCGTGGCTCTCGCGGCGGCGCTCATCGGCGGCTCACGACGCGCCCGGCGCGTCGGGCCGCTCGATCAGCCCGCAGCCGCGCGCCGGCTTGCCGCGCACCGGCAGCGACGGCGCCGCCTTCGAAGAGCCCCGCACGGCCGGGGCGGCCGGCCGGCGCTTCGCCCGCCTCGCTCCGCAGCGCGGGCACGCCGGCCGCGCGCGCGCGCCGGTGACGCGCGCCTCGAACTCGCCCCCGCAACCGCCGCAGACGTAGTCGAAGGTCGGCATGGCGACTCCTTTTACCGGGGGCGGCGCCGGCGGCGGCAGGGAGAGGAGCGGACGTCGAGAGCGGGGGTGAAGAGGCCGCGGGGAGAAGGCTTCGTGCTCGAACGCGCGACGGG
>DAINBU010000041.1:0-38491 GCA_036732755.1 Planctomycetota bacterium
AGCCTTTTTCCCCTCCGCCCCTCGACCCGCCCTCGCCCGTCGCGCGTTCTCGCACCAACCCCCGCTCCCCGCGCCCCCTTCACCCCCGCCCTCGACGTCCGCTCCAGTTCCAAGCCGCGGCGCGTCAGCGCTTCGGTGCGAGCGCCTTCCCCTTCTCCGTCGCACCGTCCGCGGAGAGCGTGAACGCCCATCCGGTATCGACCGGTCCGTGCTTCGTCGTCGCGCCGTCGGGCCAGCGCACCTCGATCGCGTCGACCGTCGTCGCACCGCCCGTCCCGAAGTGGAGCGCGAGGTCGTTGCGCGAGCCGTAGGAGTTGCCGGCGCGCGCCTCCTCGACGAGCGTCCGCCCGCCGACGGTGACGCGCACGCGCGCGCCGATGGCGTCGCGGTTGCCGTCCTTGCCGCGCAGCCGCAGCACGATCGAGTCGCTGCGCCCGCCGTGCGCCGCGAGGATCTGCGGCGCGAGCCGTTCGACATGGTTGTTGCGGAGCACCACCGGCGTGTCGTCCCTGCGGACGAAGACGAGGTCGAGGTCGCCGTCGCCGTCGAGGTCGCCGCTCGCCATGCCGCGCGCGGCGTTGCGGACCATGAAGAAAGCGCCCGCCTCCTGCGGCGGCAGCAGGCGGAACCGGCCCTTGCCGTCGTTCTCGAACAGCTGGTTCAGCTGCTTGTAGAACATCGTCCCGCGCGACTTGTGCACGTGGATCAGCACGTGGCCGTTCGCGATCACGACGTCGAGGTCGCCGTCGTCGTCGTAGTCGAGGAAGTCGGTGCCGAAGCCCACCGAGCCCTTGTCGGCCGGCCCGAGCCCCGACGCGCGCACGCCGTCGACGAAGCTCCCCTTGCCGTCGTTCAGGTAGAGGGCGTTGGTCTCGACGTCGAGGTTGGTGACCCAGAGGTCGAAGTCGCCGTCGCCGTCGACGTCGGCCGCGTCGACGCCCATGCCGGCCTGGGTCTGGCCGTTCTCGTTGTAGGCGCAGCCGGCGACCAGCGCGACGTCCTTGAACTTCCCGTGGCCGTCGTTCAGGAAGAGCGTGTTGGCGCACTCGTCGTTCGCGACGTAGAGGTCGGGGTCGCCGTCGTCGTCGACGTCGGACGCCACCACGCCGAGGCTCTTGCCGTTGTCGGAGAGCGGCGCCGTCTCGCCGAGCCCGACCGCGAGCGCGCACTCCCTGAACTTCCCGCCGCCCTCGTTGCGGAAATAGTAGTCCTGCACGCCCGCGAACGGGACCGGCGCGCAGTAGTCGACGATGCCGGTGATCGAGCCGCCGCACTTCAGGCGGAGGTTCGCCTCGAAGTTGAAGTCGAGATAGTTGCAGACGTAGAGGTCGAGCAGCCCGTCGCGGTCGCCGTCGACGAAGGCGGCGCTCGAGCTCCACTTGCCGGTGCCGCGCACGCCCGACGCGGCGGCGCACTCGGTGAAGCGCGGCACGCCGCCCTGCACGCCGTCGTTGCGATAGAGGAAGTTGCCGGCGAACGCGGTGACGTAGAGGTCCTGGTCGCCGTCGCCGTCGTGGTCGGCGGCCGCCGCGCCGTGGCAGTAGGACCCGTCCACGCCGAACAGGCCGGCCTCCTTCGCGACGTCGTGGAACTCGAAGCCGCCGTCGTTCAGGAAGAGCGCGTGGCCCGGGTACTTCGCGCCGGGGTGGAGGTCGGTCCAGATCCCGCCGTTCACCAGGAAGACGTCGACGTCGCCGTCGCCGTCGGCGTCGAGCAGCACGACGCCGCCGGAGGTGATCTCGGGCACGCGCAGCTCGGGCGAGGCGCCGCTGTCGTGGCGCCAGCCGGGCAGCGCCTCCTTCATCCAGGTGAACTTCTCGCCTTCGAAGGGCGGCGGATCGGTCAGGCCCGGCGGCCCGTCGTCGTCCGCCTGCGGTGCGCGCGCCGGCGTCTCGGACTTCGGCTTCTCCTGCGGCGGCGCGGGCTGCGCCGGTCCGGTGGGGGTCTCGACGGCGTCCTTGCTGCGCGGCCGGAACACGACGAAGAGCGCGAGCGCGATGGCGATGAGGGCGCCGACACCACTTCGCATCGGGAGGCGGCTCATGGCCGGGAGAGCGTCAGCTTCGCCGCCGCGCGCGCATGCGCGGCGACCGGCACCGCGAGGCGCGCGAGGCCGGGCCGCGCGGCGTCGACGGCGGGGGTCGACTCGACGACGCTCTCGAGGGGGTCGAGCTCGACCAGCACGTCGACCGTGCAGTCGGCGGCGCGCTCGCTCGCGAGCGTGACCGCGAGCGTGCGGCGCTTGCCGTCGAGCGTCCACTCGACGCTCGCCGCGAGCCCCGGCTCGACCGGCCCGACGAAGCTCAGCAGGTCGTTCACGGCCGCGGCCGGCAGCGCGAACGCGCCGCACGGCACCGGACGGTTCTTCGCGTCGACCAGGAGCGTGCGTCCGGTCGCCGCCGGCAGCGCGCGCCCGAGCCCCTTGCCCGGCGCGTTCACGACGTCGAAGCGCCGCACCACGTGCGCGGCGCCGTTCGCCGCGTCGCGCCGCACGAAGAGCGTCGGCGCCGCGGTGAGCGGGACGTCGCGCGCGCTCGCGAGCACCACCTGCAGCGAGCGGCGCGGCTCGATCGCGACGGGATCGTCGAAGGCGTGGAAGAGGGCGCTCGCGCGCTCTCCGTCGGGGCGGCGCGCTTCCGCGACGAAGCCGTCGGCCTCGACGAAGCCGACCCGCGCCTGCCGCCAGCCCAGCCCGGTGTCGTTCTTGATCGTCGCGACCACCGCGACGTCGCCGGTGTCGCCCGCCGCCGTCGCGCGCAGCGACGCGTCGGCGCTCCACGCGAGCCCCTCCGTCATGTAGGAGAGCTCGAAGCGGTAGCGGTCGGGCCGCTTGCACGCGACCCGCCAGTCGACGCGCGTGCGGTTCCAGTCGCCGGGCGGCAGCGCGTCGAGCTCGACCTCGGCGCCGTCGAGCAGGCGGATGTGTCCGTCGCTCTGCTCGAGGTAGAGCGGGAGGCGGACGTCCCCGTTCGGGCCCGGGACGACCGGCGGGAAGAGCAGCCGCCCCTCGAGCTTCTCCTGGACCCCGTCGTGCCAGCGGAACAGCGCGACGGGTCGGCCGCCGAGCCGTTCGAGCGCGCGCTCCGGATCGAGCACCTCGAACCAGACGGCCTGGTCGCGCAGCTCGAGCATCTCGGGCGACGCGAGCGAGCGCACCGCCACCGTCTCGGCGACGATGCGCGGCGACACGTCGTAGATGCGGACGCGGTTGTCGCCGGCGACGAGCTGGGCGCTGCGCACCTCGCGGACCGCGGCGGTGCCGTCGGCGCGGATCGTCAGCGCGACGTCTTCGGGCGCCGATGCGTCCTGCAGCGCGCGCGCGTCGGGCATCCAGCACGAGAGCGCGACGACGGTGGCGGCGATCGGGGTCGGCGTGCCGTTTCTCATGCGAAGGGCGCGCAGGATATCCTCGCCCCGATCATGGCCGCAGCGCGTTTCCTCTTCGTGCACGGCGCCTGGCACGGCGCCTGGAGCTTCGACCTCCTCCGCCTCGAGCTCGACCGGCGCGCCGTCGCCTGCGAGACGATCGACCTGCCGGCGCTGGGCGACGACGCGACGCCGTGCGCGGACGCCACCTTCGACGCCGGCATCGAGCGCATCGTCGGGAAGATCGGCACGCGCCGGAACTGGACGCTGGTCGGCCACAGCCTCGGCGGCCTCTACGCGACCGAGGCGGCGCTGCGCACGTCGGGCAAGGTGCGCAGCGTGGTCTACCTCGCCGCCTACGTCCCCAAGGCGGGCGACGGCTTCGCGGAGGTCGACGCGGTGGCGCCGGCGACCCCGGCCTTCCGGAAGTGCTTCGTGAAGGACGAGGCGGCGCGCGCGCTCGCGATCAACGCCGCGAAAGCGAAGGACCTGCTCTACCACGACGTCGCCGCCGGCATCGCGGCCGCCGCGATGACGCGCCTCAAGCCGCAGCCGCTCGAGCCGTACGGATCGGCGAAGATCGGCGGGACGGCGGAGGCGCTCGCCAAGATCCCGCGCAGCGCCATCATCGCCGAGGAGGACCGCGTGCTCGCGCCGGACGCGCAGGTCGCGCTGGCCGAACGCGCCGGCGTGCCGTTCGAAAAGGTCCCGACCGGCCACTGCCCGTTTCTCTCGGCGCCGAAGCGGGTCGCCGACCTGCTGCTCGGCGTCAAGGGATGACGAGGCGGGCGATGGCGAAGCGCGGCTACCTGCACGGCTTCGGCGCGCGCGAGCGCGACCGCCTGCGCCGCCAGGCGCGCGTGCTCGAGCCGATGGTGCACGACCACCTCCCGTTCCACCGCCGGCGCAGCTGCCTCGAGGTCGGCTCCGGCGTCGGCGCGCAGACCGAGATCCTGCTGCGTCACTTCCCCGACCTGCACGTGACCTGCGTCGAGCGCAGCGCCACGCAGATCGCCGAGGCGAAGCGGTTCCTGCGCACCGTCCCGTGGGCGCGCGGCCGCTTCACGCTGGTGGAGGAGGACGCGACGCGGCTCCCGTTCGATCGCGAGGAGTTCGACTGCGGCTTCCTCTGCTGGATCCTGGAGCACGTCGGCGACCCGGCGCGCGTGCTGTCGGAGCTGCGGCGCGTGCTGCTCTCCGGTGCGCCGATCGTCGCCAACGAGGTCCTGAACGCGACCTTCTTCATCGATCCCTACAGCCCGAACACGCTGCAGTACTGGATGGCGTTCAACGATCGCCAGCTCGAGCTCGGCGGCGACCCGTTCGTCGGCGCGAAGCTCGGCAACCTGCTGCAGCAGGTCGGCTTCCACGACGTGCAGACCCTCGTGAAGACGTTCCACCTCGACAACCGCGCGCCGGGCGAGCGCGCCGAGTTCCTGCGCTACTGGACCGACCTCCTGCTCTCGGGCGCGCCGCAGCTCCTCGCGGCGAAGAAGGTCCGGCAGGCGGTGGTCGACGGAATGAAGCAGGAGCTCGACCGGGTCGCGAGGGACCCGAACTCCGTCTTTTTCTACAGCTTCATCCAGGCGCGGGCGCGCGCATGAATCAGCCCGGCGCGCGAGCGCGCCGGTGGGCACCGCGTCACGGCACCGCCGGCACGAGGCGGCGCTCGCGCAGGAACGCGCCGATCGCGGTCGCCATCAGCTGCGAGGCGAACGCGTTGGGATGCTGGTCCTGCGCGCTGATCCGCAGGCGCGGCAGCGGCGGGCCGGAGAGCGCCGCCACCAGCGAGAGGAACGGGACCCCGTCGCGCGCGGCGACCTGCGCGAGCCACGCGCTCACCTCGCGATCGGGGTACTCCGACGGATCGAGACGGCTCGTGATCTTCGCGCCGCCCACCAGCGTCGGGATCTCGAAGATCGCGAACGGCGTGCGGCGCGCGGCCGCCTCCTGCGCGAATTCGTGCAGCCAGCGCGCGGGCATCTCGAGGTTGTCGCCCTTGGCGCGGACGTACGTGCCGCGGCTCACCATCCATTCGCACGCCGAGACGCACACGCGCCGGAAGAGCCACGAGCGCATGAGGACCGGATTCCATGCGTCCGGGACCGGGAACGGATCGGGCAGCACGGAGCCGTCGGTCGCGACGTGGAAGCCGAGGCGCTCGAGGTCGTTGCCGTAGAAGCCGAGCACGACGAGGTCGGGGCGCAGCCGGTCGGCGAGCACGCGGTAGAGCGCGAGCTCGTCGCGCGTGTTGTAGGCCGGCACGCCGGCGTTGACGATCTCGAAGCGCAGCCCCGGCGGCGCCGTCGTGTTGAGGTCGGCTTCGAGTCGGCGCACCCAGGTGGCGGGCTCGGGGACGCCGAGCCCATAGGTGGTCGAATCTCCGAGGCAGAGCACGCGGAACGTGCCGGGCGCCTTCTCCTCGCGGACCGGTTCGCCGCGCAGGCCGAGCTCGTTGTTCTGGCACTCGACCGCGCCGATCGTGACGCGGGCGTTCGGGCGCGCGCGGAAGCGGACGCCGTCGCGCTCGACGATCTCGAGCAGCGCGCGCGTCGCGGCGCGCTGCCGCGACTCGCACTGCAGCCCCTCCCGGAGCCACATCGACGTGATCCACTCGGCGACGAGGAGCGACGTCGTCACCGACAGGAGCAACAGCACGACCCGTCCGACGTGCTTCAACCCGTGCACCCCCGAGGCCGGCCGCTGAAGATAGACGGGAATCGCGCGGGCGCTTACCTTCCCGAGCTGGACGGATCGTGAAGGCAAGAATCTCGCGCAAGGGTCTCGCCAGGGGAGGACTCCGTTGAGAGGCGTGCGGCGCGGCGCGGCGGCGCTCGCGGGCCTGGCGGGACTTGCAGGGCTGGCGGGGAGCGCGGCCTGCACGAAGTCGGACGAATCGCCCGGCCGTCCCGCCCGCCTGCTCCTGACCGACGTGGACGCCGACCCCAAGGGTCTCGGCGGCCATCCGGGCGCGATCTTCTCGATCGATCCGGAGTCGGGCACGGCGCGCGCGATCGCCTCGTTCCGCGCGTTCCGCGATCCGGTCGACGTGATGGCCGACGACGCGGTGCCCGGCGGAATGCTGGTGCTCGACCTCTGCGCGATGGGGGGCGTCGGTCACCTCTGGCGCGTCTCGCCCGACGGCGCGCAGATCGACGACACGCCGGCGAGCGCGCACCTCGTCGACCCGACCGCGTTCGCGCGCGCGCCCGACGGGAGCGTCTGGATCGTCGATCGCGCGGGACCGGCGACGCTGCTGCGCTGCTCGCCCGACCTGCGGCGCGTCGACGTCGTCGCGAGCGGGGCGCCGCTGCTCGGGCCGTCCGACCTCCTTTTCGACGGCGACACGCTCTGGCTGCTCGACGCCGACGCGCTGCGCGAAAAGGTCGCCGACCTTTCAGAGGGGGCGCTCTACAAGGTCGACCGGGCGAGCGGCCGCCTCGAGCTCGCCGCCGCGCTGCACCTGGTCAGTCCGCTCTCGCTCGTGCCGCGCGACGCGGGCCGTCTCCTGGTCGTCGACGTCAACGCCGACCCGATCCGCCGCGAGCGGCTGCGCGGCGCGGTCTACTCGGTCGACGTGCGCGACCGCGATCCCGCCGCCGCTCCGGTCGAGCTCTTCGCCCGCGACGAAGCGTGGCGCGATCCGTCGTCGGGCGTCGTGTGGAACGGCGCGCTCGTCGTCGCCGACGGCAGCTCCGATCCGCTCGGTCTCGGCGACGATCCGGTCGGGATCGGGTTCGCGGGCAAGGGGCGCGGCGGCGTCTGGTCCGTCGACCTCGCGACGCGCGCGGTCCGGCTCGTCTGCGCCTCGCGGGAGTTCGTGAATCCCGCGCGCCTGCGCGTCGTGCGCTGACGGGGAGCGGCGCGGCCGCGCTCAGATCCCGTAGACGTCCTCGAGCTTCGCGCGCAGGTAGCGGAGGAACGGCTCGGCCGAGGGATCGGCGCCGGTGGCGCGGAAGACCAGCTCGGCCGGCAGGTAGCGGCGGCCGTGGCGGTGGATCTTCGCGCGCAGCCACTCGCGCAACGGCGCGAACTCACCGTGCGCGATCAGGCCGTCGAGGTCGCCGAGGTCGCGCTGCGCCGCCTCGTAGAGCTGCGCCGCGTAGAGATTGCCGAGCGTGTAGGTCGGGAAGTACCCGAACGCGCCCATCGACCAGTGGATGTCCTGCAGGCAGCCTTCGGCGTCGTTCTTCGGCCGGATGCCGAGCAGCTCGCCGCACTTCTCGCCCCACGCCGCCGGCACGTCGTCGACCTGGATGTCGCCGGCAAAGAGACCGCGCTCGATCTCGAAGCGCAGCAGCACGTGCAGGTTGTAGGTCAGCTCGTCGGCCTCGACGCGGATCAGCGACGTCGCGACCTCGTTCACGGCGCGGTACATCTGGTCGGCCGTCACGTCGCGGAACTCGGAAGGGAAGTTGCGGCGCAGGTCGGGGAGGAAGTGCTCCCAGAACGGGCGGCTGCGCCCGACCACGTTCTCCCACAGGCGCGACTGCGACTCGTGGATGCCGAGCGACGACGCCGAGCCGAGCGGCGTCCAGCGCAGCTCCGACGCGAGCCCCTGCTCGTAGAGGCCGTGTCCCGCCTCGTGCACGATGCCGTAGAGCGCGGGGCGCAGGTCGTTCGGGTCGAAGCGGCGAGTGAGGCGCGTGTCGCCCGGCCCGATCCCGCTGCAGAACGGATGGGTCGCGAGGTCGACGCGGCCGGCGTCGTGGTCGAAGCCCATGGCGCGGATCACCGCGAGCCCGAACTCGGCCTGCTTCTCGACCGCGAGCGGCCGGCGGACGCACGAGCTGTCGACGCGGCCGCGCCGCTCGAGGACCGGGCCGATCAGCGGTGCGAGCTGCGGACGGAGGTCGGTGAAGAGCGCGTCGAGGCGCTCCTCGTCGGCGCCGCGCTCGTAGTCGTCGAGCATCCCGTCGTAAGGCCGCTCCGTGAAGCCGAGCGCCTGCGCGCGCTGGACCGAGTAGCCCATCAGCTGCCGCACGTGCGGCGCGAACGCCTTCCAGTCGCTCTTCGCGCGCGCGTCGCGCCACACCTCCAGCGCCGAGCTCTCGGCCGACGCCGTCTCCTCGACCAGCGAGCGCGGCAGCTTGGTCGCGCGGTCCCAGTCGTGGCGCAGCTCGCGGAGCTGGGTGCGCTCGATGTCCTCGAACTTCCCGGGCGCCGCCTCGCAGTCGGCGAGGAGCTCGCCGATCCGGCCGTCGACGAAGCGATCGTGCCGGATGCCGGCGACCGTCGCGAGCTGGCGCGCGCGCGCCGGCGCGCCCTGCTTCGGCATCGTCGTCTCCTGGTCCCAGGAGAGGAGCGCCGACGCGGAGGAGAGGTCGCAGATCTCGGCGACGCGGCGCAGCAGCTCGCTGTAGGCGGCTCGCGGCTCCATGGGATCTCCGAGGTCGACCGGTGCAGCGACGAATCGCGGAAACATAGCGGCCGCGCCGCGCTGCTACGATCGCCGCGTGCATTTCACCGTCGACTTCGAGCAGCTGCCGCCGGCGATCCGGGAGTGGTTCCTCGCGCTGCCGGAGGAGCTCGGCGCCACCCGCTTCTTCCGCGCGAACGAGCTCCTGAACGCCTACGTCGACCGGCTGCTGTGCGAGCACCTCGACGCGCTCGGCGCCGCGCCGGCGCCCCTCGCACGCCCGGAGCTCTACGCCTGGCTGCTGCGCAAGCTCGAGCGCGCCGGCTTCGTCGAGCTCGATCCGTGGGGGCGCGTCGCGCGGCGCCGCGCGCCCGAGGAGAGCGCGGCCGCCGTCGAGTCCATGGCGCTCGTTGAGTCCCCCGACCTCGCGCCGAGCCTCGCGCTCTTCGACGCGGCGCGCGCCGGCTTCGTCGACGTCGTGACCGGCAGGAAGACCGGCGCCGACGTCCTGCTCACGCCGGCGGCCGTGCCGCTCTGGAAGGCCTACTTCGACAACGCGAACTTCGGCTACGCCGCGAACAACCGCGTCGCCGCACGCCTGTGCACCGACGCGGCAGCCGGGCGGCGCGGGCTGCGCGTCGTCGAGCTCGGCGGCGGGCTCGGCAGCGCGGCGGAGGCACTGCTCGCGCGTCTCGCGCCGCAGATCGGCCGCTACGTCTTCACCGAGCTCTCGCCCTTCTTCCTCTCCGGCGCCAAGCGCAAGCTCGCGGGCGCCTTCCCGAACGTGCCGTTCGAGTTCCGGCCGCTCGACGTGAACCGGCCTTTCGACGAACAAGGCGCGGCCGCCGCGAGTGCCGACCTCGTCCTCGCCGTGAACGTCTTGCACGTCGCGCGCGACGTCGGGCGCACGCTGGCCGAGGCGCGCCGCCTGCTCGCGCCCGGCGGCACGCTGGTGATGGTCGAGTGCGTGCGGCCGGCGCCGGGCGTGCCGATCTACGTCGACTACCCGTTCCAGCTCCTCGACGAGTTCTGGCGCATCGACGACGCGGGGCCGCTGCGCCCGCACGGCGGCTTCCTCACGCTGCGCGACTGGCGCGGCCTGCTCGAGCGCGCCGGCCTCGAGCTCCGCGCGCTGCTCCCCGACCACGAGACGATCGAGAAGTGGTACTCCGGCTACCACCTCGTCGGGCTCGCCGCGGCGGCGCCGCGGTGAGTCGGCGCGCGCGGCGGCCTTCCGCGAGGCCTCTCGTCACTGCGTGAAAAACTGCTCGATGCCGCTCGGTTCGAGCTTGCCGTTGGCGTCGAGGGTGAAGGCTTGCAATTCGATCGTGTTGGTACCGGCGGGCCACGGGACCAGCGCGCTGATTACGTCGCGTCCGGTCGCGTCGAGGGCGCCGAACTGGAGCAGCGTGAAGAACGGCGTGCCGTTGATGGCGCGCAGGAAGAGGGCGTAGGGGCTCCCCGCGATCCCCTGACCCAAGGTGGCAGTGACGGTCTGGCCGCCGAAAGCGAAATGCGGCCAGAGGTCGACGTTGAAGTCGAAGCCGCGCCAGATGCTGACGCTGCCGGCCACGCGGAGCGTGCCGTTGTCCTCGAATGGTGCGCCACAGACCCAATCGACGTGGCCGTCACCGTCGAAGTCGGCCACCGGACCGATCGGTGCGCCAAGACCGACGACTACAGCGGTGTCCATGCAGTGGTAGATGAGTTCGCCGTCGCGGCCGGAGTAGACGAAGACCGCTCCATGACTGTTCTCGTCGAGAGCTGGCGCACCGATCATGTAATCGACGACGCCGTCGCCATTCACGTCACCTGCGCCGCGCGTCGCGTATCCGAGCAGCCAGCCGAGGTTGACGTCGTCCGACGTGTAGGTCCGCATCACCGAACCGTCTTTCCCGGAGTAGAGCGCGGCGAATCCGCCTCCGGTCACGACGCGGTCGTCACGTGGAGCGCCCACCAGGAAATCCGCGAAGCCGTCCGCGTCGACGTCGCCGACGATCGACACTCCCTTGCCGAAGTCCGCATACCGGCGCGTCGATCCGATCTGGTGGAGCAACGCCCCGGTCGCACCGGAGAAGACGCACGCGGCGCCGCCCAGCGTGAGGAAACTCGAGCCGATGTCGCCGACGATCACGTCGGGCACGCCATCCCCGTCGACATCGCCGCCGCCACCCAAGGAGAAGCCGAAGTAGACGGAGGACTTGGGTGCCGTGAGGGTCCAGATCAGGCTCCCGTCGGCGCCCGACAAGATCAACGCGGACTTGGACGCCTCGACGTTCACAGCGAAGTCGGAGATCTGGTCGCCGTTGACGTCGCCGACGTTGGCAAGGCCGCGACCTAGCGCGTCACCGGCCGCGGATCCGTCGACGGAATAGATCACCGCACCCGTGCTGCCCGAGTAGACGGTGATTTCGCCTTGGGCCGTGAGGGTTCGAGTCACCAGAGGCGCGCCGACCGCGAAGTCGGGAACGCCATCACCGTCGACGTCGCCGACTCCGGCGACGGTGTTCCCGAAGAATTCGTTCGTGCTGCCTCCGTAATAGGAATAAACGGTCGACCCGTCCTTCCCAGAGATCAGGCAGGCGAAGCCCGCTTGGGTCGCGACGGTTGAATCGAGGGGCGCGCCGGCGACCAATTCGGGGACTCCGTCGCCGTCGACGTCGCCAACGACATCGAGCGACGTGCCGAACTCCCCGAAGTAGGTCGTCCCGTATTGCTTCCAGATCAACTCTTGACCGCAGAGCGGCGAGTTGAGGAGGGCGGCCAAGACTCCAGCCTCGATCGTGCCGACGAGTCGAATCGTGTTCAGCTTCATGAGGCGGAGGCCATGAGCTCTCGCGACCGAACGAGCGCGAGGACGGAGATGAGAAGACGGTAACGCGGACCAGCGACTCCACAAGGCGTCGCCAATCGCGCACGGCAGTGCGCCGGAGCGGCCGACGACGCGGCCTGGCTTGCTCGACGGCACGATGGGCGGGAGTGCCCTGCAGTGCGGAATGGAGCTGCGTTACCATCCCGCGAATGAGTGTTCCCGCGGTGAATCGCTTGCCGACCGCGCGTCAGGCCGGGGAGGCACCCAGGTGGATCGCGAGCGCGCCCTCGGCGACCGTCACGCCGCCGCGCCGCATTGTCACCTCGACCGCGCCGCTGTTCTCGAAGCGCGTCGTGACGATCGCCTCGACCTCGAGCAGCTCGCGCGGCCGCACCGGCGCGCGGAACTTCATCGTGATGATCTTGGCGAGGCTCGGCGGACGCTGCGGCGTCGGGATCGAGTCGCTGCGCGCTGCGAGCGCGAGCCCCGCCGCCTGCGCGCACGCCTCGACCAGGATCACGCCCGGCATGATCGGGTGGCCGGGGAAGTGGCCGCGCAGGAACTCCTCGCTGCCGTCGAACTCGACCTCGGCGAGCGTGCGCACGCCCAGCGTCCACTCGCGCAGCCGCTTCAGGAAGAAGAAGGGCGGCCGGTGCGGCAAGAGGCGCATCAGCTCTTCGGCGGAGAGCGGCGCGGTCAGGGCGTTCACGAACGTTTCCATGCGCGAGCCTTTTATCCGCGCGCGCTCGGCCCCCGATGGAGGATCGCAGGATGGCGGTGACGACGAAGTGGTGCGCGCGCGCCGGCGCGCTCGGGCTCGGATTCGCCGCCGCGTGCGCGCTGCCCGGGCGGGCCACCGACGGCCGCGCCTCGCCGCGCTGGCGGTCGCTGCCGGTCGAGGCGCCGGCCGGAAATCTCGATTCGACCGGCTCGTACGTCGTCTCTGAGCGCGCGCAAACGAGCTTCGTGCGGCCGAAGGTCGTCGCCGACGAGCGCGTCTGCGGCGGACGCAAGAAGGCGCGCGTCGCGGTGCTGATCTACGACCCGGTGCTGAAGTGCGAGGGGGGCAAGCGCGTCACCGAGTGGCTGAACGCGGCCGACCCGGTCGAGTACAGCTACGTCATGGCCGACGTCGTCCGCCAGGCGAGCTGGGGCTACATCAACTATGAGATCGCCGAGGTGATCCGCGTCGACGCCTTCCCGATCAAGGTCGACGGCTTTCGCTACACCGACCAGACGTTCGTCGAGGTGAGGAAGACGCAGGAGTGGCAGCCTTCGTCGAGCAGCTACCGCAAGATGCTCGAGGAGAACGGCCTGCTCGAGCGCGTACAGCGCGGCGACCTCCACGAAGTGTGGGTGTGGGGCTGCGGCGGCATGCACTTCGACGAGTTCGCGATGTACATCCCCAACCGCTACGCGCGCTTCGGCCCGACCGACAACCTCTGGCTCTACCGCCCCTACGACATCCCGCCGGAATGCGGGCGCACGCTGTGGATGATGGGTTTCAACTACGAGTGCGGGCCCGACAACATGGTCCACAGCTACGTGCACCGCGTCGAATCGATGCTCGCGCTGCAGTTCGG
Source organism: Planctomycetota bacterium (assembly GCA_036732755.1). Classification (GTDB taxonomy): domain Bacteria; phylum Planctomycetota; class B15-G4; order B15-G4; family SIAN01; genus DASRRB01. Next base: position 13,121 of record DAINBU010000041.1, read on the forward strand.
CGACGGCATCTGGGACTGCCAGAACCGCCGCGACGCGTGGAACGTCTTCTCGCGGCTGGAGAACGACTTCCCCGGCACGCCCTCCATGGTCGGCAATGCGCACGTCCCGCCCAACGGCCAGGAGGGCTACGACTACAACAACAAACGGCGCGTGCTCTCGTACGCCGACCAGTGGTTGAACTACCCCGTCCTGACCGGAAAGCCGCGCCTGATCGGCTCCGACGAGTGGGGCAACAACCAGTTCGGTTACGAGAAGTGGTACCTCGAACACCTTCCGAAGGCCCCCGGAGCGACGAAGGAGGGTTACAACAACTGGTGGGTCTACGTCGCGAACACGGACGAGGACCTGCCGGAGTACGTGGCGCCGACGGCGAAGGAGATGGTCCTGCCGGACGGGTGGACGGAGAACGCGGCGATCGGATCGGCTCCGTCGAGTCGATGACCCCGGGTTGCGTGGTGATCCGCGATGACCACGAAGGAACCGCGAATACTCGGGGTGGAAGAGGTCGAGGCGTTCGTCCGTTACGAGCTGTTCGATCCCGGGCGGAACGAAGCGATCGTCGCGGTCACGACGCGTTCGGGTGAACCGGAGCCGCTGATCCCTCCCGCGCGGCTCGCGCAGGAGCTGGCCGGGAAGGCGCGCGTCGTGGTGATCCCCACCGGCGTCGTGACCTGGCGCCTCACGAGCGAGTTGCCGGCGCGCCTCGGCGTCTACGGCGGAGCGGTGCGCGTCTGGATGCCCGGTCTCTCGCCCGGCTCCGACCCCTTCGTCCATCCGTTGATGATGGTGTTCACGCAGGAGGACGTCGCGCGCGTCGTCGCGCGGATCCGTTCGATCCTCGGGATCCCGGAGCCAGTGCGGGAGCCCGTTCCGGTTCCGGTCGCGGACGGGTCGCCGCCACCTCCGCCGCTTTCGGCGCGTGAGGAAGAGCTCGAGCGGGAGTGCCGCGACCTCGCGCGCGATCGGGAGGAGCTCCTGCAGCGGGTCGAGAAGCTCCGCGACGAGCTGAAGCAGGTGCGCATCGAGGTGCAGACGCTGCGCAAGCGGCTGCGTTCGGCCGGAGCGTCGTCGGCGAGTTCGCCGGCGGACGACCCGACGTCCACGCCGGCGAGCTTCCTCGCTGCGGTGCGCGAGGCGTACGCCGCGCTGTACCCGCCGGCGGACGCGCGGCAGTTCCCGCTGCGCACGGCGCGCGTCGGACCGAAGTTCCTCGAATCGGTCCGTTTGCTCGAGACGGTGGGAACGGAGCGCGTCGTCGAAGTGTGCGCGCACGTCGCGGCGGGACGGGCGCACGAGATCCCCGGTCTCCACGCCCATCCGTTGCGCAGCGGCGACCGCGGCGCCCCCAACCGCGTGCGGGCGCGCGACGGCGCCCAGGCGTGGCGTTGCGCGCTCAAGGTCGGCTCGCTGTCGGCCGGCCGGCTGCACTGGTGGGTGCTTCAGGGCGTCGAGGGCGGAGCGATCGAGTTCGCCTCCATCGGGCTGCACGACGACATGGACATCCCTGAGTAGCGTGCCGCGACGGCGGTGATCGCGCTGGATTCTCGACCATGTGGATCCTTCCCTTCGTCTTCGCGCTCGGCCTCCAGACCGCCCCCAAGTTCGTCCACGAGCGGCCCGACTTCGAGGTCGCGCTGCCGTCGTCGGAGTGGGTGCGGCGGGAAGTGGGCGGCGGCAGCGGCGCCGGTGGCATCGTCACGGTCGTCCTCGCGCCGGTCGCCGACCTGACCACGCGCTGCTCGATCCTGCGTCAGCCGGTCACGTTCCTGAGGGACGGGCTCACGACGCGCGAGACGCAGCTCCAGGGCACGGCGGGGGAGCTCTACCAGCGGGTGCGCCTGGGTCCCGCGAAACTCGGCGCGCGCGAGACGACGCGTCTCGACTACACGATCGCCGGCGCGCTGACGATCGAGTGGGCGTTCCGGGATGGCGACGCGTGGGTGATCTTCCAGATCGCCGCGCCCGCGGCGACATGGAGCGACCCGGCCGCGCGCGCCGCGCTCGACGCAATGCGCGACTCCTTCGTCTGGAAAGGGGGCAGCGTCGCGCCGCCCGCGCCGGTCGACGCCACGCCGGTAGCGCAGGTCCGCGAGCGGCGGCGCGCCGCGTCGAGCGAGCCGCCGCCGCCGTTCGAGGTCACTCGGCACACGATCGACGTCCGCATCGATCCCGAGGCGCGCTCGCTCGAGGTCGACGACACCCTCGAACTCCGCGCGCGGGTCGACGGCGCCCGTCAGCTCACGCTCTACACCTCGGTCGTCGAGGTCGACGACGTGACCTGCGACGCGCCGATCGAGTGGAAGGCCGGGAAGGCGCCGCAGGCCGACACGCTGACGATCGACCTGAAGGAGCCGCTGAAGAGCGGCCAGACGCTCGCGATGAGCATACACGCGGCGAGCACGGACTACTTCCTCACAGTCGACCAAAAGCTCGTCGAGGAGGTCGCGGTGCTCGGGCAGGTCCGCCCGCGCTCGAGCTACTCCTCGCACGTCGTCTGGTATCCGATCGACGCGCACAACGACGCCGCGGTGGACATCACCTTCGACGTGCCTGCGAAGTACGTGGCGCTCACCGGCGGCGAGCTCGTCGAGAGCTCGGAGGCGGGGGGCCGACGGACCTTCCGCTACGTCGAGCCGCTGCGCACGCGGCGGTTGATCCCCTTCGGCTTCGCCGTGGGCGAGTACGTCTCGCGCGCCGGCAGGAGCGAGGCGGGGCTCGAGCTCTCGGCGTGGGGATTCGCGGGCGAGGAGAAGCGGCTCGACCAGCGCGTCGCGACGCTGCTGCAGGCGGCCGCCGCGTTCGAGCACGCCTTCGGTCCGCTGCCGTGGAAGCAGGTCCGCTTCGTCCACGTCCGGCCCGAGCGCAAGGAGACGGGCGTCAGCCTGCCCGGGATGATCGTCGTCTCCGACGGCTACTTCCCCGACCTCGACGGCGTCGACCTCTCGGACGGGGATCTCTCGCGACGCGGCGCCCTCGGTCTGCTCGTCGTCGCCGACGAGCTCTCGCACCAGTGGAACATCTACGCCGCCGGCTTCCCCAACGAGCTCGGCGAAGGGCTCTCGACCTACACCAACGCGCTCTTCGTCGAGGCGCGCCACGGCCACGACGCCTACCTCAAGACGATGCGCTCCGTGCGCGACGGGTGGATCGGTCCGGCGGGGGCCGAGACGGAGTTCGCCATCGCGAACCCCGCCGTCTACTCGAACTCGCGCTACCGCTCCGTCGTCTTCTGCAAGACGCCCGTCGTGCTCCACGGGTTGCGCCGGCGGCTCGGCGACGAGCGCTTCTTCGCGGGCCTGCGCCGCGCCTTCGAGCTGCGCGATCCCGACGTCGACGGCTTCGAGCGCTTCGAGCGCGGCTTCGAGGAGGCGACGCGCCTCGACCTGCGCCCCTTCTTCGACCAGTGGTTCTTCCGCGCCGGCTTCCCGACCCTCGAGGTCGGGCACGAGAAGAGCGCGTCCGGAGTCCGCGTCACGCTGCGCCAGACGCAGACGGGCGAGCCCTACGACCTCGACGTCGTGCTGCGGATCGCCTGCGAGGACGGCTCGTCGCGCGACGTCTCCGTCACTTCGAACGCGCGGGAGCAGTCGTTCGACTTCGCGCTCCCGTCGCCGCCGAAGGAGGTGACCCTCGATCCGGAGGGGACGCTGCCGGCGAGGTAGCGGCCGATCCGCGAATGGAGGCTGCACTTCAGGAAGCCCCCTGCGCGAGTCGAACAGTTCCTTCGAAGTTGCCGGCGGACGGCGGTTCGGGGTACCCTCGGCGGATCGAGGTGTCGCGACAATGATTCGATTGCGGTTCGGTCGTCTGCTCGGATTCGGGCTCAGCCTGCTTGCGGCGGGGGTGTCGTCGCTGGCGGGTGGGGCGCTGTTGATCCGTTGCGAGGAGCCGGACGGCTGCGTTCAGATCGAGCTCGTTGCGCGTTCGTCGGCGTCGTCCACGGCGTGCGGCGGCCACGAGCACGAGGCGTCGATCGCTCCGGCGGGCGACGCGCTGTCGCATCCGTGCAAGGACACCGTGATCGCGTCGTTCTCGGAAGAGGCGCGACCCGAGAAGAGCGTCCAGGTCTCGTCGAAGTACCGCGATGCGGCGCCGCCGTCGTTCGCGATTCTGTCGTTCGCGAGCGCACGCGAAGCCTTCGCTCCGGCGCGCGACATCCCGCGGTGGTGCACGCACCGCGTCCTCGTCGTCCCCTCGTCGGTCGTCCTGCGGATTTGAGCGGCGCCACGGCGTAGCTCCGGGGCCGCAGCGCGCGAGCGCGCGGCCTCGTTTCATCCCGTCCGCGTGAGCCGAATCGTTCCGGCTCGCACTCCGCCTCCCGATCGGCCGAGGGTCCGTCATGTCCGTTCACGCCGTTCGATCGCGCTCGAAGACACTTCGTCGCGCCGCGCCGCTCGTCGCCTGTGCGCTGCTCGGCTGCGTCGGGCCGCCGCCCGAGGTCGCGCCGCAGCGCCGCGCCGCGGAGATCGGCTCGCTCGAGGGCGAGCTGCCGTTCCACGAAACGCCGCTCCCCATCGACGACGGCGAGCCGATCCCCTCGCCGCTCTCGCTCGCCGATGCGGTGCGGCGCGCGCTGACCCGGAGTCCGCAGGTGCAGGTCGCGCTCGCGCGCGCCCGCGCCGCGCTCGCCGCCGCCGAGCAGGCGCGCCGCCTGCCCAATCCCGTGGTCGACGTGGCGTTCCGCTTCGTCGAGGGGGGCGGACAGCCGCAGATCGACGTCGGCCTCACGGCCGAGCTCCTCGCGCTGCTCACGCGGCGCGATCGCGCCGGCGCGGCCGATGCTCGGCTCGAGGCGGCGGCGCACGACGTCGTCGCGCATGCGCTCGAGGTCGTGGCGACGGTGCGCGTCGACTTCGCCGACGTGCAGGCGCTCGCGCGCCGCGACGAGCTGCTGGCGGAGCGGCTGCGCTTCTTCGAGAGGCTGCTCACGACGGCGCGCGCGAAGCTCGACGTCGGCGAAGGCGTGCGCCTCGACGTCCTCTCGCTCGAAGCGCAGCGGCTCGAGCTCGAGCTCGAGCGCGAGACGCGCCAGGCCGAGCTCGCGGTCGCGCGCCGGCGGCTGCTCCGCGACCTCGGCGCGCCCGGCCGCGCGCACGACGCCGAGCTGGTCGTCGCGCCGTGGTCCGAGCCGGCGGCGCCGCCCGACGACGAGCAGCCGTGGATCGACGCGGCGCTCGCGACGCGGCCCGACCTGCTCGCGAAGCGGGCGGAGCTCGCGGCGGCCGAGGCGGAGGCGTCGGCGGCGGGGCTCGGCGTCCTCGAAGGCGCGAGCGCCGGCGTCGAGGCGGAGCGCGACGGCGACTGGTCGGTCGGCCCGTCGCTCGCGCTGCCGCTTCCGCTGCTCGACGGCGGCGGTCCGCGGCGCGCGATGGCGCGCGCACGCGTCGTCGAGGCGCGCCACGCGCTGGCCGCGGCCGAGCGCGACGCCATCTTCGAAGTGCGCGCCGCCTTCGCGGAGCTGCGCGGCGCGCGGTCGCGGCTGCAGCGCGTCGCGACGGAGCTGCTCCCGATCGAACGGCAGCGGCGCGACCAGGTCGAGGCGGTCTACCTCGGCGGCGAGAGCGACGTCACGGCGCTCCTGCTCGCCGAACGCGACCTGCGCCAGGCGCAGGAGCGCGAAGTCGAGCTGCAGCAGGCGACGGTGACCGTGCGCGCGCGGCTGGAGCGGTCCGCCGGCGGCGCGAGCCGCGGCGAGGAGACGAAGCGATGAAGACGCGAATCCTTCTCTTGGTGATCTCCCTCGTCGCGCTGACGCCCGCGTGCGAGCGCTTCCGAAAGAAGTCCGACGCCGATACCGACCCCGACGCGAACAAAGCCGAGGGCGGCGCGCACGAAGAGCACGCCGACGAAGTGCACCTCACCGCCGAGGCGATCGCGACGCACGGCATCGTCGTCGCGAACGCCGAGCGCCGCGCCATCGCGCGCCGCCTGCGCGTGCCGGCGCGCGTCGTCTTCAACGCCGAGGCGATGGCGCACGTCGGCACGCCGGTGCGCGGCCGCGTCGCGACGCTCACCGCGAAGCTCGGCGCCGAGGTCAAGCGCGGCGACGAGCTGCTCACGATCGAGAGCCCGGAGCTCGGCGAGGCGCAGAGCGACCTGCTGCTCAAGATCGCCGCCGAGGGCAACGCCGACCCGCCGGTCGACCTGGCGAAGCGCGCGCTCGAGCGGGCGCAGAAGCTCTACGAGGCGGCGCAGGGCATCTCGCTCGCCGACCTGCAGCGGCGCGAGGCGGAGCTGCGCGTCGCCGAGGCGCAACGCGCGGCCGCGAAGGCGGCGCGCGTCGCCTCCGAGAACCGGCTCCACCTGCTCGGCATGACGCAGGAAGCCGTGGCGCGCATCGTCCGCACCGGCGAGATCGAGCCGCGCTTCAAGGTCTTCGCGCCGATCGACGGCACGGTGATCGAACGGGAGATCACCTTCGGCCACCTCGTCGACCCGTCGCGCGAGTCGCTGCTCGTGCTCGCCGACCTCTCGCATCTCTGGGTGCTCGCCGACGTGCCGGAGGCGCGGCTCGGCGAGATCGAGCTCGGCGCGGCGGCCTCGGTCGTCGTCGCCTCGGCCGCCGACCACTCGCACGACGGGCGCGTGACCGCGATCGCGCCGCAGATCGACCCGACGACCCGCTCCGCGCAGGTGCGGATCGAGGTCGTGGAACGCCATGCGGAGATCCGGCCGGGCGTCTTCGCCGAGGTCGAGCTCACGCTGCCGGCGAAGGGCGACGGCGGTCCGCCGCCGATCGTCGTGCCCGAGGACGCCGTGCAGACGGTCGAGGGGCGCCGCTGCGTCTTCGTCCCGATCGACGGCGAGCCGGGCGCGTTCCGGCCGGTGCCGGTCGAGACGGGCGAGCGCTCCGACCGCAGCGTCGCGCTCACGGCCGGGCTCGAGGAGGGCGCGCCGTACGTGGCGAAGGGGGCGTTCCTCCTGAAGGCGGAGCTCGGCAAGTCGTCCGCCGGGCACGAGCACTGAGAGGGGCGCGCCATGCTGCAACCGCTCCTGCGCCTCTCGATCGAGCACCGCCGCGTCGTGCTCCTGCTCACGCTCGGCGCGGCGGCCGTCGGCGCCTTCTGCCTCTGGACGCTCCCGATCGACGCCGTGCCCGACATCACCGGCGTGCAAGTGCAGATCAACGCCGTCGCGCCGTCGCTCTCGCCGGTCGAGATCGAGAAGCAGGTGACCTTCCCGATCGAGACGGCGCTGTCGGGGATCCCCGGATTGCAGCGCACGCGCTCGCTCTCGCGCAACGGCTTCTCGCAGGTGACGGCGGTCTTCGACGACGACGTCGACGTCTACTTCGCGCGCGTCCAGGTCGGCGAGCGCCTCGCCGAGGCGCGCGACAGCCTCGCGCCGGGCGTCGAGCCGCGCATGGGGCCGGTCTCGACCGGTCTCGGCGAGATCTACATGTGGACGGTCGGCTTCGAGGCGCCGGGCGCGGGCGGGCGCGCGCGCGCCGGCGCCGCCGGCTGGCAGGAGGACGGAACCTATCTCACGCCCGAGGGCGAGCGGCTGAAGACGCGGCTCGAGCGCGCCGCCTATCTGCGCACGGTGCAGGACTGGGTGATCCGGCCGCAACTGCGCGGCGTGCAGGGAGTCGCCGGCGTCGACTCGATCGGCGGGTACGTCAAGCAGTACCACGTGCGGCCCGATCCGATGCAGCTGGTGAGCTTCGGGCTGTCGTTCCGCGAGGTGATCGACGCGCTCGAGCGCAACAACGTCAGCATCGGCGCCGGCTACGTCGAGCGCGGGGGCGAGTCGTACGCCGTCCGCGCCGCCGGCCGGATCGAATCGATCGAGGAGATCGAGCAGATCGTGGTCGGCACGCGCGGCGGCACGCCGATCCACGTCCACGACGTCGCCGAGGTCGCGATCGGCAGCGAGCTGCGCACCGGCTCGGCCAGCGAGAACGGCGAGGAGGTCGTGGTCGGGACGGCGCTGATGCGCGTCGGAGAGAACAGCCGCAGCGTCGCCACCGCGGTCGACCGCAAGATGGAGGAGATCCGGCGCACGCTGCCGCCGGACGTCCGCGCGAAGACGGTGCTCGACCGGACGAAGCTGGTGCGCGCGACCATCGCGACGGTCGAGAAGAACCTCGCCGAGGGCGCGGCGCTCGTGATCGTGATCCTCTTCCTGCTGCTCGGGAACCTGCGCGCGGCGCTGATCTGCGCGCTCGCGATCCCGCTCTCGATGCTGCTCGCCGCCATCGGCATGGCGAATGGGCGCATCAGCGGCAACCTGATGAGCCTCGGCGCCATCGACTTCGGGCTGATCGTCGACGGCGCGGTGATCGTCGTCGAGAACGCGCTGCGCATGCTCGGCGAGCGGCAGCAGGCGCTGGCGCGCCGGCTGAACCTGCAGGAGCGGCTCGAGACCGTGCTCGCGGCGAGCCGGCAGGTGCTCGGCGCGTCGGCCTTCGGGCAGGCGATCATCATCACGGTCTACCTGCCGATCCTCGCGCTCACCGGCATCGAGGGGAAGATGTTCCGGCCGATGGCGGTCACCGTGATCCTCGCGCTGGTCGCGGCGTTCGTGCTCTCGCTCACGTTCGTGCCGGCGATGGTCGCGCTGGTCGTGCGCGGCCGCGTGCGCGAGCGGGAGAACGTGCTGATGCGCGCGGCGCGGCGCGCCTACGAGCCGGCGCTGCGCTTCGCGCTCCGCTTCCGCCGCAGCGTGGTGCTCGCGGCGGTGGTGCTGTTCGTCGCGTCGCTCGGGCTCGCACGCGGGCTCGGCCAGGAGTTCGTGCCGACGCTCGACGAGAAGGACCTCGCGATGCAGGCGCTGCGCCTGCCGAGCTGCAGCCTCACGCAGTCGCAGGCGCTGCAGTCCGAGCTCGAGCGCGCCATCGCGCGCCTGCCCGAGGTCGCGTTCGTCTTCTCGAAGACCGGGACGGCCGACGTCGCGACCGACCCGATGCCGCCGAACATCTCCGACACCTTCATTCTGCTGAAACCGCCGGACGAATGGCCCGATCCGGAGCTCGGGAAGGACGCCCTGATCGCACGGATCGAGCGCGCGTGCTCGGGGGTGCCGGGCAACCAGCTCGAGTTCACCCAGCCGATCCAGATGCGCTTCAACGAACTGATCGCCGGCGTGCGCGGCGACGTCGCGGTGAAGGTCTTCGGCGACGACTTCGAGACGCTCGACCGCGCCGCCGAGCAGATCGCGCGCGTGCTGCGCCGCATCGACGGCGTCGCCGACGTGAAGACCGAGCAACTGCGCGGGCTGCCGGTCATGAGCGTCGACGTCGACCGCGTCGCGATCTCGCGCTTCGGCCTGAGCGTCGCCGACGTGCAGGACGTGGTCGCCGCCGCCGTCGGCGGGCGCGCGGCGGGGCTCGTCTTCGAGGGCGACCGCCGCTTCGACCTCGTCGTGCGCCTGCCCGACGACCTGCGCCGCGATTTCGCGGCGCTCGAGAACCTGCCGGTCCCGCTTCCCGCCGCCGCCGAGGGTCGCGTCGGCTTCGTCCCGCTCTCCAGCGTCGCGACGCTCTCCGTCGAGGAGGGGCCGAACCAGGTGAGCCGGGAGAACGGCAAGCGAAGAGCGGTGGTCCAGGCGAACGTGCGCGGGCGCGACCTGGGCTCGTTCGTGGCGGACGCTCAAGCGAAGGTCGCGCGGCTCGCCCTGCCGGCCGGGACGTGGCTCGAATGGGGCGGCCAGTACGAGAACCTCGTCGCCGCGCGTGCGCGCCTCGTGCTGGTCGTCCCGCTCTGCTTCGTGCTGATCTTCGTCCTGCTCTACAGCACGTTCGATTCGCTGCGCTGCGCGCTGCTCGTCTTCAGCGGCGTGCCGCTCGGGCTGACCAACGAAATCGTCGCGCTGTGGCTGCGGGCGATGCCGTTCTCGATCTCGGCCGGCGTCGGCTTCATCGCGCTGTCGGGCGTCGCCGTCCTGAACGGCCTCGTGCTGGTGAGTTTCTTCCGCCAGCTCGAACTCGAGGGGCTGCCCGCCGAGGAGGCGGTGGTGCGCGGCGCGCTGACGCGGCTGCGGCCGGTGCTCATGACCGCGCTCGTCGCGTCGCTCGGCTTCGTCCCGATGGCGCTGGCGACCGGCACCGGCGCCGAGGTCCAGCGGCCGCTCGCCTCCGTCGTGATCGGCGGTCTGGTCTCCAGCACGCTGCTCACGCTCGTCGTGCTGCCGGCCCTCTACCGGATCTTCGCGCGCAAGACGGCAGCCGCGTGACCACGGCCGCCGCCTCGGAGTTCACGAACTCAATCCCGCAGCCAGTCCGCGACCGGCCGACCGAGGAATTGCTCGACGCTGATCTCGTCGCCGCTGACAAGGAGCGTCCGCTGCGGCTTGAAGGCGGCCCGGAACGTCGCCATTCCGGCGGGCATCTCGCGGTTGCGGCCGCTCTTCACTTCGATGGCGACGATCCGCTTTCCGGCGCGCGCGACGAAGTCGACCTCCTCGCCGCGGTCGCGCCAGTAGAAGAGCGCGCATTCTCCTCCGGCCGCGGCGTTCGCGAGGTGGGCGCCGACCGCGGATTCGACCAGTCGCCCCCACGACGCGGGCTCGGCGCGCGTCTCCTCGAGCGTCATCCCGCTCCCCGCCGTCATCAGGGCGGTGTTGAGAACCTGGAGCTTCGGGCTCGAGCCGCGGCTGCGGGCCGCTTGGCCGGCGTACTTCTGCAATCCCGTCACGAGTCCCGCTCCTGCGAGGAGGTCGAGGTAGTGCGCGAGCGTCGTCGTGTTGCCGGCGTCCAGGAGTTGGCCGAGCATCTTCGTGAAGGAGAGGATCTGTCCGGAGTACCGGCATGCCAGCTCGAACAGGCGCCGCAGCAGCGCCGGCTTGTCGACGCGCGTGAGCAGGAGCACGTCGCGCGAGACCGACGTCTCGACGAGCGAATCGAGGATGTACCGCCGCCAGCGCTCCGGCGCGCTGATGAGCGGCGCGGCGCCCGGGTATCCGCCATGGAAGATGAACTGCTCGACCGTCCAGCCGAACGCAGCCCGCATCTCGGCGAACGACCAGTGGGAGAGGTGCAGGAGCTCGAAACGTCCGGCGAGGCTCTCGGACAATCCGCGCGCGACGAGGAGCGGCGCGGACCCGAGCACCACGACCTTGAGCGGGACCTTCTTGCGCGTGTCCTCGTCCCAGAGCCGCTTCACCGTCTCCGACCACGCCGGGATCTTCTGGATCTCGTCGAGCGCGAGCACGGCGCCGGCGCGCCCGGCATCGCGCGCGGCGAGGCGCGCCGCGTCCCAACGCTCGGCGATCCACGTCGCGTGCTTCAGCGTCGGTTCATCGGCGCTGGCGTAGACGTGCGGAAGCCCGGAGTCCTCGAGCGCGTCCCCGACGAGCGTCGTCTTCCCGGCCTGGCGCGGGCCGGCGACGACCTGGATGAAGCGACGCGGCTCCCGGAGGCGACGCCCGAGTTCGAGCGTCTGCGGCCGACGGAAGGGGAACTTCGGGGTGCTCATGACGTTGAGTATTTTTACTCAACGTCCTGAGCAAAACGTCCACTCCCTGGGGAAACCGCCCTTTCAGGCGCTCGCCGTCGCGCGTTCCGCCGGCTCGATCTTGAGCTCGAGCTCGAAGCGGCCGGCATCCACGGTCACCTTCGAGCCGTCGGGGATCTCGCCGGCGACGAGCTTCTTCGCCAGGAGGTTCTCGAGCGCGCCCTGCAGGAAGCGCTTGAGCGGCCGCGCGCCGTAGTGGGGGTCGTAGCCCTCGTGCGCGATGTGGTCGCGCGCCTTGGGCGTGAGCTCGAGGGTGATGCGGCGGTCGACGAGGCGCTTGCGCAGGTCCTTCATCAGGAGGTCGACGATCCGCCCGATCTGATCCTGGGTGAGCGGCTTGAACATCACCGTCTCGTCGATGCGGTTCAGGAACTCCGGCCGGAAGTGGGAGCGCAGCTCCGTCATCACCTCGTCGATCGCGTCCTGGCGCAAAGTGCCCTTGGCGTCGACGCCCTCGAGCAGGTGCTGGCTGCCGAGGTTGCTGGTCATGATGATCACGGTGTTCTTGAAGTCGACGGTGCGCCCCTGGCTGTCGGTGAGCCGCCCGTCGTCGAACACCTGCAGCAGCACGTTGAAGACGTCGCGGTGCGCCTTCTCGATCTCGTCGAAGAGGATGACCGACCACGGCTTGCGGCGCACGGCCTCGGTCAGCTGACCGCCCTCGTCGTACCCGATGTAGCCGGGCGGCGCGCCGATCAGGCGCGAGACGGTGTGCTTCTCCTGGTACTCCGACATGTCGATCCGGACGATCGACTCCTCGGAGTCGAAGAGCAGCTCGGCGAGGGCCTTCGCGAGCTCGGTCTTGCCGACGCCGGTGGGTCCGAGGAAGAGGAAGACGCCGGCGGGCCGGCGCGGGTCCTTCAGCCCGGCGCGCGCGCGCAGGACCGCCTGCGCGACGGCGCGCACCGCCTCGTCCTGGCCGACGACGCGCTGGTGCAGGTGGAGGTCGAGGTTCAGGAGCTTCTGCTTCTCGCTCTCGATCAGCTTCGTGACCGGGACGCCGGTCCAGCGGCTCACGACCTCGGCGATCTCCTCGGGCGTGACCTCTTCGCGCAGCAGACGGGGTTTGCCGCCGCCGGGCTGGCCGATCTTCTTCTCCTGCTCGGCGAGCTGCTTCTGCAGCTCCGGCAGGCGGCCGTACTTGAGCGTCGCGGCCTGCTCGAGCTTGTAGTCGCGCTCCGCCTCGGCGACGCGCTGCTTGGTGAGCTCGATCTCGCGGCGGACGACCTTCAGCGCCTCGATCGAGTCCTTCTCCGCCTTCCACTGCGCGGTCATCTCGTCGGCGCGACCCTTGAGCTCGGCGAGCTCCTTCTGCAGGAACTCGAGGCGGTGGCGGGAGGCGGCGTCGCTCTCCTTCTTGAGGGCCTCGCGCTCGATCTCGAGCTGCGTCACGCGGCGCGTGACCTCGTCGAGCTCGCTCGGCATCGAGTTGATCTCGGTGCGGATGCCGGCGGCCGCCTCGTCGACCAGGTCGATCGCCTTGTCGGGCAGGAAGCGGTCGGTGATGTAGCGGTGGGAGAGCGTCGCGGCGGCGACCAGCGCGGAATCCTGGATGCGGACGCCGTGGTGGACTTCGAAGCGCTCGCGCAGCCCGCGCAGGATCGAGATGGTGTCCTCGGGCGTCGGCTCGTCGACGAGGACGGTCTGGAAGCGGCGCTCGAGCGCGGCGTCCTTCTCGATGTATTTGCGGTACTCGTCGAGCGTGGTCGCGCCGATGCAGTGCAGTTCACCTCGGGCGAGCATGGGCTTGAGCATGTTGCCCGCGTCCATCGCGCCGTCGGCCTTGCCGGCGCCGACGATCGTGTGGAGCTCGTCGATGAAGAGAATGATGCGCCCTTCGGCCTGCTTCACTTCGGCGAGGACCGCCTTCAGCCGCTCCTCGAACTCGCCGCGGAACTTGGCGCCGGCGATCAGCGCACCCATGTCGAGCGCATAGACCGAGCAGTCGCGCAGCCCCTCGGGCACGTCGCCGCGCACGATGCGCTGGGCGAGTCCCTCGACGATCGCCGTCTTGCCGACGCCCGGCGCGCCGATCAGGACGGGGTTGTTCTTGGTGCGGCGCGAGAGGGTCCGGATGACGCGGCGGATCTCTTCGTCACGGCCGATCACCGGGTCGAGCTTGCCGTCGCGCGCGAGGGCCACAAGGTCGCGGCCGTACTTCGAGAGCGCGTCGTAGGTCCCTTCGGGGTTCGCGCTCGTCACGCGCTGGCTGCCGCGCACCTGCTTCAGCGACGCCTCGAAGGCCTTGGGCGTGATGCCCGCCTCCTTCAGGATGCGGCTGGTCGCGGCATCGCCGCCCTTCTCTTCGAGCATCGCGAGCACGAGGTGCTCGACGCTCACGAAGTCGTCGTTCATCCGCTTGCGCTGCTCGTCGGCGGCGACCAGCAGGCGCGAGAGGCGCTGCGAGACGTAGATCTGTCCTGCCTCGGTCCCCGGTCCGCTCTGGCTCGGCAGGCGGTCGACCGTCTGCTCGAGGCGCCCCTGGATCTGGCCGCGGTCCACGCCCATGCGCTGCAGCAGCCGGCCGAAGAGTCCGTCCGCCTGCTTCAGGAGGGCGACGGCGAGGTGCTCGACGTCGACGGCCTGCTGCCCGCGGCGCGTCGCTTCGGCCTGCGCGTCCTGCAGCGCCGACTGGACGCGCTCGGTGAACTTCTGGGGGTTCATCGCCACTCCCTCCCGGCCGCTTGGCCGCCCGTCTCGGGTCGCCCGCCCTCTGGCCGGGGACCGCGCCGAGCGCACGCATCATGCCGAACTGTCCAGGTTGGACAGTGCTTCGTAAGTCGTTTAATGAAATGCAATTAGCGCACTCTGTCGCGGTCGATCGCGAGGCGGGAGAATCGGCTCGGGCGACTCGATGACACGGGAGTGACGTTGTGTCACCCCTGCTCCCAAGGGGGCCGCCACCGGCGGCCGTCGCGACTAGCGGCGGGGGTCCGCGAAGGCCCCGACGTCGTCCCTGCGGAAGCGGCGGAGGCTCCAGCAGCCCGAGTCCCACGAATCGCAGGCGCGGTCGGGGCCGTTCGAGAAGACGACGACGTCGGCGATCGCCGCGCTGCGCGTGAACACCTGATAGTTGAAGGCGCGACCCCAGGGGTCGCGGCCGATCGGCGTGTCGAGGTAGTGCGCGCGGCCCTTGCAGAGCCAGGCGTTCAGCACTTCGGCGCCGAAGCCGTAGGCGGTCCCGTTCCCGTAGTTGTAGGTCGGGTCGCCCTGCAGTCCCGGCGGATAGGCGCCGTGGTCGTTGCGGTAGGCGACGAGCGCCGCGGCGATCCGCTCGCAGTCGCGGGCCGCGACCTCGCGGCGATACTCCTCGTCCGGCCGCGCTCCGCGATCGAGCGTCGGGACGACGACGCCGGCGAATCCGACGATCAGCGCGATCGGGACGACGCGGCGGAGGAGGGAGGCGGGCGCGGCCATCCCCCTCCCATCGGAGCCGTCCCGGCGGCCGGCTTGAGCCGAACCCTATAACGCGCCCCTCCGTTCCGACGCGGGAGCCGCTTCCATGATCCGACCCGCGCGAGCGTCGCGCTGCGCCGCACCGATCGGGCGTACTTTTCTCGTCGCGGCCGCGCTCGCGGCCGGCGGGTCGGACGCCGTCGCGGTGCCGCTGCCCGGCGGCCCGCCGCCTTCCGACGAGCGGCTCCACGTTCTCTTTCTCGGCGACCACGGCCACCACGATCCCTCCGCGCGCGCCGACGAGCTCTACGCGCCGCTCGCCCGTGCCGGCGTCGCGATGGACTTCACGTTCGAGCGCGCCGATCTGCGGCCCGACGTCCTCGCCCGCTACGACGCGCTCCTGATCTACGCGAACCACGACGAGATCGCGCCGGAGGAGGAGCAGGCGCTGCTCGCTTTCGTCGAGAGCGGTCGCGGCCTCGTCGCGCTCCACTGCGCGTCCTACTGCTTCCGCAACTCGGAGAAGTACGTCGCGCTGGTCGGCGGGCAGTTCGACCACCACTCGATGGGGCCGTTCACGGCGCACTCGATCGCGCCCGACCACGCGGCGCTGCGCGGCGTCGAGGAGTTCGCGACGGTCGACGAGACCTACGTCCATCGCGCGCTCGCCGCCGACCGGACGGTCCTCCAGACGCGCGACGAGAACGGGAAGCCCGAGCCGTACACCTGGGTCCGCTCGCAGGGGAAAGGGCGCGTCTACTACACGGCGCTCGGCCATGACGCGAAGACGTTCACCCAGCCGGCGTTCCACGAACAGGTGATCCAGGCGATCCGCTGGGCCGCCGATCGCGAGGACTTCGAGTGGGCGCCACCGAAGCTCCCGACGATCGACGTGAACCTCCCGAACTACCGCCCCGAACTGAAGTGGGGGCAGACCGCGGAGCCGATCCGCAAGCTGCAGGGGCCGCTTTCGCCGCAGGACGAGCTGCGCCTGCTCCAGGTGCCCGCGGGCTTCGAAGTCTCGCTCTTCGCGAGCGAGCCCGACGTCGTGAAGCCGATCGCGCTCAGCTTCGATCGACACGAGCGCGCCTGGGTCGCAGAGGCGCTCGACTACCCGAACAGCCAGCAGCCGCCGGGTCAGGGCCACGACCGCATCACGATCCTCGGACGGCCGGCGTTCGAAGGGCACATGCGCTCCCCGAAGGTCTTCGCCGACAGGCTGAGCCTCGTCACGAGCCTCGTCTGCGTCCCGCACGGCTGCATCGTCGCGCAAATGCCCGACATCCTGGTGCTGCTCGACCACGACGGCGACGACGTCTGCGACGAGCGGCGCGTCCTCTTCACGGGCTTCGGCACCGGCGACACGCACGCCGGCCCGAGCAGCTTCCGCCTCGGCCCCGACGGCTGGATCTGGGGCACGGTCGGCTACTCCGGCTTCCGGGGCGACGTCGGCGGCGTGCACCACGAGTTCTTCCAGGCCGTGTTCCGCTTCAAGCCCGACGGCAGCAAGCTCGAACGGGTCGCCTCGACCAGCAACAACACCTGGGGCCTCGGCTTCACGCGCGACGGCGAGGTCTTCGCGTCGACGGCGAACGGCGAGCACCTCGTCCACGTCGTGCTGCCGGCGCAGGCGCTCGAGACGCTGCCCGGACTGCCGCTCAACGCGACCACCCACGTCGAGGACCACGAGCGGCTCCATTCGCTGCTGCCGCTGCGCCAGGTCGACTACTTCGGCGGCTTCACGGCGGCGTGCAACGCGACGATCTGCTCGAGCCCGGTCTTCCCGCCCGAGGAGGTCGACCGCGTCGCCTACGTCTGCGAGCCGACCGGCCACGTCGTCCACCGCTGCCGGCTCGAGCGGCGCGGCTCGACGTTCACGTCGCACGACGGCTGGAACATCCTCGCGAGCCTGGACGAATGGACGGCGCCGGTCGCGGCGGAGTGCGGGCCGGACGGCGCGCTGTGGGTCCTCGACTTCTACACGCCGGTCGTGCAGCACAATCCGACGCCGCATGGCTTCACGACTGGCAAGGGCAACGCCTACGAGACGCCGCACCGCGACAAGCAGCACGGCCGCATCTGGCGGATCGAATGGCAGCCCGAGACGTTCGAGGAGCGAGTCGGAGCGCTCGAGCTGCAGAGGAGGGTGAAGGAGAGGAATTCGAACGGCGACGCGCCGCTGCAAGTGAAGACGACGGCGCCGTGGCCGCCGCTCGAGCGGCGCCTGGTCGACGCCGCCGGCCAGCCGATCGTGCTCCCGCGCGAAGCGGCGGCGCGCGCGCGCCGCCTGCTCGACTTCGTCTCCGCTCCCGCAGCCAAGGACGATCCGTGGCCGGCCGTCGCGGCGACACTCGCGGCCGCCGACGTCGGACGCGAGTTCCTCGAGCTCGCGCTCGCTCCCGACGCGACGCGCGCGACGAACGGAGCGGGTGCGCCGCCGGCGGTGCCCGCGAATCTCCTCGCGAACCCGTCGCTCGAGGAGCTCGACCCCGCCGCCGCGAACGCGCCGCGCGCGTGGCGTTCGATGACGTACGGCGGCCGCGCCGACTTCGGCCTCGACGCGCGGGGCCGCACCGGCTCGCACTCGCTGAAGATCACCTCGACGGCCGGCGCCGACGCGAGCTGGTCGCAGGTCGTGAAAGTCGCGCCCGACGCGACCTACCGCCTCACCGGCTGGATCCGGACCGAAGAGGTCGAGCCGCGCGGCGGAGCCCAGGGCGCGCTCTTCAACGTCCACGAGCTGCAGTCGCCGAAGATCGTGCGGACGCCGGCGCTCGTCGGGACGCACGACTGGACGAAGGTCGAGGTGACCTTCGATTCGGGCCGCCACGAGCAGCTCACGATCAACGCGCTGCTCGGCGGCTGGGGGTTCGCGCGCGGCGCCGCGTATTACGACGACGTCGAGCTCACGCTGGTGCGTGCGCTGCCGCCGAGGGGGCGGGCGGTGCATGCGATCGCCGCTTCGGTCGCGCGCGGCTCGCCCGACGCGGCGCTGGCGCTGCTGCCGAAGACCGGCGCCGCCGCGGCCGACGTGGCCGTCGCGCTGCTCGAGGGCTTCGCCGCGGGCTGGCCGCGGCCGCGCGTCGCGCACTTCGAAGGCGCGGAGCTCGCCGCCTGGAAGGCGCTGCCGGCGCAGCTCGATCCCGCGGCTCGCGCCGCACTGCTCGTCTTCGCCGAGCGCGCTGGCACGCTCGCGACCTTCCCGGCCGAGCTCGCCGCGCTGACCGACGAGCTGCGCGCCACGCTCGCCGACGAGAACGCGGCGGCCGACGCGCGCGCCGCGGCGGCGCGCCGCCTCCTCGCGCTCGCGCCCAGCGATGACTCGATCGCGCGTGTCGCCGCCGGCCTGACGCCGCTCGCCGATCCGGAGCTCGCGAAGTCGCTGGCGCGCGCGCTCGGCGAAAGCGGCCAGGACGGCGCCGGCGCGGCGCTGGTGTCGAAGCTCCCGCAGCTGACGCCGCAGGTGCTCCCGATCGCGGTCGAGAGCGCGATCCGGCGGCCGGCGTGGCAGCGCCGCCTGCTGCAGGACGTGCTCGCCGGAAAGCTCGACAAGCGCGTGCTCGCGGCCGACGTCCTCGACCGGCTGCTCGCGAGCGGCGACGGCGAGGTCGCGAAGCTCGCCGCCGAGGTGGCCGCGCGCAGCGGCCGCGTGCCGTCCGCCGATCGCCAGAAGCTGCTCGATGAATGGTTGCCGCTCGCCGATCGGCCGGGTGACGCGGCATGCGGTGCTGTGGTCTTCGCTGAGCAGTGCGCCAAATGCCACCTCCTGGACGGCAAGGGCGGGGCGGTCGGCCCCGATCTCTCCAACATCGGCGCGCGCGGTCGGCGCGACCTGCTGCTCGAGATCCTCGACCCCAACCGCTCGGTCGAGGGGACCTATCGCGCCTACGACGTCACGCTGAACAACGGCGACAGCCTGAGCGGCCGCCTGATCGGGGAGTCGCGCACCGCGATCGAGCTGCTCGACGCGACCGCCGTCAAGCACGTCATTCCGCGAGAAGAGGTCCACGAGCTGCGCGCGCTTTCGCGCTCGCTCATGCCGGAAGGGCTCGAGTCGCTCGGCGAGGCCGATCTGCGCGCGCTGCTCGAATTCCTCGCGAGCAAGTCGGGCGCGGCCGGGGCGGGAGGGCGCTGATGTGCGCCTGCGAGTTCCTCCGCTTCGTGACCGATCGCGAATGCGTCCTCGAGCAGCTGCCGTGGGGTCCGCACGAGTGGCTCTGCCGGCCGGGGCTCACCGACGCGAAGCAGCTCCAGGTGGTGCGCGTGACCATGCCGGCCGGCAAGTGCCACGCGTTCCACCGCCATCCCGAATTCGAGGAGGTGCTCTACCTCGTCGACGGCCGGCTCGAGCAGTTCGTCGGTCGCGAGCGGCGCGTGATCACGGCGGGCACGCTCGTGCACGTGCCGACCAACGAGGTGCACGGCAGCTACAACGTCTTTCCGAAGCCGGCGACCTTCCTCGCGATCCTGTCGCCGGCCGCGTGCCAGGGTCCGCCGCTGATCGACGTGTCGGGCGAAGAACCCTGGCGCTCGCTCGCGCCGCTGCCGCCGTCGCGCTGACCGGCCGTACAATCCCGCGCTTCGCCGCGCGCCGGCGCCGAGTTGTCGCGCGGCTCCCGTTTCAAAGGACGGAGGCGCGACCTTGAACACCCGGGACCGCGGCACGCCCGACGTCGACGTCGCGATCATCGGCGGCGGACCGGCCGGCTCGAGCATGGCGGCCTACCTCGCGAAAGCAGGCGTGAAGGCGCACGTCTTCGAGGGCGAGCTCTTCCCGCGGCCGCACGTCGGCGAGTCGCTCGTCCCCTCCTCGACGCGCGTCTTCCAGGACCTCGACTTCCTGAAGGTGATGGAGAGGCGCCGCTTCCCGCGGAAGTTCGGCGCGGCGTGGACCGCGACCGGCGTCAAGGTCTACGACGTGAAATGGGAGGGGCTCGAGGAGACCGAGGCGATCATCCGCTTCGACGAGCGCGCGCAGCCCGGCGTCGGGCAGGACTACACCTACCACGTCGACCGCGGCGAGTTCGACAACGAGCTGCTGCAACATGCCCACCGCCTCGGCGCGTCGGTGAGCGAGGGCGTCGGCGTGAAGCACGTCGAGTTCGCGAAGGACGCGTGGCCGCGCGTGCATTACGGCTTCGGCGCGAGCGGCCCGGCGAAGACGGAGTCCCTGTCGGCCCGCATCGTCGTCGACGCGAGCGGCCGCAAGACCCTGCTCGGCAACCAGCTCGGCCTGCGCGTGCGCGACCCGGTCTTCGACCAGTTCGCGGTCCACACCTGGTTCCGCGGCTACGACCGCAAGGTCTGGGCGAAGCGCGCCGAGCAGAAGGACTACATCTTCATCCACTTCCTGCCGGCCGCGAACACCTGGCTCTGGCAGATCCCGATCACGGAGGACGTGACGAGCATCGGCGTCGTGACGCAGAAGAAGAACTTCGCGAAGACCAGGGAGTCGCGCGAGGCGCTCTTCTGGGAGGCCGTCGCCACGCGCCCCGACCTCGCGGAGAACCTGAAGCGCGCCGAGCAGATGCGGCCGTTCACCGCCGAGGGCGACTACAGCTACGCGATGAAGCAGATCTGCGGCGACGGCTGGTTGATGGTGGGCGACGCCGGCCGCTTCGTCGACCCGATCTTCTCGACCGGCGTCAGCATCGCGCTCAACAGCTCGCGCTTCGCGAGCCGCGACCTCCTGAAAGCGCTGCAGTCGGGCGACACGTCCAAGGGCTCGTTCGAGGAGTTCGAGACCACGATCCGGCGCGGCACCAACCACTGGTACAGCTTCATCTCGGTCTACTACCGGCTGAACGTCCTCTTCACCTACTTCATCGTCGACCCGCGCTACCGCCTCGACGTGCTGAAGCTCCTGCAGGGCGACGTCTACGACGAGGGCGAGCCGCCCGTGCTGGAGGAGATGCGCAGGATGGTCCGCGACGTCGAGCGGGACAAGAACCACCTCTGGCACCAGCTCCTGAACGACATGACGGCGGACGCGTTCAAGCCGCTGTTCTGACGATCCCGATGGGGGCGGCGCCCGCGGAGGCGGGTGCCGGCGCGCGGCGCGCGGCCGCCTCGCTCACTGCGTCGCGAGCGTGATCTCGACCGGCGCGAGCGCGACGCCGTCGCGGCTCTGGAAGCCCTGGCGCGTTTCGGAGTTGAGCCGGAAGCGGTAGCTCGTCCCCGCTTCGAAGCGGACCGGGAGCGTGAACACCTTCCCGCTCGCGTCCCACGTCGGCTTGCCGCGCGCCTTCGGCGTCTTCGCGGGCTCGCCCATGACCGAATAGGAGTCGGTGCGCATCGCGCGGTCGAAGGTGAAGACGAGCTCGCCGTCGCCCGCCGCGAGGTCGCGGCTCCCGTTCGCGGGCGCCATCGTGACGAGGTGGGGAGCCTTCGCGTCCGCCTCCTTCGCGCGCTCCGCTGCGCGTTCGAAGCAGGCGACCACCTGCGGCAGGAAGTCGGCGAAGGTCGGCCACTGCTTGCGGTCGGCCTCGAAGCGGCCGATCTCGTCGGCGAGCGCGGGGACCCAGGCGAAGCCGCGCGCGACCTCTTCGTCGCGCTGCTTCTTGCCAGCGGCTTCACTCTCGGTCACCGTCCGGCAGCGCACGACGCAGGCGCGCACCAGTGACTCGTAGCTCATCGTCTTCCAGTCGGCGTAGGCCTGGCGGCGCATCGCGTCGGCGCAGGTCGCGAAGAGGGCGCCGGCCGGCTTCTCGAGCTGCGCCGCGATCTGGTCGACGAGTACGTTGGTGTAGGAGTGGCAGAGCTCGTGGATCACGAGCCCGCCCATCTCGGCGCCGAAGACCGGGATTCCGTCGGCGTCGAAGCTCGAGCAGCCGAAGACCGGCAGGATCTCCTCGGGCTCGTCGGACGGACCGCCGTCCTTCTTCGGCGGGAAGCGGATGCCGACACCGTAATTGCCGCCGCCGCAGAGGAATCCAGGGATCGCGCAGTAGCGCGCGCCGCGCCGCTCGCCGAAGACGCGGTCGAACCACGGCAGCGCCTGGCTCTTCTCGATCACCGCGCGCAGCCGCACGGAGGCGGCGTCGAAGCGCTCCTGCTGGCTGTCGAAGAACTCCTCGCTCTTCGCGACCTGCACGAAGTCGCGCAGGTCGGCGAGCAGCGCGCGCGCCCCCTCGAGGCCCCAGCGCGCGTCGAGCCGCTCGGGCGGGAGGTCGAACGCGACCCTCTCCTCGAGCCCGACCGAGTCCTCGACGTGGACCGCGAGCGACGCGATCGCGTCGTAGCTCACGCCGCGCGTGCGGCGCAGCTCGCGCAGCCGCTGCACGGCGGCGTGGCCGCGGAACTCGCGGAACCACGCGTCGGCGGCGCGCGCGTAGGGCGAGCTCGCGTTCGCCATGTTGAACTCCTCGAAGTCGGCGAGGCGCGCGACCAGCGTGAGGAGCTCGACGCGGCGGTCGACGGCGGCTTCGATCGCAGGCGTCGGCGCAGGCCGCGGCGCCGGCGTTCCCGGGACGGGAGCCGTGCACGCGAGGACGACGGACAGCGCGAACGAAGTCATCGACGGATCCCTGCCGGAGCGGGGCGGCGCGACGATAGCGCGCGCCTATCATCCGCCGCCCCATGGTGCGTGACGGCAATCGCAAGTACCACGACCGCGTCGCGGGCAAGTACGACGTCGTCTACGACACGCCCTACTGGCGTTTCTATCGCGACGTCTCGTGGCGCCATCTCAAGCCCTACATCCCGGAGCGGCGCCCCGCGTCCGCCGCCGACCTCGGCTGCGGCACCGGCTGGTTCGGGACGCGCCTCTTGAAGGCGGGCTGCGCCGTCACCTTCCTCGACCCGAGCGGGAAGATGCTCGAGGAGGCGCGCGCCGCCGTCGAACGCGAGGGCGCGCGCGGCCTGACCGTCCGCTACGTGCAGACGGGCATGGAGCAGATGGGGGAGATCGAGAGCGCGTCGCTCGACTTCGCGACCGGACAGGGCGATCCGCTCTCGTTCTGCGAGGAGCCGGCGCGCGCGCTCGCGGAGCTGGCGCGCGTCGTGAAGCCCGGCGGCGCGGTGGTGCTCTCGGTCGATTCGCGCGTCGCGGGGGTGCGCTCGCTGCTGAACGAGAAGTCGCCCGACGCGGCGCTCGATCTGGTGAAGACGGGGCGCACGCGCTGGCGCGGGGAGCGATCCGAGGAACGCTTCGGGATGAAGATGTTCGAGCCCGACGAGCTCGCATCGCTGCTGCGCCGCGCCGGTTTCGAGGTCGCGTCGATGATTGCGAAGACCTGCCTGGTGCAACGCAGCAACGAGAATTGGCTCGAAGACCCGCGCCAGATGCGCGACCTGGTCGCGGCGGAAGAGCGCGTCCACGGCGATCGCGCGTACTTCGGGCTCGCGGGGCACTTCCAGGTCGCGGCGCGCCGGTCGGCGTAGCGACGAGTCAGCGCGTCGCGAACGCAGGTTGCACGCTGAGCCACGTCGCGCCGACCTGCAGCGCCGCCGCCACGACGAACGCCGCGCCGCGCGCCGGCCACGACGACGGCTCGCGGACCCGGAGCGCCGCGACGATCCCGGTCGCCGCCGCGCCGCCGATCGCGAGCGTCAGCGCGATCTCGACGCGGCTGAAATGACCCGTGACGATCCGGGCGATGCCGAGGAGGTACATCCAGATCAGGCTCATGATCGCGAGCCAGAAGGCGAAAACCGCGAGCGCCGCGTACGAGCTCCATGTCCGCGTGCGCGCGCGAACGGCGAGGAGCGCGAGCGCCGGCGCGGCCTGCAGCGCGTGGCGGAGCGGCGTCCCGCTCACGACGCCGACGAGCAGAAGCCCGAGGATCAGGGCCGCGAGGCAGGCGGAGACCGGGACGCGCGTCACCGCCGAGCTCGCATCGCGGCTGCGGCGCGCCAGGCCAGCGCGCGACCTCGGTCCGCGAGTCCGGGATCAATCGTCATCGATCGTCTCGCTCAAGATCCTGGAGACTCGCGAACTCCCGCCTCCAGGTCTTTCAGCGTCCGTCCGTCTTGGGTCTTCCATGCGAGCAGGCCGTTCGCCGAACCACCGTGTACGACCGCTCCGATCGGAGTCAGCGTGTCCGAACCCAATACGGGAAGCAGTTGGTGGATCTTCTCGAGGAAGATCTCCATGTCCTCTCGATCGGATTCGGGCAATCGCGCCCCGCTCGATTGCCCGTTCATCGCTGAAGCACGTCGGTACGCAGCCGCTTGGCATCACCATGGGCGAGGAACAACTTGATCGTCGCACTCGGCATGCGGCGTTCCGTCAGGCTGCTTGGAGCGGCGCCAGCTCTTCGCTTCTCAGGCTGGGGAACCCGAGCTTCTTGAGGATTCGATTGATGGCTTGCGGGCTTGTTTCGGACGGGGCGGTGATCTCGATTCCGATGGGGCGCCCGGCCTTCGAATAGTCCACGAGCATGCCCGACTCGACACGAGCCGTCTTCGCGACCTTCTCGCCCTCCGGCCTCGGCAAGTAGTAATAGGCCGCGATCGCGCGGCCCTTCCGGTAGGTCACTTCGAGATACGCACCACTCATTTCAATCCACCTCCGGACGGTAGGCGGTGATCAACACCAATCGCTTCGAGCTGCGATCTGGTTCGACGATCATCTCCCAATTCGTCCGTCCAATCTTCGACTTCAGGATCCAGCGCCCTTCCACCACGTCTCGGTCCCAGTGAGTCGCGCGCTTCAGCATCTCTCGAACGTCGGACTCCGTGAATTCTCGATCGGCCATCCGTTTCGAGAAGTGCGGCGTCGTCTCGACCTCCCAGTTTCGCCAGATCGGCGATGACTTTCGCGCCATCGGAGGATTACGCTTGCCGTGGAGTGTCCGTCCCCACGGACTCGTACTTCGCGAGCGGCGCCCCTGCCGCCGCGCACAGGCGCCGCACGACCTCGGCGAGCTCGGTGTCGGGGGTCGACGCGCCCGCGCTCACGCCGACGACGACGGGGCCGGCGGGGAGCCAGTCGCGCGTCGTGACCTCGCGGCCGGACTTCGGGTCGCGGTGGCGGATCTGCGCGGGCTCGATCGAGGCGGGGTCCTGGACGTGGAAGGTGCCGCGCTTCGCGCGCGCGGCGCGCAGGAGGTTGGCAGTGTTGGAGGAGTCGTAGCCGCCGATCACGACGAAGACGTCGGGGAGGGTCGACTGGGTCAGCTCGATCACCGCGTCCTGGTTGTCCTGCGTCGCGGGGCAGATCGTGTCAAAATCTCTGAATCGGCTGGGCGACGGCGATGCAGCTGACGCGGTTGCGGCACCTGAGCATGCCGCGGTCGATTCCGCGCAGCTGATCGCCGAGGGTTTGGAGTCGCGCGCCTTGACGGCCGCGGCGACGCGCTCGGCGATCTCGCGCGACTCGCTGGCGAGCATCGTCGTCTGGTTCACCATGCCGACGCGCTCGAGGTCCTTCTCCGGATCGAAGCCGGCCGACCACGCGCCGCCGAACGCGGAGCGGAACTCCGCGAGCGTCTTTTCGCCGCGCAGCCACGCGCACAGCGCGTCGGCGTCGCTCATGTCGCGCAGCACGATCCAGCGCCTGTTCTTGCTGTCGACCAGGCT
>DAINBU010000042.1:0-16296 GCA_036732755.1 Planctomycetota bacterium
GTCGAGGGACGGGACGCCGCGTGAGGCGGTCGACCACGGTGCTGCTGCGAGTCGTATTCAAATGCGCCGAGCGCAGCGAGCCCCCCGTTCAACTTTTGGTTGGGGCGAGCGTGTCCCGTCCATCGAGCCTTTTTCTCCTCCGCCCCTCGACCCGCCCTCGCCCGTCGCGCGTTCTCGCACGAAGCACTTCTCCCCGCGGCCTCTTCACCCCCGCCCTCGACGTCCGCTCCAGTTTCAAGCCGCGGCCGTTCCAGTTGCAAGCCGCGGCTCTCAGTGGATCAGGAAGCGCAGCAGCGGGTCGGGCCAGACGCCGACGACCACGATGCCGGCGCTCGCGCACGCGCTGGCGAGCGAGAGCGGCAGCGACAGGAAGAGCGGCGCGCGCATCTCCGCGTCGGGCTCCATGTAGAGCGTCGCCACGACGCGCAGGTAGTAGCCGAGCGCGACCACCGACGTCGCCACCAGGACGAGCGAGAGGCCGACGAGGTCGGCGCGCCACGCCGACTGCAGCAGGTAGAGCTTGCCGAGGAAGCCGGCCGTGAGCGGCACGCCGGCGAGCGAGAGGAAGCAGAGCGTCAGCGCCGCCGCGATCAGCGGCCGCGAGCGCGCGAGCCCGCGCAGCGCCCGCAGGTCGAGCCCCTCCTGCGCGTGGCGCATCAGGTGCAGCAGCAGCGCGAACGCCGCCACCGTCGTGAGCGCGTAGGTGCCGAGGTAGAAGAGCACCGCGTTCTGCGCCTCGGGTGAATGGGTCAGCAGCGCCGCCTGGATGCCGAGCAGCAGGTAGCCGGCGTGGCCGATCGACGACCAGGCGAGCATGCGCTTGAGGTTCGTCTGCAGCAGGGCGCCGAGGTTGCCGGCGACCATGCTCGCCACGGCGGCGAAGGAGAGTCCGGCGCGCAGCGCCGGCGAGTCGGGCAGCACCTCGAGCGCGAGCCGCAGCGTGGCGCCGAAGGCGGCCGCCTTCACGCCCGCCGCCATGAACGCGGTCACCGGCGTCGGCGCGCCGTGGTAGACGTCGGGCGCCCAGGTGTGGAACGGGGCCGCCGCGATCTTGAACGAGACGCCGACCAGGAAGAGCGCGAGGCCGACGTGCCAGAGCATGGTCTGCGAGCCGGGCGCGTTCGCCAGCGCGCGGAGCTGACGGTAGTCGAGGCCGCCCGCCGCGCCGTACAGCAGCGCGATGCCGTAGACGAGGAAGCCCGACGCGAAGGCGCCGAGCAGGAAGTACTTGAAGCCGCTCTCGACCGAGTCGGCGCGCAGGCGGCGGTAGGCGGCGAGCACGTAGAGCGGGATCGAGAGCAGCTCGATCCCGAGGAAGAAGACGAGCAGGTCGCGCGCGCCGGCGAGCAGCACCATGCCGGAGAGCGACGCGAGCAGCAGCGCGTGGAACTCGGCGCGCCCGAGCTTGAGCTCGGCCAGCAGCGGCTCGCCGAGCGCGACCGTCGCGAGCCCGATCGCGAGCAGCAGCGCCTGCAGCCCGCGTGCGAGCCCGTCGGTGGCGAGCAGGCCGTACGGCTCGGCGACCGCGGGCGCGGAGAAGGTGCTCACCAGCGCGGCGGCGATCGCGAGCGCGGCCAGCAGCGCGGAAAGGCGTGCATGTCGGGCCGGCGCCCGCGCGCCGTCCTCGGGCGCGATCGTCTCGACCAGCAGGATGGCGAGGAAGCCGGCGACCGGCAGCCAGATCGGAGCGCAGGCGAGGAAGTCGTTCATGCCTGCCTCACTTGCGCAGCAACGCCGGTTCGAGCGCGTTCACGACCGCCGGCTCGATCGGCTTCACGAACGCCTGCGGCCGCACGCCGATGGCGACCATCAGCACGAAGAGCGGCGCGAGCATCAGGCACTCGCGCCCGGTCAGGTCGCGCCAGGTCGCCGCCTTGGGGTTGGCGACCGGCCCGAACAGGAGCGCCTTCACCAGGCCGAGCATGTAGATCGCGCCGAGCAGCACGCCCACCGCCGCGAGCGACGCCGCGACCGGATGATCGCGGAAGGTGCCGACCAGGATGGCGAACTCGCCCACGAAGCCGTTCAGCCCCGGCAGACCGATCGACGAGAGCGTCGCGAAGACCAGGGCGAAGGCGAAACGCGGCATCGTGCGCGCGAGCCCGCCGAAGTCGGAGAGGCCGCGCACGTGGGCGCGCTCGTAGATCATCCCGATCAGGAGGAAGAGCGCGCCGGTCGAAAGGCCGTGGTTCACCATTTGCAGCACCGAGCCGGTCGCGGCGGTCGACTGCAGCGCGAAGAGGCCGAGCACGACGAAGCCGAGGTGGCTCACGCTCGAGTAGGCGATGATCTTCTTCAGGTCCTTCTGGGCCCACGCGAGCAGCGCCCCGTAGAGGATCCCGGCGACGGCCAGCGCCATCAGCAGCGGCGCCGCGCGCTGCGCCCCGTCGGGGAAGAGCGGCAGGCAGAAGCGCAGCAGCCCGTACGTGCCCATCTTCAAGGTCACGCCGGCCAGCACGACCGAGCCGCCGGTCGGCGCCTCGACGTGCGCGTCGGGCAGCCAGGTGTGGAGCGGCACCAGCGGGACCTTCACGCAGAAGGCGGCCGCGAAGGCGCAGAAGAGCCAGAACTGCTGCTCCGCCGTGAAGGCCGCCGCGCGGATCGTCGCGAAGTCGCCGCTGCCGGTGTGCACGCGCAGCCAGACGATCGCGAGCAGCAGGAGCAGGCTGCCGGCGACCGTGAAGAGGACGAACTTGAGCGCCGCCATGGCGCGGCGCGCCCCGCCGTAGATCCCGATCACCAGGTAGAGCGGGATCAGGCTCATCTCGAAGAAGACGTAGAAGAGGACGAGGTCGAGCGCCGCGAAGACGCCGACCATCCCGCCCTCCATGAGCAGCAGGAGGACGCAGTACTGGCGGACGCGGTCGTGCACGTGGCCGTACGAGGCGAGCACGACGATCGGCATCAGCAGCGTCGTGAGGACGATCAGCGGCGCCGAGATGCCGTCGACCGCGAGGTGCCAGCGCACACCGAGCGCCGCGATCCACGGCACGTCGATCTCGCGGGTGAGGCCGCCGCGCGGGTCGGTCGCGAGCAGCGCGATCGAGAGGCCGAAGGTGGCGAGCGTGACCAGCAGCGTCAGCAGCCGCGCCGGCTCGGCGGGCAGCTTCGGGAGCAGCGCCAGTACCGTCCCCGCCGCGATCGGCAGGACGACCAGGACGGTCAGCAGGAGGTCGTGGCCCTCGCCCATCACGCGCCGTTCTCCGAGCTCACGAGCGGGACGCCAGCCAGAGGAAGAACGCCGCGCCCGCGATGAACCAGAAGGCGTAGGCGTGCACCACGCCGTTCTGGAGGATGCGCACGCCGGTCGCGAGCAGCGCCGAGCAGGACGCCGCGAGGTTGTAGAGGCCGTCGACCACGCGCACGTCGAACTCGAGGCAGAGCTCGGCGACGCCGCGCAGCGGGCGGACGACGGCGCGGTCGTAGATCTCGTCGACCCAGAAGCGGCCGGCGAGCGCCCGGGCGGCGCGCGGGAACTGGAGCTCGAGGCGGCGGGGTGCTTCGAACTCCCCGCGGAACCAGGCCGAGCCGACGCGCCAGAAGAGGATCGCGACGAACGCGGCGAGGACCAAGAGCGCCCAGGTGAAGAACGCCGAAGGGTGGGCCCCGTCGGGCGCGCTGGCGAGCGAGGGGGCGAGCCAGTGGTGCAGCGGCATCCAGCCCACCGCCTCGATGCCCAGCCCCAATCCGCCGATGACCGACAGCACGGCGAGCACCTGCAGCGGGATCGCCATCATCGCTGGCGCTTCGTGAGGATGTTCGTCGGGAGCGAGGCGCGACTCGCCCTCGAAGCAGAGCGCGATCAGGCGCGCCGAATAGAACGCGGTCAGTGCCGCGGTGACGACGCCGACGCCCCACAGCACGAACTTGTCGACGTGGCCGTGCATCCCCGCGTTGAACGCGGCGCCCAGGATCTCGTCCTTGGAGAAGAAGCCGGCGAGCGGCGGGATGCCGGCGAGCGCGAGCGCGCCGATCTTCATGACGCGCGCCGTCTTCGGCAGCTGCCGCTTGAGCCCGCCCATCTTCCAGAGGTCCTGCTCGCCGTGCAGCGCGTGGATCACGGCGCCGGCGCCGAGGAAGAGGAGCGCCTTGAAGAAGGCGTGGGTCACGACGTGGAACGCGGCCGAGGAAAAGGCGTGCACGCCGCAGCCGAGGAACATGTACCCGAGCTGACTCACCGTCGAGTAGGCGAGCACCTTCTTGATGTCGCGCTGCCGCAGCGCGATCAGGCCGGAGAAGAGCGCCGTCAGGGCGCCGACCCAGGCGACGACGTCGAGCACCCCCTCGGCCAGCACGAACAGCGGCGAGAGGCGGCAGAGCAGGTAGATGCCGGCCGTGACCATGGTCGCGGCGTGGATCAGCGCGGAGACCGGCGTCGGGCCGGCCATCGCGTCGGGCAGCCAGACGAAGAGGGGGAGCTGCGCCGACTTTCCGGTCGCGCCGACGAAGTAGCCGAGCGCGAGCAGCGCCGGGACCGCCGCCACGCCGACCAGCGCGACTTTCAGCGCGACGTGGTCGAGCGTCCCGTACTGGCTCCACGTCCAGAACATCGCGATCAGGAAGCCGACGTCGCCGATGCGGTTGACGAGGAACGCCTTGCGGCCGGCGTCGGCCGCCGACAGTTTTCCGTAGTCGAATCCGATCAGGAGGTAGGAGCAGAGCCCGACGCCTTCCCAGCCGACGAAGGTGAGGACGAGGTTGCCGCCCAGCACCAGGACGAGCATCGAGAAGAGGAAGAGCGAGAGGTAGGCGAAGTAGCGCGCGCGCCCCTCCTCGTGCTCCATGTAGGCGATCGAGTAGAGGAAGATCAGGCTGCCGACGCCGGTCACGACGAGCGCCCAGGTGACCGAGAGCGGGTCGAGCAGCAGGCCGACGTCGAGCGCGAGGCGCTGCGCGCCGGCGCCGAGGTCGAGCCAGGTGTAGAGAGGGACCGCGAGCGAGCGCGCCTCCTCGGGCAGCGCGACGACCTCGAAGAATGCGACGACGGAGAGGACGAAGCAGCCGGCCGCCGCCGCGGTCGCGATCACCCCCGGCAGGCGGCCGTGCAGCTTCTTGTCGAGGGCGCGGCCGAACAGCCCGTTCACCGCCGCGGCGGCGAGCGGGAGCAGGAGCAGCAGCGCGGCGACGGCCGTCATGCGCGCAGCTCCCGGATCTCGTCGGCGTTGACCGTCCGCTTCAGGCGGAACAGCGCGAGCACGAGCGCGAGCCCGACCGCCACCTCGGAGGCGGCGACCGCGATCACGAAGAGCGCGTAGACGGTGCCTCGCACCGGCTCGTGGGCGCGCGCGCACGCGACGAAGGCGACGTTGGCGGCGTTCAGCATGAGCTCGACGCTCATGAACATGACGAGGCTGTTGCGGCGCACGGCGAACCCCGCCACGCCCAGCGTGAAGAGGGCGGCGGAGAGCACCAGGTACCAGGACTGGGGGACCATGGCGGCGCGCCTCTCCTCGCGACCTCAGGCCGGCTCGTCGCGGCGGGGGCGGCGCGCCACGTGGATCGCGCCGACCATGGCGACCAGGAGCACGAGCGACACGATCTCGAAGGGGACGGCGAAGCGCTGGAAGAGCGTCATGCCGACGTTGGCCGCGGTGACCGGCAGGTCGACGGCCGGCACGGCCGGCGCCTGCAGGCTGCGGTCGTTCACGAACGGCCAGAGCAGCAGGAGCCCGGTCGCGGCCGCCGCGAAGAGGGAGGCGCCGCGCGCGAGCGAGATGCCCTCGAAACGCGGCGTTTCCAGGTTCAGGAGCAGGATCACGAACAGGAACAGCACCATGATCGCGCCGGCGTAGACCATCACCTGGATCGCGGCGAGCAGCCCGCTCCCGAGCGTGAGGAAGATCCCGGCGACGCCGAGGAACGAGCCGACCAGCCAGAGCGCCGCGTGCACCGCGTTGCGGCGCAGCACGACGTTCAGCGCGCCGACCAGCGCGATCGCGGAGAAGAGGAGGAAGCCGGTCCGCTCGTCCACGGGCGCTCCTAGAAGACGCCCGCGGCGACGAGGCCGCCGGTGACGAGGAGGTTCACGAGGGCGAGCGGCAGCATCACCTTCCACCCGAGGTCCATCAGCTGGTCGTAGCGGAAGCGCGGCAGCGTCCAGCGCACGTGGATGAAGAAGAAGAGGAAGGCGAGCAGCTTCGCGACGAAGACGCCGACCTGCAGCAGCGCGCCCGGCACGCCGACCGCCTCGGCGCCGGTGACGAAGGGCAGGTGCCAGCCGCCGAGGAAGAGGCAGACCACGACGGCCGAGCTCGCGACCATCGCCGCGTACTCGCCGAGGAAGAAGAGGCCGAACTTCATCGCCGAGTACTCGGTGTGGTAGCCGCCGACCAGCTCGGTCTCGGCCTCGGGCAGGTCGAAGGGGAGGCGGTTGGTCTCGGCGAACGCGGCGGTGGTGAAGAGCAGGAAGCCGACCGGGCACTTCACGACGTTCCAGATGCCGCTCGTCGCCTGCGACGCGACGATGTCGCTGAGGCTCAGCGAGCCGAACAGCCCCGCCGCGTCGCCGCGCCGAACCAGCACGAGGACCGAGAGGAGCGAGAGCCCCATCGTGAGCTCGTAGCTGATCATCTGCGCCGAGCTGCGCAGCCCGCCCAGCAGGCTGTACTTGCTGTTCGACGCCCAGCCGCCGAGCGTGATGCCGTAGACGCCGAGCGACGAGGTCGCGAGCACCGCGAGCACGCCGACGTCGACGTCGGCGACGACCATCCGGGTCGAGTGGCCGCCGACCTCGAGCGTCCCGCCGAGCGGCACGACCGCCATCATGAAGAGGGAGCAGATCGCGGCGATCGCGGGCGCGGCGCCGAACAGGAAGGCGGGGACGCCGGCGGGCCGCAGCTCCTCCTTGAAGAGCATCTTCACGAGGTCGGCGAGCGGCTGCAGCGAGCCGAACGGGCCGACGCGGTTGGGGCCGACGCGGTACTGCATCCACGCCGAGATGCGCCGCTCCGCCAGCACCAGCAGCGGCACGAGCGTGAGCGTGAACGCGAAGACCGCGACCGCCTTGACCAGGGAGATCCAGAGCGGGTCGGTCATGCGGGCCGCGCCTCCGCGGCCGCCGCAACAGCGAGCCCCTCCTCGGGGAGCTGCAGCAGCGTGAGGGGCTCCTGGCCGAGCGCAGCGAGGACGAGGGCGGTCGGGTCGGCACCGTTGCGAGCGGGGTCGCCGGTCCGGCGCGCGAGCTCCTGCAGGAGGCCGGCCTCGCCGAGGATGCCCTGCGGCGGCCGCTGCACGCGCGCCGCGCGCTGCAGCCGCGAGTCGCAGTTGACGAAGCTGCCCGCCTTCTCCGTGAAGAGCGTGCCGGGCACGAAGAACTCGACGCCGAGCGGCGCCGCCGCGTCCGCCGCGTCGCCACGGCGCCAGACGTCGACGAGCGCCGCGCGCTTGAGCTTCGCCTTGCCCTGCAGCGTCGCGAGCGCGACCGAGTCGAAGGAGAGCACGCCCGCGGTCGCCGCCTCGACGGCGACGTGCGCCAGGTCCTCGGCGGAAATGGGATCGATGCCGAGCAGCTCGAGCGCGCGCGCGATGGCGGCGCGCCGGCCGGTGAAGAGGATCGCGTCGCCGCCCTCGGCCGCGACCGGCACGTGGACGAGCGCGCGCGCGAGCGGGCCGAGGACCGTGCGCGCGAGCAGGATCTCCTCGCAGGTCAGCCGCGGCGACAGGACCACGAGCCAGCGGCCGCGGTCGGCGAGCAGCGCGTCGGCGAGCGCGTTCACGGCGCTGTCCGGCGCGACGCGCGCGCCCTTGACGAAGCCGCCCTCCTCGCGCCCCGACGGGTTGCAGTGGTCGAGCAGCCCGAAGCGCCCGACGTCGCACATGAACCAGCCATTCACCTTCGGGTTCTTGCGCGGGCGCGCGCGCAAGAGCCGGTTGCGCTTGGTGTCGAGCGTGACCGAGCAGTTGCGGTCGCACAGCGTGCAGACCGACTCTTCCGAGTCGAGGTCCCACACGCGGCTCTTGAAGCGGAACTCCTTCAGCGTCAGCGCGCCGACCGGGCAGATGTCGGCGAGATTGCCCTCGTAGTTCGAGTGCATCCGCTCGCCGGGGAAGGTCGCGATGACGTTGCGGTCGCCGCGGCCGGCGACGACCAGCTGCGGCGCCTTGGCGTACTCGCCCATGAAGCGGACGCAGCGCGTGCAGAGGATGCAGCGCTCCTGGTCGAGCAGGATGTGGTCGCCGATCAGCTCGTGCTTGAGCAGCTGGCGCTTGGGCTCGGTGAAGCGGCCCACGCCGTGGCCGTGCAGATACGAGAAGTTCTGCAGGTCGCACTCGCCCGCCTTGTCACAGATGGGACAATCCAGCGGATGATTCGCCAGCAGGAACTCGAGCGTCGCGGCACGCGCCGCCACGCAGTCCTTGCCGGTGGTCGAGACGTTGAGCCCCTGCGTCGCCTCGGTCTTGCACGCGATGACCATACGAGGCGGTCTTCCTGGGTCGACGATCTCGACCTGGCACATGCGGCAGCTGCCGACCGGCGCGAGCGCAGGGTGGTAGCAGTAGTAGGGGACGTCGATCGCGAGCTTGCGCGCCGCCTCGATCAAGTTCGTGCCGGCCGGCACCTCGACCTTGCGCCCGTCGATGGTGAGCTCAGCCATGGACGGCGGTCCCGTGCGAAACGATGCGTCGCTCGAAGTCGCCCTTGAAGTGGAGCAGCGCGGAGCCGAGCGGCCCGGCGAACGCCTCCGGGAAGACGCAGATCGTGCGCTGCTTGCTGCCGCGCATGATGTCGTTCAGGAGCGCGAAGTCGTCGCCGCTCCCCTCGCCGCGCTGGAAGCGTCCGACGATCTGGTCCGACCACGCCGCGCCCTCGCGGCACGGCGCACACTGACCGCAGGTCTCGTGGCGGAAGAAGCGCGACAGCACGCGCAGCGCGTCGAGCAGCGCGACCTCCTCCGGGATCACGACGATCCCGCCGGTGCCGAGCATCGTGCCTTCCTTCTTCAGCGCGTCGGGATCCATGACCACGTCGAGCTTGCCGGGCGGGAGGAAGCCGGTCGACGCGCCGCCCGGGATGAAGGCGCGCACTTTCCTGCCGGCCTTCACGCCGCCCGCGAGCTGGTCGATCACGGCGCGCGCGGTCATGCCGAGCGGCCCCTCGTAGATGCCGGGGTTCTCGACCGCGCCGCTGATGCCGTAGAGGATGTTGCCGGGCGCGCCCTGCGTGCCCATCGAGCGGAACCACGGCACGCCGCGCTCGAGGATGAAGGGGACGTTCGCGATCGTCTCGACGTTGTTGACGGTGGTGGGGCGGCCGAAGGCGCCGTAGACGGCGGGGAAGGGGGGCTTCGCACGCGGCTCTCCCCGCCGGCCTTCCAGGGAATTGAGCAGCGCCGTCTCCTCGCCGCAGATGTAGGCGCCGGCGCCCCGGTGGACCAGCACGCGCACCCGCCGCCCGGTGCCGAGCGCGTCGTCGCCGAGCAGGCCCGCCTGCTCGCACTCCGCGATCGCCGTCTCGAGCGCGACGACGCTGCTCAGGTACTCGCCGCGCACGTAGACGAAGCAGGTCTCGGCGCGCATCGCGAAGCAGGCGATCGCGATCCCTTCGAGGAGGAGGTAAAAGTCCTTCTCCATGATCTGCCGGTCCTTGAACGTCCCCGGCTCGCCCTCGTCGGCGTTGATCACGAGGTAGCTCGGACCCTTCGGCTCCTTGGGCATGAAGCTCCACTTGATGCCGGCCGGGAACCAGGCGCCGCCGCGGCCGCGCAGGCCGGCGTTCTTCACCTCGTCGACGACTTGCTCGGGCTTCAGCGTCTTCAGGACGCGCTCGGCGGTGGCCCAGCGCCCCTTGCCGCGCGCCTCCGCGAGGAGCATCGGGCCGCTGCGCGCGAACTCGAGCGAGAGGTAGTTCGCCATCGTCAGCGCGCCGCCTTCGCGGCATCCTCGATCGCGCTCGTCGCGTCGCCGTCCGAATGCGCAAGCAAGTCGACGATGCGGCCCGCCTTGTCGGCGTCGACGTTCTCGAAGTAGCGGCTGTCGATCTCGAGGCAGGGGCCGCTGCCGCAGCTGCCGAGGCACTCGACCTCCTGCAGGCTGAACTTCCCGTCGGCGGACATGCCGCCCGGCTCGCAGCCGAGCTTCTCCGACAGCGCCCGCGTCACGCGCTCGGAGCCCTGCACGAAGCAGGCGATGTTGCGGCAGACGCCGATCGGGAAGCGGGCGCCCGGCCGCGTGCGGAACATCGTGTAGAAGCTCACGACGCTCCAGACCTCGGCCGCGGAGATGCCGGTCAGCGCACCGCAGCGACGCATGTCGGCGGGCGCGATCCAGCCGCGCCACTCCTGGAGCCGGTGGAGCATGAGGAGGAGGCCGCCGCGCTTCGTCGGGTAGCGGCCGGCCAGCGCCTCGAGCTCCCGCAGCAGCGGCTCCGGCGGCGTCGCGTCCTCTCCGGGCTGCCCGGGTCGAGCCGAACCGCCGCTCACGGGATTCCCCTCATCAATGATGGGACCCGGCTCAATCCCGGGCGTCCCAGGCGAGCGCGCCCTTGCGCCAAGCGTACGCGAGGCCGAGGCCGAGCACCCCCACGAACAGCGCCACGGTCGCGAACCCCGCCAGGCCGAGCGCCCGCGCGCTCACGGCCCACGCGAAGAGGAACACCGTCTCCACGTCGAACAGGATGAAGAGCATCGCGACGAGATAGAAGCGGATGGCGAAGCGCTGGCGCGCGCCGCCCGGAGTCTCGGTGCCCGACTCGTAGGGGAGCGACTTGGGCCGGGTCGGCCGCTTCGGCCCGAGCAGCGTCGACGCGAGGATCAGCGCGAGCACCGCCGCGGTCACCACCAGCAGGTGGAGCATCAGCGGCACGTAGCTGTCGAGCGCGCTCGTCATGGGCGAAGCGCGCTTTTGTAACGGCGCCGCTCGGGCGCGTCAATTCGGCGCGAAAGCGCGATCACTCGCGCCGCTTCGTCTCGTTCGGCGGCTTGGGGGCGCCCGGCTTCGCGGCGTCGGCCGGAGGCTCGCGCGCCGGCGGGACGTCGGCCGACTCGGGCCGCTCGCCCTCGAAGCTGCGGGGGATGCCGTACTCGAAGTCGGCGCGGCGCGGCAGGACCTTGCGTGAGAAATAGTCCGACGACGCGGGCAGGAGCGTCGCGATCTCGTCGAGCCCGACGAAGGCGAGCGCGCGCGGCGACTCGCACCAGACGCCGTTCAGGACGCCGACCAGCTGCATCGTGTCGTCGCGCCACGCGAAGACGCCGGCGCCGGCGTATTGGCGGACGATGTCGTCGAATTCGGAGCCCGCCTCGTCGAGCTCGAGGAGGTCGCCCTGGCGGCCGCCCTCGTAGAGGTGGCAGGCGAGCAGGTCGCCGTGGTCGGACGTGCGCACCTCGATGAAGAGGCGTTCATCCTTGGCCGCCGGGTAGACGGCGAAGCGGGCGAGGTTGAGGCGCGAGCTCTTCGGGGTCAGCACCGCGAGCGTGTCGTTGCGCCGCTCGAGCTTCGCGACGTCGTCGAAGAAGCCGTTGCCGGCGCGGTAGCGGAAGCCCAGTTCGCCGGTGGGGGGGACCGTCTCGACCAGCGCGAGGATGCCGTCCTCGGTCGAGACGCCGCGCACGACGCCGCGCCCGGTCTGGAACTCGACGGTCGACTCGATCGATGCGGGGCCGCGGCAGCCGGCGCTCGCGAGCGGCGGGACGGTGAAGATCAGGAGCGCGCCGATTCGTGAACGTCGTCCCATCGACCCTCTCCGATGCGCGCCGCGGCGGGCCGCCACTCTATCGGCCGCTCCGCCCGCGACCCTTGCCGCCGCCCTGGGTCGACGCCGGCTTCGCGGCGGGTGCCTTCGGCGTCGGCGTCGGCGCCGGCTTCGCGCCGTCACCCGCGCCGCTCTTCGGCTCCGACGCCTTCGCGGCGCCGTCGCTTCCCGACGGGGCGGCCGGCGCCGGGGCGCCGGGCGCGGCATCCTTCTTCGCCGCCTCGTGGTAGGAGCTGCTGCGGTAGTCGGTGATGTAGAAGCCCGAGCCCTTGAAGAGGAGCCCGCCGCCCCCGCCGATCAGCCGCTCGAGCTTCGGCTTGCGGCATTTCGGGCATTTCTTCAAGCGCGAGGAGTGGATCGACTGGAAGTGCTCGAAGACGTGGCCGCACGCGCCGCAGCGGTAGTCGTAGGTGGGCATCGCTGCGCTCAGCTCCCGTCTTCTTCCGCGTCGCCCGCGGCGGTCGCCTTCGCGACCTCGACCTTCGCCGCGCGCACGAGCTTGCCGCCGAGCCGGTAGCCGCGCGTGAGCTCGGTCGTGACCGTGCCAGCCGGCACGTCGTCGCGCGGCGCCTCGAGGATCGCCTCGTGCCAGCGCGGGTCGAACGGCTGCCCGACCGCGTCGATCGGCTCGATGCCGAAGCTCTTCAGCTTCTCGAGGAAGACGACCTGCGTGAGCTCGACGCCGTGGCCGAGCGGGCTGGCGCGCTCGGCGTCGGTGAGCGACCGGACCACCGAGTCGAGGTTGTCGAGCACCTCGATCATCTCGCGCGCGAAGCGCGACGTGATCTCCTCGCGCACGACCTGCCGCTCGCGCGCGAAGCGCTTGGCCTGGTTGTCGAGGTCGGCGGCGAGCTCGAGCGACTGGTGCTTGAGCTGCTGCGCGAGCTTGCGCGCGTCGGCGAGCTCGGCGGCGAGTTGCTCCGCCGGCGGGAGCGGCGCCCCGGGCGCGCCTTGGGCCTCGCCCTCGGCGCGCGCGCCGGCCGGCTGCGCCGGCGCGTCGCCGGCCTCGTCCGCGGGAATCTCTTCGGGCTTCCGTTTCATGAATGGGGGGCTCAGTCGAACAGGTCCTTCACCTTGGAGAGGAAGCTCTTCCGTTCCGGGCTCACGTTCTCGTCGTCGATCCCCTGCAGCTCGCGCAGGAGCTCCTCCTGCCGCTTCGTCAGCTTCTTCGGCACGTCGACGGCGACGCGCACGAGCAGGTCGCCGCGCCCGCCGCCGCGCAGGCTCGGCATCCCCTTGCCGCGCACGCGCAGCACGGTGTGGCTCGGCGTGCGCGCGGGGAGCGAGATCGTCTCCGTGCCGGAGAGCGTCGGCACCTGGATCTTGGTGCCGAGCACGAGGTTCGCGAAGCCGACCGGGATCTCGAGGTGGAGGTCGTCGCCGTCGCGCTCGAAGAGCGGATGGGGCTTCACCGCGACGATGCAGTAGAGGTCGCCGCGCGGGCCGCCGCGCGGGCCGGGCTCGCCTTCGCCCGCGATGCGCACCTGGGTGCCGGTGTCGACGCCCGCAGGCATGCGCACGACGATCTCGCGCTTCACCTTCTCCGTGCCGGCGCCGCGGCAGCGGCGGCACGGGTGCTCGATGACGGCGCCCTCGCCGTGGCACCGGCCGCACGTGGTGCGAATGGTGAAGAAGCCCTGCGACTGGTGGACGACGCCCTTGCCGCGGCAGACGGGGCAGGTCACCGGCGAGCTGCCGGCCGCCGCCCCCGAGCCGCTGCACTCCGAGCAGTGCTCGTTACGCGTGACCTCGATGGTCCGCTCGGTGCCCTTCCAGGCCTCCTCGAGCGAGATCTCGATCTGGCACTTGAGGCTGGCGCCGCGCTGCCGGCGCGGGCCGGCCTGCGGCTGCGCGAAGCCGCCGAAGAACTCGTCGAAGATCGAGCCGCCGCCGCCGCCGCCGCCGCGTCCGCCCATCCCGAAGATGTCGCCGAACGCGGAGAAGATCTCCTCGAAGCTCCCGAAGCCGCGCGCCTGGCCGCTCTGCCGCACGCCCTGGTGGCCGAACTGGTCGTAGATCTTGCGCTTCTCGGGATCGCCGAGGACCTCGTACGCCTCGGCCGCCTCCTTGAACTTCTCCTCCGACTTGGGGTCGTCCTTGTTGCGGTCGGGGTGGAACTGGAAGGCGAGCTTGCGATACGACTTCTTGATCTCGTCCTGCGACGCGGTCTTGGCGACGCCGAGGATCTCGTAGTAGTCGCGCGTCGTCGTCATTCGATGCGCCGGTGTCCGCCGCTCAGGTCGTGCTGCCGGCGACCGCCTTCTTCTTGTCCTTCAGGTCGGTCACGAGCGTGTCGGTCGTGAGCATGAGGCCGCAGACCGACGCCGCGTTCTGCAGCGCCAGGCGGACGACCTTGGTCGGGTCGACGATGCCGGCCTTCACGAGGTCCTCGTACTCGCTCGTGACGCCGTTGAAGCCGACCGCGCCCTTGCGCGACTTCACCTCGGCGGAGACCACGGTGCCCTCGAGGCCGGCGTTCACGCCGAGCTGGCGGACGGGCGCCTCGAGCGCCTTGGCGAGGATCTCCCGCGCGAAGGTCTCGTCGCCCTTGAGCTTCGCGTCGGCGAGCGCCGGCAGGCAGCGGATGAGCGCCACGCCGCCGCCCGGCACGATGCCCTCCTCGACCGCCGCGCGCGTCGCGTGGAGCGCGTCCTCGACGCGGTCCTTGCGCTCCTTCATCGCGGTCTCGGTCGGCGCGCCGACCTTCACCACCGCGACGCCGCCGGCGAGCTTCGCGAGCCGCTCCTGCAGCTTCTCCTTGTCGTAGTCGGAGGTCGCCTGCTCGATCTGCGCGCGAATCTGCTCGACGCGCTCCTTGATCGCCGACTTCTTGCCCGCGCCCTCGATGATCGTCGTGTTGTCCTTGTCGATGACGACGCGCTTGGCGCTGCCGAGGTCGGAGAGGAGCAGGTTCTCGAGCTTCTTGCCGAGGTCCTCGGAGATGAACGAGCCGCCGGTGAGGACCGCAAGGTCCTGCAGCATCGCCTTGCGGCGGTCGCCGAAGCCCGGCGCCTTGACCGCGACGCAGTGGAGGGTGCCGCGCAGGCGGTTGACCACCAGCGCCGCGAGCGCCTCGTTGCTCACGTCCTCGGCGATGACGAGCAGCGGCCGGCCGGCCTGTGCCACCTGCTCGAGCAGCGGCAGGAAGCTGCGCAGGTTGGAGATCTTCGGCTCGTGCACCAGGATGAGCGGGTTCTCGAGCTCGCAGGTCATCGCCTGCACGTTGGTGATGAAGTAGGGCGAGAGGTAGCCCTTGTCGAAGCGCAGCCCCTCGACCAGCTCGACCGTCGTCTCGATCGACTTCGACTCCTCGACGGTGATCACCCCGTCCTGGCCGACGCGGTCCATGGCGGTGGCGAGGATGTCGCCGATCTGCGTGTCGCCGTTGGCGGCGATCGCCGCGACCTGCTGGATCTCGTCGCGGCCCCTGACCTTCTTCGACATCGCCTTGAGCTCGGCGACCACCGCCTCGACGCACTTGTCGAGGCCGCGCTTCAGCACGGTCGGGTTCACGCCGGAGTTCAGGTAGCGCAACCCCTCCGTGAAGATCGACTCGGCGAGGATCGTGGCGGTCGTGGTGCCGTCGCCGGCCGCGTCCGCCGTCTTCTTCGCCACCTCGATCACGAGCTTCGCGCCCATGTTCTCGAAGGGGTCCTCGAGCTCGACCTCCTTCGCGACGGTGACGCCGTCCTTGGTGATGGTCGGGCCGCCGTAGGACTTCTTCATGATCACGGTGTGGCCGCCGGGGCCGAACGTGACCTTCACGGCCTTCGCGAGCGCGATCACGCCGTCGCGCATCTTCCGCCGCGCGTCGTCGTCGTAGAGGATCTGCTTCGCCATTGCTGTCGGGCTTCCTTCGTCGGGTCGCGGGCCGCCGGTTCGGCGGTGCTCCGCGTCCTGGTGGATGGGGGTACGGGTTCGGGAACGGGTCGCGGCGCCGGCGTCAGCCGTCGATGCGCGCGAGGACCTCGTTCTCCTTCAGGATCTTGAACTCGTCGCCGCCGACGCGGACGTCGGTGCCGGCGTACTTGCCGAAGATCACGACGTCGCCCTTCTTCATCGAGGGCTCGGCCCGCGCGCCGCTCTTCAGGAGCTTGCCGGGTCCGACGGCCGTCACGCGGCCGCGCTGCGGCTTTTCCTTGGCCGCGTCGGGAATGAGGATGCCGCCTGCCGACTTCTCCTCCGCTTCGAGCACCTCGACGACGATGCGGTCGTCGAGCGGTTTGAACTTGGCCATCTACTTCGCCTCCTCGTTGGATTCCTGTCGCGCCGGACGCGGGCTCACATCCCCATCCCGCCCATGCCGCCCATCCCGCCCATGCCTTCCATGCCGCCGCCGTGGTCGTGGCCGCCGCCCCCTTCCGACTCGCTCTTCGGCGCGTCGGTGATGAGCAGGTCGGACGAGAGGAGCAAGGTGGCGACGCTCACCGCGTGCTGCAGCGCCGAGCGCACGACCATCGTCGGATCGACGATGCCCGCCTCGACGAGGTCCTTCATCTCCCCGGTCAGCGCGTCGAAGCCGTGGCCGCCGCTCGCCGCCTCGACCTGGCTCGCGATCAGGGCGCCGTCGAAGCCGGAGTTGTCGGCGATCGCGCGCGCCGGGATCG
>DAINBU010000042.1:16306-38303 GCA_036732755.1 Planctomycetota bacterium
GACGGTATTGGCCCCCAGCGCCCGCGCCCGGCTTCGCAATGAGAACGAGGTCGTAGCCGAACCGCTCGTCGCCCGAGGGGCGCGCCGCCTTCGCGAGCGCCTTCTTCGCGCGCAGCAGTGCGACGCCGCCGCCGGGCACGATGCCCTCCTCGACGGCCGCGCGCGTCGCGTGCAGCGCGTCCTCGACGCGCGACTTCTTCTCCTTCACCTCCGTCTCGGTCGCTCCGCCGAGGTTGATCTGCGCGACGCCGCCCGCGAGCTTCGCGAGCCGCTCCTGCAGCTTCTCCTTGTCGTAGTCGGAGGTGGCGATCTCGATCTCGTTCCGGATCTGCTTGATGCGGCCGGAGAGCGCGGCCGACGTACCGGCGCCGCCGACGATCGTCGTGTGCTCCGAGTCGATCGTGATCTTCTTCGCCTTGCCGAGGCGGTTCAGGTCGATCTTGTCGAGCTCGATGCCGAGGTCCTTCACGAGCGCCTGGCCGCCGGTGAGGATCGCGACGTCCTCGAGGTACTGCTTGCGGCGGTCGCCGTAGCCGGGCGCCTTGACCGCGCAGCACTGCAGGATCCCGCGCAGCTTGTTCACGACCAGCGTCGCGAGCGCCTCGCCCTCGATGTCCTCGGCGATGATCAGGAGCGGTCGCCCCGCCTTGCTCGCCTTCTCCAGCAGCGGAATCAGCTTCACGATCGAGCTGATCTTGTCCTCGTGGATCAGGACGAGGCAGTTCTCGAGGACCGCCGTCATCTTCTCCGGGTCGGTCACGAAGTGCGGCGAGAGGTAGCCGCGGTCGAACTGCATGCCCTCGACGACGTCGACCGAGGTCTCGAGGGACTTGCCCTCCTCGACGGTGATCACGCCGTCCTTGCCGACCTTGTCCATCGCGTCGGCGATCATCTTCCCGATCTCGACGTCGTTGTTCGCCGAGATCGTCCCGACCTGCGCGATCTCCTTCGACCCGGAGATCTTCTTGCTCATCTTCTGCAGCGCGGCGACCACGTCTTCGCACGCCTGCTTCATGCCGCGCACGATCGCCGCGCGGTTGACGCCGGCGGTGAGGAGCTTCAACCCGTCCTTGTAGAGCGCCTCGGAGAGGATCGTCGCCGTCGTCGTGCCGTCGCCGGCGACGTCGTTGGTCTTGGAGGCCGCCTCCTTCACGAGCTGCGCGCCGAGGTTCTCGTAGGGGTCCTTGAGCTCGATCTCCTCGGCGACCGTGACGCCGTCGTTGATGATCGAGGGGCCGCCCCAGCCCTTGTCGAGCACCGCGCACCGGCCGCGCGGCCCGAGCGTGGTCTTCACGGCGCGCGCGAGCTTCGTCACGCCGGCGAGCAGGCGCTCCTGGGCCTCCTGCTCGAACACCATCTGCTTCGCCATTGCGAGAGTTCTCCTTCCGGGCCGGGCCAAGGTCAGGATGGTCGGGCGCGCCGGTCCGCGTCGGCACCTTGCGAACGCGCGCGCGACCCACCGAGCATCGCGCGCGCTGTCTCCCCGCCCGAGGCACGAAGTGCGAGCCGAGGAGCGGCTCGGGGCGGGGAAGAGGAGCGCGCCGTTGGCAAAACCGGTGCCAGAAGCGCGCGCCACGCCCGCGTGGGGCGCAGACGACGGCTCGATGCGCGCGAGCGTCAAGCTGTCGCGCCGTCGCAGATGCGTCGCGTGCTCGTCGCCATTTTGGCGCTGCCGCTCCAGGCGCTCCTACAATCCGCCGGATGGTCGCCACGCACGCGCTCGCCCTCGTCATTCCGCTCCTCGCCACCTCGTCCGCTTCGTCCGCTTCGTCCGCAACGGCCGCCGAAGGTGCGGCCGAGGTGCGCCGCGTCGGTTCGCCCCTCGCCTCGGCGTCGGGCTGCGTGATCGAC
The DNA here is from genome assembly GCA_036732755.1 of Planctomycetota bacterium. Lineage (GTDB taxonomy): Bacteria > Planctomycetota > B15-G4 > B15-G4 > SIAN01 > DASRRB01. The sequence goes on from DAINBU010000042.1 coordinate 18,158, forward strand.
GCGAGCGGCGCGACGGTGACGCGCTCCGACGGCGGCGTCGAGACGATCCCGCTCGACGAGCTGATCAGCGTCGAATTCCCGCGCCGCTCCGCGCTCGCGCCGGCCTCCGGCGAGCGGATCGTCGCGCTGCTCCACGACGGCAGCCGGCTCGAGGGGGCGGTCGCGGGCGGCTCGGCCGAGATGCTGCGCGTCGCGCTGCGGCCGGGCGTCGAGCTCGAGATCCCGATCGACGCCCTCTCCGCGCTCTTCCTCGGCGCGCGCGCGCCGCGGCTCGAGCGGGCGCGCTTCGACGTCTCGGCCAAGGAGGACGCGCTCTTCAAGCGGCCCGAGTCGGGCGGCGACTTCACGCGCGGCACGCTCCAGTCGTTCTCCGCGAACGACTGCGAGTTCGAGTATTCGCTCGGCAACGGCAAGTTCACTTGGGGCGAGCTCGAGGCGGTCGTGCTGGCGCGCCAGGGCGAGCTCGATCCGCCGAAGGCGCCGCTCGTCCACGCCGACCTCGCGCCCGACGGCGTCCTGACCGGCACCCTCCTCAGGTTCGGGGACGCCGGCCTCGAGCTCAAGCCGCAGGGCTTCGCGAAGAGCGTGGTGCTGCCGCCCGAGATCCTGCGCGCGCTGCGCTTCGACGGCGCGCGCCACGCGTGGCTGTCGGACCGCGCCCCCGCGAAGGTCGAGCAGACGCCCTACCTCGGGAGCGCCGACCAGTTCCTCTTTCCCTGGCGTCCCGACCGGACGGTGACCGGCCGCCCGCTCGCGGTCGGCGGGCGCAGCTTCGCGAAGGGCTTCGGCTGCCACTCGCGCACGCGGCTCGAGTTCACGCTGACGCCCCAAGAGGCGCAGTTCGAGGCGTGGGTCGGCGTCGCCGACGAGGTGCTCGATCTCGCCGACCGCGGCGCGATCCAGTTCGCGGTCGTGCTCGACGGCAAGGAAGCGTGGCGCAGCGCCGTGCTGCGCGCGGGCGAGCCGGCGGTGAAGGTCGGACCGATCGCGCTCGCCGGCGCGAAGACGCTCGCGCTCGTCACCGACTTCGGCGAGGGCGAGGACGTCGCCGATCGCGGCGTGTGGGGCGAAGCGCTGCTGCTGCGCTGAACGCACGGCGCGCCGGCGCGCGCGTCACCGGCCGCGGCGGCGCGCGTCTGTCGGCGCGTGACGGCGGAAGCGACGGCGATCAAGGCGCTGCCCGAGCACCTGCGGCCGCGCGAGCGGCTGCGGATGCTCGGCGCGGAGAGCCTCGACGACCGCGAGCTCCTCGCGCTCGTGCTCGGCAGCGGCCATCGCAACCGCTCGGTGCTCGACGTCGCCGACGACCTGCTGCGCTGCTGCCGGCGGCTCGAGTCGCTCGCCGATCTCGGGCTGACCGAGCTCGCGCGCGTCCGCGGGCTCGGCGAGGCGGGGGCGTGCCGGGTCGCCGCGCTGGTCGAGGTGGCGCGCCGGATGGGCTGCGGAGGGGCGCGCGGCGGCCTCGAGCTCGGCGACGCGCGCGGCGTCTTCGAGCTGCTGCGCTCCCGCCTCGTCGGCGAGCGGCGCGAGCGGGTGGTGGTGCTGCTGGTCGACGCGCGCCGCCGCCTGCTCGGCGAGCGCTGCGTCTCGGTCGGCTCGCTGATGTCGTCGGTGATCCATCCGCGCGAGGTGTTCCGGCCGGCGATCGGGCTCGCGGCGGCGGGGCTGATCCTGGTGCACAACCATCCGAGCGGCGACCCGACGCCCAGCGTCGAGGACCACCAGGTCACGTTGCGGCTCGCCGAGGCGGGCGCGCTGCTCGGGATCCGGCTGCTCGACCACGTGGTGATCGCGGCCGACGGCTTCCGGAGCTTCCGCGACGAGGGGTGGCTGCCGGAGCGGTGGTGAGGTCGCGACGGCGCGTGCGCCGCGACCGGCAAGAGAGGCGTCGTGAGGCTTTGGGAGGAGAGGCGTTATGAAGAGGGGACGAGTGCGCGACGAGGTGCGGTCGGCGGAGGAGGCGACGATGCTGGACAAGGAGCTGCTCGAGATCCTCGCGTGCCCGGAGACCAAGGAGGCGGTCGCGCTGGCGGGAGACGACGTGGTCCGTCGCCTGAACGAGCGGATCGCGAAGGACGAGCTCGTGAATCGGGGCGGCGAGAAGGTGACCGAGAAGATCGAGGCGGCCCTGGTGCGCAGCGATGGCAAGGTCGCCTACCCGGTGCGGGACGGCATCCCGATCATGCTGGTCGAGGAAGCGCTGCCGCTCTGAGGGTCAGGGTTCCGTCGCGCGCGCGCGGCGGGTAACGTCCCCCGTTTCGCGGTCGGCCCCGGGGGTCCGCCGCCTCGAAACGGACGCCGATGCTGCGGGCCATCATCTCGGACATCCATTCGAACGTCGAAGCGCTCGACGCCGTCCTGGCGGACGTCGCCCGTCGCAAGGTCGAGTCGATCGTCTGCCTCGGCGACGTCATCGGCTACGGCCCGCAGCCCCGCGAGACGCTCAAGCGCTCCACGGAATGGGAGATCACCCTCCTCGGCAACCACGAGGAGGCGTGCATGTTCCACCCCGAGGACTTCAACGAGCGCGCCCGCATCGCGCTGGAGTGGACGCGCGACCAGCTCAACTCGAAGAGCGCGTCGCCCGACGACAACTTCAAGCTCTGGTCGCTGATCGGCGCGATGCCGACGCAGCACAAGATCGACAACGCGCTCCTGGTGCACGGCTCGCCGCGCGACCCGGTGCGCGAGTACATGCTGCCGCGCGACGCGCAGGACGCGGTGAAGATGCGCGAGGTGTTCGAGCGCATGCCGGTCGACTTCTGCTTCGTCGGCCACTCGCACGTGCCCGGCGTCTACACCGAGGCGCCGAGCTTCCTCTCGCCGATCCGCTTCCCCGACGGGTTCCGCCGCTCGCAGGGGAAGGCGCTCGTGAACGTCGGCTCCGTCGGCCAGCCGCGCGACGGCGACACGCGCGCCTCGTACGTGACCTTCGACGGGGAGACCGTCTGGTTCCACCGCGTCGAGTACGACTTCAAGGCGACGCAGAAGAAGATCCTCGACACCGGCGTCTTGCCGCGTTACCTCGCGGCGCGCCTCGAGGAGGGGCGTTGAGCCGGCCGCGCCGCCGCGCGGTAGGGCATTCGTCCGTCCTTTCGTCGTCCTGACCCGGAGTCCGCAGCCCCGATGGATCGTCGCGCCTCGCTCGCCTTCTTCCTTTTCATGCTGGTCGCGGTCGGGTACCTCACGGTGAAGAACGTGATGTTCCCGCGCGCCGCCGCGGCGCCGGCGAACGCCGCCGCCCCGCCCGGGCCCGAAGCCGTCCCGAACGCCGCGGCGCCGACCCCGGCCCCGACGGCGACCGCGCCGGCCGCCGTGCCCGTCACGAGCTTCCCCGCGACGCGCGACGTCGCGCGCGTCGACGACCTCGTGGTCGACACCGACTTCTACCGCGTGCGCCTCAGCAACCACGGCGCGGGCATCCGCGAGCTCAAGCTGAAGAAGTACTTCACGCGCATCGGCATCGCAGGCGATCCGGCGCAGGAGGCCGATCCGGCCCACTGGCTGCCGCTCTGCAACGACCTCGACCCGGAGCTGCCGCTGCTGCGGCTCGCGCGCGATCCGGCGATGGCGCCGGCCGGGCTGCCGCCGGAGACGTCGAACTGGACCTCCGAGACGAAGCGCGTCTCCGGCGGCACCGACGTCCTCTTCACCTTCGAGGACGGCGACGGCAACCGCTTCGAGAAGACGCTGCGCTTCCGCGACGGCCGCTACGACATCGGCGTCGAGCTGCGCTTCTCCAGCCAGCGCGAGGGGGCCGAGCAGGGCTCGAGCTCCTACCTGCTGACGGCCGTCTCGAACATCGACGACGTGCGCGCCACCAAGTTCACGGAGAAGCCGGCCGCCGTCTTCACGGTCCGCGACGAGGACAACCTCGACTCGCTCCCGGCGACGTCGCTCAACGACGGCCCGCAGACGCGCGACGTCGTCCGCGAGGACGCGCTGCCGTTCGTCGGCGCGACCAACAACTACTTCGCCTTCGCGCTGCGGCCCCACCCGGAGACGGCGCCCTACTTCACGCGCGCCACCGCCTCCAAGGTCTTCGACCGCATCAACTTCGAGGTGGCGCAGCGCGCCAAGGAGGCCGAGACGCGCGCCCCGATCACCGCCTCCGACCTGCAGTCGCTGCACGAGGAGTGGGACTCGAACGTGCGCGTCGACGCGATGCTGCGCATCGTCTTCCCGCCCAAGGGCGCGCCGCCCCTGACGATGAGCTTCGACCTGTTCGCCGGCATGCGCAGCCCCGACGTGATGGAGGGCGACGAGCACTCCGACTTCCGCATCCTCTACGCCGTGCAGTACGGCAGCGTCTGGACCCGCTGGATCAACCGCGTCCTGCTGGTCTGGATGCGGTGGATGCACGCGCTCACCCACAACTGGGGCGTCGCGATCATCCTGCTCACGGCGACGGTGAAGGCTCTGCTCTTCCCGCTCAACCGCATGCAGAGCCGGACGATGGAGGTGTTCCAGAAGAAGATGAAGCTGCTGCAGCCGAAGATCGACGAGCTGAAGCAGCGGTACAAGAACAACCTGCAGAAGCTCCAGCAGGAGCAGCAGAAGCTGATGGCGGCGAACGGCGTGCGCCCGCCCATCTTCGGCTGCCTGATCCTCTTCCTGCAGATGCCCGTCTGGTACGGCCTGTTCCAGATCATGCGCAGCGCGCCGGAACTGCGGCAGGCCGGCTTCGTCGGCTGGATCACCGACCTCTCGCTGCCCGACAACGTCCCGCTCGGCTTCACCGTCCCGATGCCGTTCGGGTGGAGCTTCGACACGATCCACCTGCTGCCGATCCTGATGGTGATCGCGTGGCTGGTGCAGAACCGGATGATGCCGAAGGCCACCGATCCGCAGCAGGCGCAGATGCAGAAGATGATGAACTTCTTCCCGCTGATCTTCGGCGCGATGCTCTACACCTACGCGTCGGGCCAGTCGCTCTACATGCTGGTCAACTCGATCCTCGGGATGCTGCAGATGAAGTTCCTGCGGGTGACGCCGACAAGCTGATGGACGCGCGCCGCCGCGGCGTGCTGGTCGTGGCCGGCTGCGGGCTGGCCGCGCTGCTCTTCGTGCCGCTGCTCGACCTCGCGCTTCGGCGCGGCTGGCTGCCCGAGGCGGGCCCGCCGCCGCACTTCCGGCCGGTGCGCGGCGCCGACGGCCGCGCGCTCGCCGACGCGGGCGGCCGCGCGCTCTGGTCGATCAACCCCGAGGTCGCGGCGGGCCTCGCCGGCGGCGACGGCGACCGCCTCGCGACGCCGCGCGAGAAGGGGAGCGGCGTCTGGCGCGTCCTCTCGATCGGGGAGTCGACCACCTTCGGGACCGGCTACCGCGGGCGCGCCTCCTACTCGCGCTTCCTCGAGATGCGGCTGCGCGCCCGCTTCGCCCGGCCGGCGCTCGAGGTCGTGAACTGCGGGAAGAGCGGCTACGACAGCCACGACTGGCCCTCGCTCGCGCGCGAGCTCGACGACTTCGCCCCCGACGCGCTCGTGCTCTACGTCGGCCACAACGAGTTCAAGCGCCCCAACCTGCTCGGCGTGGTCGACCCGTTCGTCGCCTGGCTGCAGCGCTCGCCGCGCGCGCGCCGGCTGCTGGGCCCGCCGCCCGACCGCGCGCTGGAGCCGGAGAGCGTGCGCGCCGGTCCGTTCCTGACCGACGGGCAGCGCGCCCGCGCGCTCGCCGACTTCGTGGCGGGCGTGCGCGCCCTGCTCGACGTCGCGGCGCGCCGCGGGATCCCGGCGCTCGTCTGCATCCCGGCGTCGAACGTCGTCGACCACGCGCCGCGCTGCAGCGTCGTGCCGGTCGGGCCCGACTCCGCGGCGCTGGTCGCGGCGGTCCGCGCGACGGGCGCCGCGTGGGACGCGGGGGAGGCGAAGCTCTCCGCCGGCGACGACGGGGCGCGTACCGGCGAGGCGGCGCGCGCCGACCTCGCGGCGGTCGACCGGCTCGTGAAGCGGGCGCCCGGCGCGGCGCTGCTGCACTGGCGGCGCGGCCGGATCCTGCGCGCGCTCGGCCGCGACGACGAGGCGGGGTGGGCTTTTGAAGCGTCGCTCACGCTCGACGAGCTGCCCGAGCGCGCCTCGCCCGACCTGATCGCCGCGCTGCGCGCGGTCGCGGCGGAGCGCGGTGCCGCGCTGGCCGACTGCGAGGCGCGCTTCGCCCGCGAGTCGCACGGCGCGCCCGGCTTCGACCTCTTCATCGACTACTGCCATCCCAACCTGCTCGGCCACTACCTCGTCGCCGACGAGATCTTGCGTGCCGTCGAGGCGCTGCCGGCGGCGGCGCGGCCGGGCGCGGCCGACGACACGCGCGAGCCGCCGGGCGACTTCAAGGCCCGTTTCGACGCCTACTACGCCTCGCTCCACTTCACGGAGGAGGACGCGGCGCGCCAGAATTTCGGGCAGGCGACGCTGCTCGTGAACGAGCTCGCCACGAACGCCGACGCGCCGGCCGCGCTGTGGGAGCGGCCGCGCGAGTTCCTCGACGCCGTCGTGCAGCAGTCGGCCGCGTTCGAGCGCGACGCCGAGTTCCTCGTGGTGCGCGCGCTGGTCCGCGCCGCGTGCGGGGCCGCCGAGGCGGCGCGCGCCGATCTCGCCGCGGCGCGGTCGCTCGACGACGCGAAGGCGCGGACGCTCGGCGCCGCGATCGGCCGGCTGCCCGGCGCGGTCGCCGCGTTCGGCCGCGCCGGCGTCGCGGTCGGTCCGGACGGCTTCCGGTGAGCGCGCCGTGACGCCTCTGCGCGCGCGCGCGGCGCTGCTGCTCGCCGGCGTCGCGGCGGCGTTCGCGCTCTTCGCGCTGGTCGAGCTCGCGCTGCGCACGACCGGGCGCGGCGTCGAGCGCGAGCTCGTCGAGTTCGAGGCGCCCGAGGGGCGCCTGCTCACGCGCTACCGGAACTGGCCCGACCTCGCGAAGGACCCGGCGCGTTCGCTCGATCGCATCGCCTGCGCCGTTGCGAAGCCCGCGGGAACGTTGCGCGTCGTGGTGGTCGGCGAGTCGACGGCGGCCGGCTTTCCCTTCGCGCCGCACTTCTCCTTCGCGCGCGTCCTCGAGGCGCGCCTGCGCCGCGACCATCCGGGACGCGCGATCGAAGTCGTCGAATTCGGGCGCGCCGCCGATCCGAGCGCGGCCGTCGCCGCGACAGCGCGCGAAGCGATGGCATGCGCGCCCGACCTCCTCGTGATCTGCAGCGGCCACAATGAATATCAGGCCTCCTACATCGACGACCTGCGCGACGGATTCGGCGGGACGCTGCAGCGGACGGTCGGACGCCTGCGCATCGCCGGTCTCTTGAGGCCGCCGCGCGCGGCCGGCCCCGACGATCCGGCGGCGCTCGACCTCGCGGCGCGCGCCGGCGGCGGGCTGGTCGGGGCCGGGCCGTTCCTCGGTCCCGATGAATTCGCGCGCGGCGTCGCGCGCTTCCGGGAGAACCTCGAGGCGATGGTCGCGACCGCGCGCGCGGGCGGCGCGAAGGCGCTGCTCATGACGCAGGCGTCGAACCTCTCCCGTTTCGCGCCCTGCTACTCGTTCCACTCGAGACCGCTGCTGCCGGCCGTCGCGAAGAACTACGACCACCATCTGAGCGAGCTGCTGCGCCTCGCGCGCAGCGAGCCGTGGAGTGAGCAGTCGCGCCAACTCTCCCAGGCGCTCACGGCGCAGGACCCCGACGTCGCGCTGCGCAGCTATGTCGAAGGGTTGCGGCTCGAGGCGAACGGCCGCTCCGAGGAGGCGGCGCGCGCGTTCGAGCGCGCGCTCGAGCTGGACGGCTATCCCAATCGCGCGCGCGCCGCGCTGAACGATGCGATCCGCTTCGTCGCGCGCGAGCAGGACGCCGCGCTGGTCGACGTCGTCGCGGCGTTCCAGCGCGCGACGCAGCTCGCGGCGCCCGGCGACGACCTCTTCCTCGACCACTGCCACCCGACGCTCGAGGCGACCTTCGCCGTCGCCGACGCGCTGCTCCCGGAGGTCGAGCGCGCGCTCGGCCTCTCCCCGCCGGCGGGCGCCGATCGGCGGCCCGCCTGCGTCGACCTCGCGCCGGTCGACGACTGGCTGCGCGAGATGCAGCTCTCGCGCGCGGCGCTCGCGAACGGCCCGATCACCGCCGGGAACGTGAGCCTGCTGCTCCATCTGCAGAGCCCCGCGTCGGGCGAGGCGCTGCGGCTGTCGCGGCGCGGCTTCGAGACCGGGCTCAAGCTCGACGTCGAGTCGAAGGCCGCCATGACCGGCCTCCTCGTGGTCGAGCTGCTCGACCGCCACAAGGAGCTCGCCCTCTTCTGGCAGGAGAAGCTCCTCGCGCGCGCGCCGGACGCCTTGGCCGCCGTCGAGGCCCAGGTGAAGAGCCGACCGCCGCTCTCCGAGGCGCTGCGCGACCTCGGGCTGACCTTCGAGAAGGGGCGGCTCGTGCCGGCGACCTTTCCTAAGTGACGAATCCCCAAGCAGTCGCGTCACTCCGTCTTTGACACACCAGCGGTTGAGCGGGAGAATCCCGGGCCGGCGTGCCAAGACCGGGAGGGGACGGTCCGGCGCCGGGCGCTGCGGCGGCCCAAAGGACTGGGAGCGGGGGCGGAACACCAGAGGGTCGGGACCAGGCGAAGCCGCGATGCGGTGTCCGTACTGCAAGTCCAACAATGACAAGGTGATCGATTCGCGGACCTCGGGGGACGCGGCGGTCATCCGTCGTCGGCGGGAGTGCCTCGAGTGCGGGCGCAGGTTCACCACCTACGAGACGATCGAGGAGATCCAGCTCCGCGTCATCAAGAAGGACGGCAGCCGCGTGCCGTTCGATCGCGCGAAGCTGCGCGCCGGGATCCTGAAGGCGTGCGAGAAGCGGCCGGTCTCCCAGGAGCAGATCGAGGAGATCTGCCGGCGCATCGAGGCGCAGCTGAACGAGATGTTCGACAAGGACGTCTCGTCGCAGTTCGTCGGCAACCTCGTGATGAACGAGCTGCGCAAGCTCGACCCGGTCGCGTACGTCCGCTTCGCGTCGGTCTATCGTGAGTTCAAGGACGTCGAGCAGTTCCTGGAAGAGCTCGGGCCCCTGATGAATCATGGGGATCAGGGGAAGCACGGGACGGGGAACGGTCCAGGGCACGGGACTGGGCATGGGGAAGGGGCGCCGGAGAAGCCGACCAAGGCCAACCGGTGATGGCGGGGCGTGGAAATGATCCGACCGCAACCTGATCCGGAAGAGGATCCGTTGCGCGAAGTCGTCCGGTCCGATGGCGTGCGCGAGCGTTTCGACGCCGCGCGTCTCGCGGCGTCGATCCATCGCGCGGCGCTGGCCGTCGGCCAGGGCGAGGAGCTCCTCGCCGACGAGCTCGCGACGCTGGTCGCGCTCGTGCTCCGTTCCGAGCACGCGGACGCGCCGCCGCCGGCGCGCGCCGTGCGCCAGATCGCCGAGCGCGTCCTGATGGAGACGGGCCACCACGACGTGGCGCGCAGCTACATCCTGCAGCAGGCGCGCGACGAGGAGGTCGGCCTCACGCGGCGCGACGCGCCCGCGCGCGCGAACGGAGCGGCGCAAGACGACGGCGCGCCGCGCATCGCGTCGCTCGGCCGCGAGCGGCTCGAGCGGTTCGACGCGGACGACCTCGCGCAGGCGCTCGTGCTCGAGGTCTCGCTGCGCAGCGTCGACGCGCGCGAGATCGCGGCCGCGGTCGAGCGGCGCGTGATGGCGCAGGGAGCGCCGCGACTCGCTGCCGCGACGCTGCGCCAATGGGTCGCCGTCGAGCTGCTCGAACGCGGGCGCGCCGACCTGCTGCCGCGCGTGCAGGGGCTCGGGCTGCCGGCGCAGGAGGTCGAGGCGATCGCATTTTCCCGCGCACTCACCTGCGAGCGGCCCGACGTGCGGCTCGGCCAGGAGCTGCTGCGGCGCTACAGCCTCGCGCGCGTCCTCGACCCGGCGGTCGCCGAGGCGCATCTTGCGGGCGATCTTCATGTCGATGGGCTCGCCGCGCCGGGCCAGGCGCTCGAGGCGACGGTCGACCTCGGCGAGGTGCGGCGCGCCGCGCTCCCGGGCGCGCTCGCGGCGCTGCTCCATCTCGTGCACGGCGTCGAGCCGGCGCTGCACGCGCCGCTCGGCCTGAACCACGTCGAGCGCGCGCTCGCGCCCGCGTTCGAGAGCTCGGCGCAGGCCGAGGAGACCGCGCGCGCGCTGCTGCTCGCGCTCTCCGACGGCGTCGCCGGCCGGCGCGGCCGGACCGCGCGCCGCATCCTCGGGGTGGGCGTCGAGCTGCCGGCGCGGCTCGCCACCTCGCTCTTCCGGCGCGGCGCCGAGCCCGAGACGGTGCGCGCGCGGCTGCTCGCCTTCGTGACGCACCTCCTCGACGCGGCGGTCGACTTCGCGGCGCACCTCCAGCTGCCGCGCGTGCGGATCCTGGTCGACGAGGGCGAGGAGGAGCGCGAGCTCCTCTCGATCAGTGCCGTGCTGCAGCCGGCGCTCGCGCTCGGCGTCGCCGACGTGTCGCACTCGACGCGCACGCCCGCCGTCCACGTGGTCGGCGCGCGCGTCGGTCTCAACGTCGCGCGGCTCGGGCTGCACGCGGGCCGGCGGCGCGAGCGCGAGCTCTTGCGCGCGCTGCCCGGACTCGTCGAGCGCGGCGTCGCCGCCGCGACCAACGTCCTGCGCGACCTGCTGCAGCGCGACGAGGCGGGCGTCGGCTTCCTGCGCCGCCTGCGCGACGTCGCGCGCGACGTGAGCGGCGATCTGCCGCTGGAACTTCCAGGCAGCCACGCCTACTCGGTCGAGATCGTGCCGGTCGGCGTCGACGCCGCCGTGCGCGCCGTCACCGAGCGCGACCCGGCCGAGAGCGAGCCGGCCGCGCGCTTGCGAGACGAGGTGGTCGCCGCGCTCGCCGCGGCACTTCCCGTCTCCGGCAGCGCCCGCTACGAAGCGCGCGAGCAGCCGTTTTCCGAGGCGGAGCTGCGCTTCGGGCGCCTCGATTTCCTCGCGTTTCCCCGCGGCCACGACGTGCTCGGCCTCGCGCACGACGGCGCCGCATTCCGCTACGCCTGCGACCCCGCGCCGCCGAGAGGGCACTCGGCCGCGCGGTCGTCGACCGCCTCGATCCCGCCGTCTCGCCTGCCGAAGGTCCGCGCTTCCCGTCCGTCCGAAGGGACCGTCTCCGCATGAAGCTCACCAAGGTCGAGATGTACGGGTTCAAGTCGTTCGCGCACCGGACCACGTTCGCGATCGGCGACGGCATCACCGCCATCGTCGGCCCGAACGGCTGCGGCAAGAGCAATCTCGTCGACGCGATCCAATGGGCGCTCGGCGAGCAGCGGCCGACGCGGCTGCGCAGCTCCGGCATGGCGGACGTCGTCTACCGCGGCGACGCGACCAGCGTCGACCACGCCGAGGTCTCGCTCCACTTCGACAACGCGGCGGGGCGGCTGCCCCATCCGTCGCCCGAGGTGAAGGTGACGCGCCGTCTCGGCAAGGACGGCGAGAGCATCTACCTCGTCAACGACTCGACCGCGAAGCTGAAGGACGTGCGCGACCTCTTCCTCGACACGGGGCTCGGGGTCGGCGGCTACTCGTTCATGGCGCAGGGACAGATCGACGCGATCCTGCGCGCGAGCGCGTCGGAGCGGCGCGTCCTGATCGAGGAGGCGGCGGGCACCAGCCGCTACCGCGTGCGCCGCAAGGAGACGGTGCGCCGGCTCGAGCGCACCGAGCAGGACATCGCGCGCGCGAGCGACCTCCTCGCCGAGCTCGAGCGGCAGGTCCGCTCGCTCAAGTCGCAGGCGGGGCGCGCGCGGACGTACGTCGAGAAGCGCGACCGGCTGCGCGCCGTGGTCGCGGTCCTGCACGACCGCCGCCGCCGCGAGCTGCAGGCGGCGCTCGCCGAGCTCGACGAGGGCAAGGAGGCGGCGCGCTCGCGCGAGTCCGCCGCGCGCGCCGAGCTCGCGACGGGCGAGAGCTCGCTGGGAGCGCGTGACGAGGAGCAGGCGGCCCGCGCCGCCGCGATCAGCGACGCGCGCGCGGTCCACGCCGAGCGGCGCGCCCGCGGCGAGCACCTCGTGACGCGCCTCGCCGAGCTGGACGAGCGCGCGCTGCAGGTCGCGGGCGAGCGCACCGAGAGCGCCGCGCGCCGCGCCGAGGTCGCGGGGCAGGCGAAGGAGCTCGCGAGGTCGGAGCGCGAGTCGGAGGAGCGCGTCCACCAAGTGGCTGCCGAGGAGTCCAAGCGCCGCGAGGAGCGCGGCTCCGCGCAGCGGCGCATGCAGGAGCTCGACCGCAAGGCCCGCGAGATCGAGGAGGCGGTCGGCGAGCTCGAGAAGGACGAGCTCGACCTCGTCGAAGAGGAACAGCGCGCGCGCAGCGAGCTCGGCGACGTCGAGTCGCACCTGAAGGTGCTGGCCAACTCGCGCCACAAGCTCGAGGGGCGCAGCGCCGAGCGGACGCGCACGATCGCCGAGGTCGCCGACGCCGCGCGCGCGAAGCGCGACGTGGTCGCCCGCCGGACCGCGGAGCGGCGCGCGCTCGAGCAGGAGCTCTCGGCCGACGACGACGTGCTGGCGCGCCTCTTCAACGAACGGCAGGCGCTGGCCGACCGGCAGCGCCAGCGCCACGCGCGCATCGAGGGCGAGAAGTCGCGCCTCCTCGTCGTCGAGGACGCGATCGCCCGCCACGAGGGGGTGAGCGAGCAGGTGCGCGACCTCCTCGAGCGCGCCGCGGCCGGCGACCCCGAGCTCGCCGGCATCGAGGGGATCGTGGCCGACCTCGTCACCGCGCCCACCGAGGTGGCGCGCGCGCTCGAGGCGGCGCTCGGGCAGCTCTCCGAGGCGCTCGTCGTCGCCGATCGCGCGACGGCCAACCGCATCCTGAAGCGGCTGCGGCGCGACGGCCTCGAACGGATCCGGATCCTCTCGCGCGCCGAGCTGCCGCGCCCCGAGGCGGAGCTCGCCTGGAACGAGCTGCTGCGCGCGTCGGGCTTCGACAAGAAGGACGGGGCGCTCCTGTCGGCGCTGGTCGGCCAGTTCGACCTGCTGCCGGCCGACGTCCCGATGGAGCAGTGCTCGCCGGAGGCGGGGCGCGCGCTCGTCAGCCGCGACGGCGAGGTGATGCTCTCGCCGTTCGAGAGCGTGAGCCGCGGCCGTGGCGAGTTCCTCGGCCTGATCACGCGGAGAAACGAGCGCGAGCGGCTCGAGCGGTTCGTGCGGACGGGCGAGGCGGAGTGCCGCGAGCTCGAGTCGGCGCTGGCGCGGATGCAGGACGAGATCGCGTTGCGCGAGCGCGACCGCGAGGCGCGCTCGCAGCGGCGCGCCGAGGCGGCCGGCGTCGAAGCGGAGGCGCAGGCCGACCTGCAGGGGTCGCAGAACCGCCTCGCGCTGCTGCGCGACGAGCTCGAGCTCGACGCGCGCGAGCTCGTCGACCTCGAGCGCAAGCGCGCGCAGCTCGACGCCGAGCGGCGGACGCTGGCGACCGTACGCGCCACCCTCGAGGCGAGGCGCGCCGAGGTGCGCGCGCGCCGCGGCGCGCTGGCGCAGGAGGCGACGCGCGGCCACGGCGAGAAGCAGAAGGCCGAGGAAGCGGTCGTCGCGCTCGACGTCGAGGTCGCGAAGCTCGCCGAGCGGGCCAAGGCCGCGGCTGACGCGCGCACGACGGCACGGGCGCGCCTGCTCGAACGCCGGGAAGAGTTGCAGCGCGCCGACCGGCGCATCGCCGAGCTCTCCGAGGAGGACCAGCAGCTCGCCGAGACGAAGGCGGCCGCCGCGGCCGAGCGGCAGGGGCTGCTCGCCGAGATCGAGCGGCTCGCCCAGGAGCTCGCGGCGCGCGCGACCGAGCTCGAGCGCCACAAGGCCGAGTCGGCCGGCTTGCGTGCCCGGGTGCACGAGCTGCGCGGCCTGGTCGAGGCGTCGTCGCGCGACCTGCAGTCGTTCGAGCTGCGCGAGCAGGAGCAGCGCCTCCACCTCGAGGTGCTCGAGGCGAAGGTCGGCGAGGAGCTGCTGCTCACGCCCGACGACCTCGCGCGCCAGGTCGCGGCGATCCGGGCGGGCGAGGCGACGCACCTCGTGCTGCCGCCGCCGCCGCCCGCGCCGGTCGAGGCGATGGGCCTCGAGGCGGCCGTCGGCGCGAACGGGGCGCCCGCGCCGGAGGGCGCGAACGGGAGCGTCGCCGCGGCGATGATTGCGGCGCCGGGCGCGACTCCGCCCGCGGCTCCCGCTCCGCCCGTGGCGCCGGCGCTGCCGATCCACGTGGTGCTCGACCCGAAGCTCTTCGAGACGCCGCTCGCGACGCTGAACCAGGAGGCGGAGCGGCTGCGCAACGTCATCGCCCGCATCGGGCCGGTGAACGTGACCGCGATCGAGGAGCTGCAGGCGGTCGAGGGGCGGGCGATCTTCCTGTCGAAGCAGAAGCAGGACCTGACCGAGGCGCGCGCGAAGCTGCGCGAGATGATCGAGGAGATCGACCGCGAGTGCGAGTCGCGCTTCGAGAAGACGTTCGAGGAGGTGCGCGCGCACTTCCGCGACCTCTTCCGGCGCCTCTTCGCGGGCGGGCGCGCCGACCTGCTGCCGGTCGAGGGCGACGAGCCGGGCGAGCCGGGCGTCGACATCGTCGCGGCGCTGCCCGGCAAGGACCCGCGCTCGCTCGCGCTGCTCTCCGGCGGCGAGCGCGCGCTCACCGCGGTGGCGCTCCTCTTCGCGCTCTTCTCGACCCGGCCGTCGCCCTTCTGCGTGCTCGACGAGGTCGACGCGCCGCTCGACGACTCCAACAAGGCGCGTTTCACGACGATGGTGCGCGAGTTCCTGAAGGGGACGCAGTTCCTGATCGTCACGCACGCGAAGGTGACGATGGCGGCGGCCGACGTCCTGTACGGCGTGACCATGCAGGGCGACGGCGTCTCGAAGCCGATCGCGATCCGCTTCGAGCAGGAGAAGGCGAAGGAGCATGCCGCCGGCTGACGCGCCGGGCCCGGTCGTGCGCGTGCGCTGGCGCTGGCGCGTCGAGCACGCGCTCGTGCACGGCCTGATCCGGTTCCTGCAGGCGCTGCCCGTGCCGGTCGCCTTCGCCTTCGCGCGGGGACTCGGCGCGCTGGCGCACCTCGTGCTGCGCAGCCGCGTCCGCCTCGCGCGGCGGCAGATGGCCGAAGCGCTGGGCGGGCATCCCGACGACGCGCGCATCCGCGCCGACGTGCGCGAGTGCTTCCGCCACTTCATGCGCGTCCCGATCGAGATGATGACCCTGGAGGCCGCGCTCGCCCGCAAGCGTCCCGACGAGGTGCTGCGGATGCACGGCAAGGAGCACTACGACCGCGTCCTCGCGCGCGGGCGCGGCGTGATCTTCCTCACCGGCCACCTCGGCAACTGGGAGGTGATGGGGACGTTCGGGCCGAGGCTCGGCCTGCCGGTCACCGGCGTCGGGCGGCCGCTCGAGAACCCGCTGATCGACGCGGAGCTGCTCGCGCTGCGCAGCCGCTTCGGCCAGCGCATGGTCGTCAAGGACGGCGCGGGCGTGAAGCTCATGCGCGAGCTCAAGCCGGGCGCGAGCCGCCCGACCGCGGCTTGCAGCAGGGCCACGTGATCGCGCTGATGATCGACCAGCACGCGGGCAGCGAAGGGCTGCGCATCCCCTTCTTCCACGCGCCGGCGTCGACGTTCACGTTCATCGCGTCGCTCGCGCGGCGCCTCGGCCTGCCGCTGCTGCCGATCTTCAGCCGGTGCGGCGCGCGGCCGCACGAGGTCGACGCCGTGATCGAGCCGCCGATCGAGCCCGACCCCAACCTGCCCGAGGACGAGGACGCGTTCCGCATGACGCTCGCGTTCCATTGCCGGCTCGAAGCGGCGATCCGCGCCGCGCCCGGCCAGTACCTCTGGTTCCACAAGCGCTGGAAGGCGTCGGGCCGCGAGCCCGACCCGAAATGGCTGGAGCGTTATGCTGCGCGCGATGAAGGGGCCGCCGAATCCACCGCGCGATCCGCCTCGGGCGAAGGGTGAGCTGCCACTCGCGCGGCTGAAGACCTACGCGCTGAGCGAGCGGCCGAACCTCGTCACGAGCGAGGGGTTCGCGCAGGCCGAGGAGCCGCCGCGCGGCGCCGTCGAGGCGCTGCTGCGCACGCTGCCCGACGTGCTCGGCGCGCGGACGCTGCGCCGGCTGGCGCAAGCGATGGTCGCCGCCAAGGCGGCGGGCGCGCCGGTACTGTGGGGGATCGGGGCGCACGTGCTGAAGGTCGGCCTCTCGCCGCTGCTCGCCGACCTGCTCGAGCGCGGCTTCGTGCAGGCGGTCGCCATGAACGGCGCCGGCGCGATCCACGACGTCGAGCTCGCGATGATCGGCGCGACCAGCGAGGACGTGGCGAGCGCCCTCAAGGACGGCTCGTTCGGGATGGCGCGCGACACGGCGCAGTTCCTGAACGAGGCGGTCGTCGCGGGCGCGCGCGCGGGCGAGGGGTTCGGCGAGGCGGTCGGCGCCGCCATCGAGCGGGCGCAGCTGCCGCACCGGCAGCTCTCGATGCTCTGGAACTGCCGCCGGCTCGGCGTCCCGGCGACCGTGCACGTGACGCTCGGCGCCGACATCGTCCACATGCACCCGTCGGCGGACGGGGCGGCGATCGGCGCGACGAGCCTCGCCGACTTCCGCCGCTTCGCCGCCGCCGTCTCCGCGCTGCAGGGGGGCGTCTACTTCAACGTCGGCTCGGCCGTCACGCTCCCCGAGATCTTCCTCAAGGCGCTCGCGATCGCGCGCAACCTCGGCTTCGTGGTCGACCGCTTCACGACCGCGAACCTCGACCAGCTTCCTCACTACCGCACGCGCGTGAACGTCCTCGACCGGCCGGCGGGCGGGCAGAGCCTCGACCTGCGCGGCCACCACGAGATCGTCCTGCCGCTGCTGCGCTGGCTGGTGGTCGACCCGCCCGCGGAGTGGCGTACCGGAGGGGGCGGAACGGCAGGGAGCACGCCTTGAGCGGCGACGTCTCGGAGCTGCTCGACCGGCTGAAGGGGCGGCGCGTCCTGGTCGTGGGGGACCTGATCCTCGACCGCTACGTCTCGGGCGAGGTGCCGCGCATCTCGCCGGAGGCGCCGGTGCCGGTTTTCCGCGTGCGGGCCGAGGAGGCGAAGGCGGGCGGCGCGGCGAACGTGGCCGCCAACGTGGCGAGCCTCGGCGGCCGCGCGCTGCTCGCGGGCGTCTGCGGGAGCGACGCCGCCGGCGCGCTGCTGCGCGCGCGCATCCGCGAGGCGGGCGTCGCCGACGCGGGCGTCCGCGTCGACCGCTCGCGCCCGACCGTCCAGAAGACGCGCATGCTGGCGCGTCACCAGCAGATGCTGCGCGTCGACCAGGAGGACGTCGAGCCGCTCTCCGGGCCGCTCGAGGCGCGGCTCCTCGCCTGGCTCGAGCGCAACGGCCGCGGCCTCGGAGCGGTGGTGCTGTCGGACTACGCGAAGGGCGTCCTGACGCCGCGCGTGATCGAGCGCGCCTGCGCGCTCGGCGCCGAGGTGGTGGTCGACCCCAAGGGGCGCGACTTCGTGAAGTACCGCGGCGCCCACGCGATCACCCCCAACGCGGCCGAGGCCGAGGCGGCGACCGGCTGCGACACCAAGACGGTCGCGGGGTGCCGCACCGCGGCGCGCCGCCTCATCGAACACGTGGGCTTCCAGTACGTGGTGATCACGCGCGGTGCGCAGGGGATCTACTGGCTCGCCGCCGACGGCAGCGAGGGCGACGTCGGGACGCGCGCGCGCGCCGTCTTCGACGTGACGGGCGCGGGCGACACGGTGATCGCGGTGCTGGCGCTGGCGCGCGCCGCCGCGCGCCCGATCGGCGAGGCGGTCGAGCTCGCGAACGCGGCGGCGGGCCTCGTCGTCGAGAAGCTCGGCGCCGCGACGGTGACCCCGTCCGAGCTGGCGAACGCGCTCGCGCACGGCTTCACCACGGCGGGCAAGGTGACGACGCTCGAAGGGGTCGTGGCGCTGGTCCGCCGCTGGCGCGCCGAGGGGCGGCGCGTCGCACTCACCAACGGCTGCTTCGACCTGCTGCACCCCGGCCACGTCCAGTCGCTCGAGTTCGCGCGCTCGCACGGCGACGTGCTGGTGGTCGCGGTGAACGACGACGCGTCGGTGCGGCGCACCAAGGGGCGCGACCGGCCGGTGCTCGCGATCGAGAAGCGGCTGCGGCTGCTCGCCTCGCTCGCGTGCGTCGACGCGGTCTTCCCGTTCCGCGAGGACACGCCGGAGAAGGTGGTGCGCGCCGTCGCGCCCGACGTGCTCGCGAAGAGCGAGGACTGGAAGGAGAAGGGCGTGGTCGGGCGCGAATTCGTCGAGGAGCACGGCGGCTCCGTCGTGCTCGCGCCCCTGGTGCCCGGGGAGTCCACCAGCGCGATCCTCCAGCGCATCCGCGCGCGCCGCGGCGACGCGGGAGCGGCGTCGTGAGCGAGCTCGGCCGCTTCGTCCCGAAGATGGCCGGCGTCGAGGTCGGCGTGGTCGGCGACCTGATCGCCGACGTCTACCTCTTCACGAAGCCGGCGCGCCTCTCGCGCGAGGCGCCCGTCCTGATCGTCCACTACGAGCGCGAGGACGTCTTCCCGGGCGGCGCCGCCAACACGGCGCGCAACCTCGCCGAGCTCGGCGCACGCGTGCACATGGTCGGCGAGGTGGGGGCCGACGCCCCGGGCGCGCGCGTCGTCGAGATCCTCTCGGCCGCGGGCGTCGACGCCGCGCCGGTGCTGGTGCGCAAGGACCGCGCGACCGTCACCAAGACGCGCATCCTCGCCGGCGACCCGCACCGCACGAAGCAGCAGCTCTTCCGCATCGACCGCGAGCCGCCGCGCGGCGACGCCCGCGCGCGCGACGCCGAGACGATCGCGCGGCTCGAGGCGGTCGACCGGCGCGTCGGCGGCTTCGTCGTCTCCGACTACGACTACGAGCTGCTCGCGCCGGACGTCTGCGCGTGGCTGCGCACGGCGGCGAAGCGCAAGCCCGTGATCGTCGACTCGCGCCACCGCCTGAAGTCCTTCGCCGGCGTCACGGTCGTGACCCCCAACGAGGAGGAGGCGGAGGAGGCGAGCGGGCTCAAGATCGAGCAGCCGCGCGACGCGCACGCGGTCGGGCGCGGCCTGCTCGACGGGCTCGGGACCGAGGCGGTCCTTCTCACACGCGGCAAGCACGGAATGATGCTCTTCGAGCGCGGCCGCGAGCCCCTCGAGTTCCCGGTGGTCGGGACGGGAGAGGTGGTCGACGTCTCGGGCGCCGGCGACACGGTCGTCGCGGCGTTCACCGCCGCGCGCCTCGCCGGCGCGACGCTCGAGGAGGCGACCTGGATCGCCAACTGCGCCGCGAGCGTCGTGGTGATGAAGGTCGGGGCCGCGACCTGCTCCCGCGACGAGCTGCTCGCCGCGTTGGAGCGGGCCCCGTTGCCGCGGCGGCGCTGAGCTTCCCCCGGAAACGAGCGGGATTCGCTTCGTTCCGCCGCCGCCCCCGGCAGAATGGCGGCCTCGTGGCGGGGGACCTTCGACCGGGGAGGAGGAAGCGCATGGGACAGATCGTTCTCGATCAGGACGATCTCGCGAAGCGGCTCAAGAGTCTGAAGGTCGGAGGCAAGCGCGTCGTCGTCACCAACGGCTGCTTCGACCTGCTTCATGTCGGCCACGTGCGCGCGCTGCAGGACGCGAAGAAGCGCGGCGACTGCCTCGTCGTCGCGATCAACTCCGACGCCTCGGTGCGCAAGCTCAAAGGGAGCGGGCGCCCGCTCCAGTCGCAGTCCGATCGCGCCGAGATCCTCGCCGCGCTCGACGGCGTGACCTACGTCACGATCTTCGACGAGGAGACCGTCGGCCCGCTGCTGCGGCGACTGCGCCCCTCGATCGTCGCGAAGGGCACCGACTACACGGCGGAGAACTTCCCCGAGCGCGACGTCCTCGCGGAGATCGGCGCCGAGCTGATCATCGTCGGCGACCCGAAGGGCCACTCGACCCGCGACCTCCTGAAGCTCGCGAGCCAGGCGCATGCGGCGTCGCTCGCCCGCGCCGCCGCCGCCAAGGGCCGCGGGGGCGGGAAGCCGGCCTGCTCGATCGGGCGTCCGGGCGCGAAGGGGTCGGCGCGGCCGCTCCGGGGCGGCCGGGCGCAGGCGGCCGTCGCCGGAGCGCGCAAGCGCGGCCGGCTCGGCGCCTCGCATGCCCATGCCTGACCCCTCTGCCGGGGCCGAGCGTTGCCGGAACCGGGA
>DAINBU010000043.1:0-37760 GCA_036732755.1 Planctomycetota bacterium
CAGAGGTCTAGTATGATTGCGTCGTAGGTGCCGGCGAGCGTGCGCTCGAGCCCGACCTGGCCGTCGCTCGCCGCGTCGACCGCGAAGCCGCGCTGCCGCAGTCCGGCGACGAGCGCGCGCTGCAGGCGGTCCGAATCCTCGACGACGAGCACGCGCATGGAGGGGTCCTGGGCCCGGGGACCCGGAGATTACTCGCGGACGTCGATCGCGCCGTCGAGGCCGACGTTCACGTGGCGCTTCTTCCCGTCGACGGCGAGCGTGAACTCGTAGGCGTGCATCTCGATCGACTCGGCCTCCACGACCGCGGCCTTCGGGAAGGCGGCCGCGACGGCGTCGCGCACGTTCTGCGGGAGCGTCGCGACGGCGATCGGCGTCTCGATCTCGATCACCTCGCCCGCGTCGCTCAGGACCACCGCAGCGACGCCGTGCTCGACGTTCTTCTCGATCTCCCAGCGCACCTTGCCGAGCTCGTGCTCGCGCAGCGCGGTGCAGTCGTCGAGCGGGCCGATCTGCTTCGCGGCGGCGGCGCGCACCGCCTCCGGCACGTCCTTCATCAGCACGCGCTCCTCCTTCGCGCGCCCCCACGCGCAGAGCGGGCTCGACGGCAGCGTGAAGGCGATGGCGACCAGCGCAAGCGCGCCGGCTCCCACCATCCACAACCAATCGCGTTCGCCTGAACTCATCTCGGGTTTCCGATCGCGCGGCGCGATCAGCTCGAAACGACCGCGAGCCACAACGCGACACCCCACGCGCAGCTCGCTCCGGCGATGCGGTGCATCTCGCTGCGCAGCGCGCCGAGGACCTCGGGGACGGGCGGATCGGCGACCGGCGCGGCGGCCTTGAGGCGCGGCCACCAACGAGGGACGTTGGCGGCGAGTTCGTCGAAGCGCTCGGGGAAGGTCGCGCGCAGGATCGCCTCCTCGCTGTGGACGACGCCGGAGTACAGCACGAAGAGGAGCAGGAGCAGGACTCCCGCGGCGATCGGGCCCGCGAACGCGAGCGCGAGCCCGCAGGCGACTTCCATGTTCCCGACGTAGATCGGATTGCGGACTCGGCGATAGGGACCGTCGACCACGATGCGGCGCGCGTGGACGCGGCGCGTGTTCGTGCCGCGAAGGAGGTAGCTGCGCGCCCAGACGCGGATCGCGATTCCGGCCGCGACGATCGGCGCGGCGGCGAACGTGTCCCGGCGGATCGGTCGCTGCCAGCCGCGCGTCGCGACGAGGGAGAGGAAGAGGACGACCGCGATCGCGATCACCAGCCAGCCGCGCAGCCGGAACAGCGCGTCGTGCCAGGTCGACGGTCTCGCGACCGGTTCACCCGATCCCATCAGCGGCACCTCCGGCCAAGGGAAGCGACGCAAGTCTGAGGCGCGACCCTGACCGCCCCGTGACGCGCGATTCAGCGCGATTCGACGGGTGGGTCGAATTTCCCGAGACGCAGGGCGAGGGTGGGAAGCAGGAGCAGGTTCAGCAGCGTCGAGGTGGCGAGCCCGCCCAGGATCACGACCGCCATCGGCCCCTCGATCTCCTTGCCCGCG
Organism: Planctomycetota bacterium; assembly: GCA_036732755.1. GTDB lineage: Bacteria > Planctomycetota > B15-G4 > B15-G4 > SIAN01 > DASRRB01. The sequence continues at coordinate 1,541 of DAINBU010000043.1, forward strand.
CTGCCACTGCCGAGCGCGATCGGCAGCAGGCCGAGCGCCGTGACGAGCGCGGTCATCACGATCGGGACGACGCGCTCCGACGCGGCGCGCACCACCGCCTCGCGGCCGAACGCGACCCCCTCGCTCGCGACGAGGTGGCGCAGGTGGGCGAGGAGCATGATCGAGTTGCGCAGCGTCACGCCGAAGAGCGTGACGAAGCCGACCAGCGAGCCCATCGAGAGCGTCCCGCCGGTCAGCAGCACCGCAGCCACGCCGCCCACGAACGCCAGCGGCAGATTGGCGAGGACGACCAGGAGGTTGCGCGCGCTGCCGAACGCGCCCGAGAGCAGCAACAGGACGCCGAGCCCGGCCAGCGAACTGTTCACCAGGAGCTCGGCGCGCGCGGCGCGCTGCTGCTCGGCGGCGCCGCTCCACGCGACGTAGCTGCCCGAGGGGAGCGCGACCTCCTGCGCGACGCGCTGCTTCGCCTCGGCCACGAACGACGCGACGTCGCGCCCGGCCACGTTGCAGGTGACCAGCTGCCGGCGCCGCCCGCCTTCGTGCTGCAGCAGGTAGCGCCCGGTCGCGGCGTGCACGTCCGCGAGCTCGCGCAGCGCGACGAGGGCGCCGCCGCGCGCGCGCAGCGGCAGGCGGGCGACGCCTTCGGGATCGGCGCGCCGCGCCTCGGGCAGGATCGCGACGACGTCGTAGGTGCGCGGTCCTTCGTGCACCTGCGCGAGCGTCTTCCCCTGGTAGGCGGTCTGCACCGCTTCGAGCACCTGCAGCGGCGTGAAGCCGAGCGCGACGAGCCGATCGCGTTTCAACTCGACTTCCAGCGACGGCATGCCGGGGAGCGAGCCGCGCTGGACGTCGATCGCTCCTTGCACCTTGGAGAGCGCGTCGGCGACGTCGGCCGCCTTCGCGTCGAGCAGGTCGAGGTCGTCCCCGAAGACGCTCGCGACGACCTGCGCGGTCGTGCCGCTGATCGTCTCGCTGATGCGGTCGCCGAGGAAGGTCAGGAGCTCGAACTGGATGCCGGGCATCTTCGCGACGACCGCGCGGATCTCCTCCTCGACCTGCGTCTCGACCGCGGGCGGGAGCGCGCCGCCGTCGCGCTTCAGCTCGATGTGGAACTCGCTCTTGTGCGGGCCCCACGGGTCCTCGCTCAGCTCGGCGCGGCCGATCTGGTGGTTCACGGTCGCGATGCGGGGATTCGCGAGGAGCTCCAGGCTCACCGCCGCGCCGACGCGCCGCATCGCCTCGATCGAGCCGCCCGGCGCCATCGAGAGCTGCAGCACGAAGTGGCCCTCGCGGAACGGCGGCAGGAATTCGCCGCCGAGCAGCGGCAGCGTCGCAAGGGCGCCGGCGAGCAGCACGACCGCCGCGCCGCCGACCGGCCACGGATGGCCGACGACGCCGCGCAGCAGCCGCGCGTAGCCGTCGCGCAGCTTCGTCGCGAGCCACGGCGCTCGGCGCGGCGCGCCCTCGCGCCGTCCGAGCAGCACGAGCGCGAGCGCCGGCGTGAGCGTGAGCGCGACCGCCAGCGAGGCAACCACGGAGAGGATGTAGGCGATGCCGAGCGGCGCGAAGAAGCGCCCCTGCAGCCCCGACATCGTGACGACCGGGATGAAGACGAGCACGACGACGCAGGTCGCGTAGATCACCGAGCCGCGTACCTCGAGCGACGCGTCGAGCACGACCTGGAAGAGCGAGCGACCGTCCGCCTTCTCGCGCAGCCGGCGCGAGATGTTCTCGACGTCGATGATCGCGTCGTCGACCACCTCGCCGAGCGCGATCGCGAGCCCGCCGAGCGTCATCGTGTCGAGCGAGAGCCCGAGGCGGCGCAGCACGATCACCGCCGTCAGCAGCGAGAGCGGGATCGCGGTGAGCGAGATGAATGCCGCTTTCAGATCGAGCAGGAAGAGGACGAGCACCGCCGCGACCAGCGCGGCGCCGATCAGGAGCGAGTGGGCGAGGCTCGAGACGGCGGTCTCGATGAAGTTCGCCGGCCGGTGGATCCGCGGGAAGATCTCGATGCCGGCCGCGCGGATCGCCGGCTCGAGCTCGGCGAGCGCCGCCTCGACCGCGCGCGTCGCGTCGAGCGTGTTGGCGCCGAATTGGGAGAGCGTCTTCACCAGCACGCCCGGCTTCCCCTGGATCAGGCAGTCGCCGAACTTGACGCCCGCCCCCTCGACGACGCGCGCCACGTCGCCGAGCGTGACGGGACGGCCGTCGCGCCACCGCACGACCGTCGCGGCGAGCTCGGCCGGCGTCGGCGCCTGCCCCTTCGTCTCGATCAGAACTCGTTGCGCCGGGGTTTCCACGAAGCCCGCGCCGCGCACGCCGGTCGACTGGCGTGCGGCGTCGAGCACTTCTTCCAGCGAGACGTCGGCCTGCGCGAGCCGCTCGGGGTCGAGCTCGACGTGGAGCTCGCGCACGTCGCCGCCGAACAGCGTCACGCTCGAGACGCCGGGCGCGGCGCGCAGGCGCGGTGCGATGGTCCACTCGGCGAAGGCGCGCAGCTCCGAAGGCGAGAGGCGGTCGGAGAGGAGGCCGACCTTCAGGAGGTCCATGGTCGAGGAGGTGAGCGGCGCGAGCCGCGGCGGCGACACGCCGTCGGGCAGCTTCGACGCCACGTCCGCGAGCTGCTCGGAGAGGAGCTGGCGCGCGCGGTAGATGTCGGTCCCTTCGCGGAAGTTGGCGGTGACGATGGAGAGGCCCTGGATCGATTCGGAGCGGATCGCCTCGAGGCTGCCCGCGCCGGAGAGCGCCGCCTCGATCGGGACGGTCACGAGCGTCTCGACCTGCTCGGCGGAGAGGCCGGGCGATTCGCATTGCACGACGACTTGGGGCGGGACGAAGTCGGGCAGCACGTCGATGGGGGCGCGGCGCGCCTCGAAGATTCCGTAGCCGACGAGCGCGCAGGCGAGCGCGATGACGGCGCCGCGCCGGCGCAGGCAGAACGCGACGAGAGCGTTCACCATCCGCCGATCACTCGCCCGATCCGCCGCCGGCGGCGAGCTGCTCCTGCGAGAGGAGCGCCATCGCGCCGGCCGTCACGACGTTGGCAGCCGCGTCGACGCCGGCCGAAATCAGGACCGCGTCGCCGTCGGCGCGCGCGATCGTCACGGCGCGCCGCGCGAAGCGGCCGGCGCCGACCTCGACGTAGACCCAGTCGCGGCTCGCCGTGCGCAGCAGTGCGGCGGGCGGAAGCGCGAAGACCGGGAGCGGCGCCGAGTCGTCGGCGAGGAACGCCGTGACCGCCATGCCGGGCCGCAGCCGGCCCTTCGGATCGGCGACGCGCAGCCGCAGCGTCGCCGCGAGCGCGTCGCCTTCGGGGGCGGGGCCGACGAGCGTCGCAGCGAAGCCTTCTCCACCGCCACCGCCGCCGCCGCTCGCGACGACGCGCGCTTTCGTCGGCGTGAGCACTTCCTTGGAGTCGACCGGCAGGCGGACGTCGGCGAGGAGCTGCGCGAAGCTCGCCGCGCGCGCGATCTCCTGGCCCGCTTCGATGCTCTCGCCCGGCTGCGCGGCGACGGCAGTCCACTCGCCCGCGCGCGGCGCGATCAGCGGCTGCGGCGGGAGGTTCGGCGCATCCCCGTGCAGCAGCACGCGTTCGAGCTCTTCGATGCCCGAGCGGGTCGCCGCGACGCGCGCCTCGGCGAAGGAGAGCGCCGACGCGGCGTTCTCGACCGCCTGGTCGGAGACGCCCTTGTCCTGGGCGTTCAGCTTTTTCGCGCGCTCGAGCGCGACGCGATCGGCGTCGCGCTCCGCTTCGAGGGCGCTCACGTCGGCGTGCGCGCTCGCGAGCCGGACGCGCAGGTCGGCGAGCTCGGCGGTCGTGAGCGGCGTCGTGCGCGGGAGCAGCGTCCCGACGGTCGCGCCCGCCTCGACGGGAGCGCCCACGCTCGGCCACGTCTTCGGATCGGTGGCGGCGAGCACGCCGGCGACCGGCGCGCGCACGACGCCGACCGCCGCCGGATCGGCCGCGAGCGCGCCGTACGCCGCGACCTCGCGCGGCAGCGTGCGCGCGACGGGATGGGCCATCACGAGCGCCGCGGCCGCGAGCGCCTCGGGCTCGAGGATGACGACCGTCGTGCCGTCGGCCTCGTGCTCGACGGTGAACGGCCGCTTCTCCTCCGCCTCGCCCCATGCGCGCTCCGCCTCACCGTCGCGGCTGCAGCCGAAGGGAGAGAGGAGCGCGAACGCGAGGAGCGGGAACAAGAGCGGGAGCGGGCGCCGGATCATTCGCGGACTCCGAGCGCGGCGACGCGCGGGTCGAGCGGCCGCTGCAGCGCGTCTTCGAGATGGAGGAGCGAGGCCTGCCGGGCGCGCTCCGACGCGAAGCGGCCGGCGTCGAAGACGACGAGCTCGAGGTCGAGCAAGGTCGCCGTCGCGCGGTCGCTCGCGCCGGCCTCGACCGCCTGCTCGGCGGCGACGCGGCGCGCGGCGATGCGCGCCTGCGCCTGCGGGTCGTAGGCGGAGAGGCGCGTCGTCGCGGCGGCGAGCTCGGCGTGGGCGACGTCGATCGCGGCGAGCGCTGCGGAGGCGCGCTCGCGGTAGCGCGCCCAGACCGCCTCGCGGTGGGCGAGCGCCTCGGCGATCGGGCCCTCGTTGTGGTCGAAGAGCGGCAGGTCGATGCCGAAGCCGAGCAGGTACTTGTGGGCGCCCTGGTCGTTCTCCCACGTCGGCGTGATGACGACGTCGGGGTACTGCTTTGCGAGCTCGAGCTCGAGCGCGCGCTCGGCCGCCTCGTACTCCTCCTGGACGGCGCGCACGTCGAGCCGGTCGAGCAGGGCGTCGCGCGCGGCCGCGCCGGCCTCGGGCGCGGGCGCCTCGAGCTGCGCGTTCTCGAGCTCCGCGACGGGAAGGCCGCAGGCGGCGGCGAGCTTGGCGCGCGTCTGCATCCGCGCCGAGGTCGCCTGTGCGACGTGGGCGCGCGCGCGGTCGGCCTCGACCTGCGCGCCGAGCGCCTCCGAGGTCGCCGCGGCGCCGGCGTCGACGCGCGCGCCCGCCAGCGCGGCGAGCTGCGCGCGCGCCTGCGCCTCGCGCGTCGCGAGCTCGAGCTCGCGCGTCGCGAAGGCCGCCTCGAACAGCAGGTCGCGCACCTCGGCGTACGTGCGCCACGCCGTCTGCGCCGCCGCGAGTCGGGCGAGGACGACCTCCTGCGAGGCGAGCGCCTCGCGCCTGCCGATCTTGCCGGCCGTCGGAAGGGTGAAGTCGAGCGTCGCCGAAAAGAACCAGGGGAGGTTCGTCGGATCATCGACGCGCCCGAACGAGCTCCCGATCCGCGGGTTGGGCCACGCGCCCGCCGACGTCACCTTCGCCTCCGCCGCCGCGACGTCGGCGCGCGCGACCGCGAGCTCCGGCCGGAAGCGCCACGCCGTCAGCGTGAGCAGCGCGAGGTCGAGCTTCTCCGGCGGCCATGGTTCCGCGGCGAGCTCGAGCCGCAAGGCTGCCTCGTCGCGCAGCCCCGGATCGCGCAGGCTGCGGGCGCGCAGCTCCTTCTCGATCGCTTCGGGATCGAGCGGCCGGCGCGGCGCGTCGGTGCACGCGCCGAGCGCGGTGAGGAAGAGCAGGAAGGGCGGCCGCATCGCGGGGCGACGGTATCGGTCGAATCACCGTTTGCAACGCGGGACGCCGGGGCGTCATGCGTCGATCAGGCGACCGCCTGCGATGCGCGTCTCGGCACGACCGGCTACGCTCGGGCGATGCTCTCGATCCCCCTTCGTTCCGCCGGCGCCCTGCTCGCCCTGGTCCTCGTCGCGTGCTCCGACCCGCCGGACGAGACGCCGCTCGGTCGCGAGGCGGCGGCGCTGCTCGCGCGACCGGAGCAGGACGTACCGAAGGTCACGCTGCAGCACGTCCTCCTCGCCTTCGTCGGCGCCAAGCGCGGCTCCGAGAGCAAGCACACCTTCGAGGAGGCGCGCGCGCTCACGAGCGACGTGCTCGCCCGCGCCCGCGCCGGCGAGGACTTCACCGCGCCGTACCACCGCGTGAAGTCGCCCTTCGGCTGGCACGTGATCAAGCGGCTGGAGTAGGAGGAGGAGATGCGGCGGGCGATCGTTGGTTTGCTGGTCCTGATGACCGCCGCCGGCGGCTCGGCGCGCGCGTCCGCTCTGCCGTCGCCCGTCGACTCCGTCTTCAATCCCGACCGCGACCTGCCGGGGTTCAACGAGATGCGGGGTTGGAAGCAGGTTTACATGCTCGCGCCGTACTTCCGCCGCAACGGCAATACGGTCACCGATGCCGAACGAGCGGCGATCGTGAAGGAATGGGAGCAGGTGAAGCCGCGGATCGTGGAGCGCCATCGCGCCGCCGAGGGCGATCCGTTCCTCGCCCGCGTGGACGCGGCTCACAACACCATCGCCAACACCAACTACCTCTCGAAGCTGAAGTATCGCGTGATCGAGTCGACCCGGCCGTTCGCGTTCTTCGTCGAGGTCGCCGGCAAGAGCGTCGCCGCCGACGACCTCTATCTCGAGCAAGTGCAGCGGGCGTACACGCCCTACCTGCGTCCGTTCCTCGACAAGCTCGACCAGGAATTGGCGCCGCTCGCGAACAAGGAACCCAAGGGCTACAGCTTCATCGTCTGGGTGCTGGAGTCACGCGACTCCTACGTCGAGTTCGAGGCGCGCGACGAGTTGCGCCCGACCCTCTGGGCCGAGCTGGCCCACTTCTCGCCGGTGTCGCGCTGGGCCTACACCTACTTCCGCGGTTCCAGCGGGGCGCGATCGGGCGAGGACGTCCAGATCCTGCTGCACGAGCTGGTGCACGCCTACGTCGACTGGCTGGCGCCGAAAGGGATCGCCTCCGTCAAGTCCTACTGGATGAACGAAGGCCTGGCGGAGTACCTGTCGTATTGGCGGCGCCGCGAGGACGGCACGATCCAGTTCGAGCCGAGCTGCTCCCCTCGCGTCCACGAGTCGCTCTCCGGCGTCTCGACGCCCACCGGCGAAGTGCGGATCAAGCTGGAGGAGATGCTGGCAGTCACGGATCCGTCGCAGTTCGAACGGCTGGCCATCGACGTCGTGAACGAGGCCGGAGTCGGAGCGCAGTGGTTCCCGATGGTGTTGAGCCGCTTCTATGCGGACGCGTACCTGCTCCTGCTCTGGCTGGAGGACACCCAGCAGGGCCGGTTCAAGCCGGCGCTGCGCCAGCTCCTGACCGAGGAGCTGAGCGGGAGGGGCGGCGCGCAGGTCGCGAAGAAGATCCTCGCGGAGGCGCTCGATCCCTCGATCGAGGCGAAGCTGTCGGTCTTCGCGCGCGAGTTGGCGGAGAAGTCCCCGCCGACGGCGGCCGCCGCCGCGCCGCCGCGCGCGTCGCCCTCTGCCGTCGCTCCCGCGGCCAGGTTCGCCGGCGTGGATTCGCTCGAGAAGCTCCAGTCCGTTTCGAAGCTCCTGCCGGTCGCAGTGCGGGCGATGCAGTGGATGAAGTTCTCCGCGCTCGGCCACGTGCGGGCGAAGGAGTGCTTCCCCGAAGCGTCGTCGGACCTGAAGCTCGCCGATCTCGTGACCGCCGAGACGGAGCGCCTGCTGAAGCGGCTCCAATCGGGCAAGGAAGAGGTCTCGATCAGCAAGGACGACAAGGGCCGGATCGTCGAGATCTCCGATTCGACCGTCACGCTGGACCGCGGCGGCGGCAAGAAACCGGTCGCGTTGCCGCGCTCGTCGATCGCGCCGGACAAGCTCTGCCTCCTGCTGCGCAGCAAGGGCGAGAAGACCGAAGGCGTTGGCGTGAGCGCCGCGGTCCTCGCCGTCCTGTCCGGCCAGTCGAAGCAGGCGCGCGAGGTCGCGCAGCAGCGGGTCAAGAAGGACCCGACCGGGTCGCTCGACGGGTTCCTCGCCGTCTCGGACGCGCTCGCCGACGAGCTGAATGCGATGCGCACGCTGGCGGCCGTGCTGAAGGAGTCCGACGCGACGACTCTCCTGAACGCGGTCCGCGCGAACTGGCCGCAGCTGCGCGAGACGCAGGTCGCGACCGGCATCCGGGACGAGCTCGCGGAGCTCCTGGTCGAGCGCATCACCCCCGCGATCCTGGCGGGCGAGGCGCTGCAGGCGTCGGTGCACGGCAAGGTCGCGCTCGCCGCGCCGGCAGGGACGTCGCCGCCGGGGAAGGCGGACGGAGCCGTGAGCATCACGTACGACTTCGACGACGCGGGGTCGGCGCAGGACTTCGTGGCTCGCGTCGTGCCGAGCGACATCGACCTGAAGCCGCAGCCGCTCAGCGATCTGCGCCGCCAGAAAGCGCAGGAGGAGGCGAAGTCGGTCAAGGCGTGGACGGCGGGAGGCGGTTGCCTTCGCACCGTGGCGGACGGCTACTGCGAATTCCGGATCCCGCTGCGAGGCGACTTCGAGGTCGAGGTCTTCACGACGGTCCAGGAGGGCAAGTCGGAGTTCTCGGCCTCGTCGGTCCTGTGGTACGGGATCCGCAGCGATGACGGGAAGGAACTGGGGGCGGTCGTCGGTCAATTCGCGTTCATGGTCGCGCGGAACGGGTCGAACGCGACGCGTCAGGTCGCCGACGGCATTCCCGTCGGCAAGACCATCTCCGGCCGTCTCCGCCTGAGTCGGCGGATGCTCTCGTTCGCGCTCAACGACGGTCCGACCGCTTCGGATCCGTTCCTGTTCAACGGCACCGCGCACCTCTTCTTCTATGCGCCGGGTTCGGACGCCTGGCGCATCGAAGCGCTGACGCTCCGCGCGAACCCGGACGACTTCGATCTGCAGAGCCTGGTGAACGACGTGGCGAGGGCGCGGGTGGCGGAGGCGCTGGCGGGGAAGTGAGGCGGCGGCTCGAAGGCTACAGATTAGTCTGGGGGCAGGTCACCGCACAACACAGCGCCGTCACTGACGTGTTACATCGATATTCGAATCTCAACGCTGCACCCATCGCGTACGTAGCACTGCAACTCCATTAATCCACCATCCGCCGCCACAAGGCGTATCACGCATCTACCGCCGCTCGCGGAGAACGACTGTTTGTCCGCGAGGTCATTCTTCGTCCCATCACTGTCCTCGACGACAACACTCATTGCCAACCCAGAACGGTTAACGGTGAGTTGTGGGGACTCTCCAGGATTGCGCGCGGAGGAAACTCCAATTGATAGTAATTCAAGCAGATTTCCATCAATTCTGAGATCTCGAGTCTGAATTGATACCAGTCCCGCTTGAAGCGACACGATTCCTCGTCGCCGGTAGGTTGTCCCATCAGGTGCTACGCCGTCCCTGGAGTTAAGGCAAACACCATTTGCGCTAAGAGGGAGGAACTCGTTCGAAACACCATGAAGTGAGTACGACAAAAGAGCGCGTCCCTTCACAGGAAGCGCGAAGTCAATCGTACGTCGATCATCCGCAGCGATCGACCAGGCAGACGCGTCTAGGCTTGACGCCGCGATACACCTGCCTTCCGTCGCAAAGCCCGCCAAACTTCCCTGGATTACTACCATCGCCTTCGCCGTCTGCCCACCGCTCTCTACGACGAAGGAATGGGAGGAATCGATCAATTCGGGCGTATTGACTCGGACAGTGGCAGGGATCTCAGAGTCGAATTGCTCGCCATCTACGGTAATGCTCGCCCTACTTATCGGACCTCGCAAACGCACGGTTGTGGACTCGCATGCGAACACTACTCCGCCCACAAGTATCGTACCGAGGACTCCGAAAGCACGCCTCATGAGGGTGCTGTGGTGTTCACAAATCTGTTTCGCATTTGACGGCACGTCGCGGCACTCCGCCTCGCGTCCTTCGGATCAGTCCGAATTGCTCCATGGTCTCGTAGATCGCTTCGCGTTCGGCCAGGCGTCGTGCACGTGGGGTCCCGGCGCTCTGCACGGCGCGCGCGATCTTGTAGCACGCCGTCTCGTGGAAGGTATCGCGGTCGACCAGGTCCCCGGCGCGCGGGAACACCTGGTCGAGCTCGTACGCTGTGCGACCGCCGCGGGACGTCCGGCACCGCGCGACGTTGAGGCGCGTGCACGCGGCCTCGAGAGCGACGCTGGCGTCCTTGGTGCTGGCCGCCCACGCCAGAAACGCCCAGGACGACTCGCGCGGCGAGCGCGACGAACTGCGGCGGCAAGAGTCTCTCTTCGTCGCGCAGCAGGATCGGCTGGTCAATCTCGCGATCACCGGCGCGATCGACGAGAACGCGCTCGCCGCCAAGAACACGCAGCTGCGCGACCGGCTTTCCGCGATCAAGGTCAAGCTCGACGTCGTTGACCGCTCGCACGACGAAACGGCCGATCTGACCATCAAGGCGTTTGAACTTTCGCAAACGCTGCGGGCGCGCTGGCTTACGGCGGACTATGCGGCGAAACTCCGGATCCTCGGAATCCTCTGTTTGAACTGCACGCTGGACGGGAGGACGTTCCGCGCCGAACTCCGTCGGCCGTTCCACGCCCTAGCGGATGGCCTACTTGCGACGATCGAGCCTTCGGCGAGCACCGAGGACGGCGGCGGAAAACCGGTCGAATCGCGAAATGGTCGGGGCGACAGGATTTGAACCTGCGGCCTCCTGCGCCCAAGGCAGGCGCTCTAGCCAAGCTGAGCTACGCCCCGACGGGCCGGGGAGCTTAGCTCGGTCGTTGCGGAGGGGGCGGTCCGGCGCGCTCCGTCCGCTGCGCCCTCCGTTCGAGCGCCGCGTGACGGCGCGGCATCGCGGACCGGAGTCGGTTTGCGCGTCACGATCCGCTCGACGCGAGCATCGAGAGGGGCCCGCCCGCCGCTCTCTCGAGCTCCACCTGCGCGAGGGCGGCCTCGAGCAACGCCTCGATCCGGTGCTCCCGTGCAGTGAGCACCGCGCGCTGGCTTTCGAGCAGCGAGGGGAGCGTGACGCCTCCGAGGTCGTAGGAGCTGCGCGCGAGCGCGGCTCCCTGCTCGGCCTGCGGGAGGAGTTCTTCGCCGGCGAACTGCGCGGTCCGGGCGGCCGACGTCGCGCGGTCGACGGCGGCACGGACGTCCTGGCCGACTTCGGCGAGGAGGGCGGCGAGTTCGCGGCGCATGGCTTCGACGCGGTAGCGCGCGCCGGCGACCTTGGCCTGGTTCTGGTCGAAGACGGGCACGTCGAGCTTCGCGGCGGGGCCGGCGAGGAGGTCGACCGAGGCGCCGTGCTCGGGGCGTTCGAGCGAGACGCCGAGCTCCACGGCGGGGAACACCCGGCTCTTCTCGAGCCCCAGCTGATCCTCGGCGGCCAAGACGGCGTTCACCGCGGCGCGCACGTCGAGCCGCGCCGCGCGGCCGCGCGCGACCAGCGTCTCCCGATCGAACTCGAGGAGCGCGGGCGCCGGGAGCGCGTCGGTCAGCGGGACCGCGACCACATCGCCCTCGAGCGAGAGGAGCGACGCGAGGCGGCGCTTCGAAACGACGTCCTCTCGTTCACTACGCCGCGCCGCGAGCTCGGCCGCGAGCATCGCGTTGCGCGCGAGGCTCTCCTCCGTCGTTGTCGCCACCCCTTCGGCGACGCGCTGCTGCACGGCGACGAACGACTGCCGCGTCAGCTCGAGGTGGTCGCTCGCCGTCGCGCGCAGGTCGCGCGCCGCCACGCTCCGGAAATAGGCGTCCTTGGTGTCGGCCACCAGCGTTCCGGCGAAGCGGGAGAGGTCGAGGATCTGCTGCGAAAGCTCCGAGCGCGCGAGCTTCTTGCGCGAGGGGATCTCCCACAGGTCGACGATGCTCTCGAACACGTCGATGGCGATCTTGGGACGACCGCCTCCGGACGGCAGCAGGAAGGCGACCCCGAGCGACGGATTGCGGAGGAGCCCGGCCTGCACGAACTCGGCGCGCGCGACGCCGAGGCCGAGGAATCCCGCCTGCAGCCGGCGGTTGTTGAGGAGTGCCAGGCGGAGCGCCTCGTCGAGCGAGAGCCCGTCTTGGAGCACGGCGTCGACGTCCGCTTCGCTCATCGGCGCCGCCGAAGGGTCGAAGACCTCTTCGCGCTCGGTCGACTGGCGGATCAGCAGGCGCGCCTCCTCGTGGTCGGGACTCGGATCGACCGTCGCGCACGCCGCGAGGAGCGCCAGCGCCGCCGCAACGACGCTCACTCGTGCAGTTGCCGTCGCATTACGCATGGTCCGCTCCCAGTTCGATCGCGCTTCCCTGCTCGCGCCGGACGGGACGTCCGAACTGCAGGTAGAGCGCGGGCACGACGATCACGTTGAGGAAGGTGGAGGAGAGCAGCCCGAAGAGGATCACGATCGCCATCGGCGTCAGGATCTCGTTCCCAGGCCGCTCTCCGCGCAAGGCGAGGGGGACGAGGGCGAGCCCGGCGGCGAGCGCGGTCATGAAGATCGGGGCGAGCCGCTCCATCGCTCCCTGCCGCACGGCCTGCCGGAAGTCGTCCACGCCCTCTTCGAGCTGCAGGTGGCGGATGTGCGACACCAGCATGATCCCGTTGCGCGCCGCGACGCCGAAGACCGTGATGAAGCCGATGATCGACGCGACGGAGAGGACGCCGCCCGCGAGATGGACGCCGACGATCCCGCCGATCAGCGCGAGCGGCAGGTTCGCCATGACGAGCAGCGTGTCGCGCAGCGAGCGGAACAGGAAGTAGAGGAGCGCGGCGATGCAGAGCACGATCGCGCCTCCGAGCAGCGTGAGCAGCCGCCCCGTCGCCTCCGCGCTCTCGAACTGCCCGCCGTATTCGACGTGGTACCCCTCCGGCAGCGGGACGTTCGTCTCGAGGTCGCGGCGGATCTCCTCGACGACGCTTCGGATGTCGCGTCCGGAGACGTTGCAGGTGACGACGATCCTGCGCTGGACGTTCTCGCGGCTGATGAAGTTCGGCGAAGCGTCCTCCCGGAACGTCGCGAGCGCCTTGAGCGGGAGCTTCCCGCCGGCCGGCGTGTCGACGAGCGCCTCGGAGATCGCGTCCGCCGTGAGGTCCTGCACGGCGCCCGAGCGCAGCACCAGGTCGAACGCCTCCATGCCTTCGAGCACCTGACCGACCACCGCCCCGCTCGTCACGAGCTCGAGCGCGCGCGACACGTCCGCGACGCGCAGCCCGTGGCGGGCGATCGCGCCGCGGTCGTACTCGACCCGCAGCGACGGCACCTGCGACTGCTGCTCGAGGGAGAGGTCGACGACGCCGGACACGGCGCGCATGCGCGACTCGATGCGTGTCGCGAGCGAGCGCAGCAGGGAGAGGTCGTCCCCGAACAGCTTGACCGCGAGGTTCGCGCGCGTGCCGGAGAGCATGTGGTCGATGCGATGGCTGATCGGCTGGCCGAAGGTCGCCTGGACGCCTGGGATCAGCGCGAGGTCGGCGCGCAGCGCGTCGAGCAGCTGCGCCTTCGTGCGCCGCGGCTTCCCGAGCCGCGTCGGGGCGTCCATGTCGAGCGTGAGGTCGATCTCGCTCGCCTCGATGCCCTGGACGTGCTCGTCCTCTTCGGCGCGGCCGGTCCGCCGTCCGATCGCCGCGATCTCCGGCTGCCGCATCAGCGACTCCTCGACCATGCGGGCGAGGCGGTCGCTCTCGTCGAGCGAGGTCCCGGGCACCGTCACGATGCCGACGACGAGCGCGCCTTCGTTGAACTCCGGCAGGAAGCTGCCGCCCATTCTCGACGCGCCGAAGACCGCGGCGCAAAACAGCGCGACGCTCGGCAGCGAGACGAGCCAGGGGTGGCGCAGCGCAAAGTCGAGCGAGCCCGCGTAGCGCCGCTTGAGCCACGCGACGCTCCACGGCTCCTTCGCGGCGACGACCGTCCGGCTGCGCGGGAGCAGCAGGTGGCAGAGCGCCGGCGTGAGCGTGAGCGCGACGACCAGCGACGCGACGAGGGCGACGCAGAAGGCGATCCCGAGCGGACGCAGCAGGCGCCCCTCGACGCCGGAGAGGAAGAAGAGCGGCGTGAAGACGAGCACGATGATCCCGGTCGCGAGCACGATCGAGGCGCGGACCTCGACGCTCGCCTCGTAGACGACCTGGAGCAGGGATCGCCGTTTCCCCTCCGGCTGCGCGACCGCCTGGCGCAGGCGCCGGACGACGTTCTCGACGTCGATGATGGCGTCGTCGACGAGCGCGCCGATGGCGATCGCCATCCCGCCGAGCGTCATCGTGTTGATGTTGCCGCCCAGCAGTTCCAGCACGAGGATCGCCGTCACGAGCGAGAGCGGCAGGGCGACGAGCGTGATGACGCTCGCGCGCACGCTCGCCAGGAAGACGATGACGACGAGCGCGACCATGCCGGCGCCCTCGAGCAGCGCCGACGTCGCGTTCCGAATCGAGTTCTGGATGAAGGTCGCCTGGCGGAACAGGTTCTTGTTGATCTGCATCCCTTCCGGGAGCGACGCCTGGATCTCGTCGAGCGTCGCGTCGAGCCGAGCGGTCAGCTCGAGCGTGTTGGCGCCCGGCTGCTTCTGGATCGCGACGATCACGCCGGTCTCGATGACCGGCTCCCAGCCCGGCCCGCGCCGCGACGACGAGCCGATCCCCCGCTTGAACGCCGCTCCGACCGAGACGACGCCGAGGTCGGAGACGCGGATCGGCACGCCGTCGCGCACGACGACGACCGTGCTCGCGAGGTCCTCGCTCGAGCGCACGCGCCCGATGCCTTCGACGATCGACTCGAGCGGCCCCGCGACGAGGACGCCGCCGGCGAGGTTCTGATCGGTCTCCTGAAGGACGCGCGCGACCTCAGTGACCGCGATGCCGTAGGCGCGCAGCCGCTCCGGCGCGAGGACCACCTGGTACTGCTTCTGGTCGCCGCCGATCGGCGTCACCTGCGAGACTCCGGTGACCGACAGCAGGCGGCGGCGGACGCGCGTGAAGGCCGTCGTGCGCAGCTCGAGCTGGCTGTGGCGCGTCGACGTGAGCGAGAGGAAGAGGATCTCGCCCATGATCGACGAAATCGGGGCGATGGTGGGGGCCTCGACCTGGGAGGGGAGCGTGCCCGCGACGGAGCCGAGCCGCTCCGTCACGGTCTGGCGCGCGCGGTGGATGTCCGTGCCCCACTCGAACTCGACCCAGACCACGGCGAGCCCGACGGCCGTTCCCGACCGGACGCGGCGCACGTCGGCCGCGCCGTTCATCGCCGTCTCGATCGGGAAGGTGACCTGCGTCTCCATCTCGTGCGGCGACATGCCGTGGCCGTTCACGAGCACGGTGACGGTCGGCGCGGTCAAGTCGGGGAAGACGTCGACGGGCATACGGACCGCGACGAAGGTGCCCACGGCCATCAGGACGAGCGCGAGGACGACGACGCTCGCACGGTTCTTGAGCGACCAGCGGACGAGTTGGCGGATCATGTCGTTGGCCCCGCTCAGTGCTGATGGCCGGGGCCGAACGACGCCGGCGAGAGGGCCGCGAGCTTGACGACGTAGGCGCCGCGCGTCGCGACGTGCTCGCCGGCGGCGAGGCCGTGTCGCACCTCGACGAGGTCGCCGTCCCGGATCCCGAGCTCGAGCTCGCGCTTTTGATAGAGCTCCCCGTCGAGCATCACGTACGCCGTCGGCGTGCCCTGGTCCATCACGACGGCCTCGGCGGGGATCGCGACGGCGGCGTCCAATTCGGCGATGGCGATTTCGAGATCGGCGAGCATCCCGACGCGGAGGTCGGGCGACGGCCGGGCGAGCTCGCAGCGGATCACGACCGACCGCGACGCCGCGTCGACCACCGGAGCGAGGAAGAACGGCGCGCCCCCTTCGCGGCGCGCGACGTCGAAGCGCTCGCCCGGGAGCGCCGCGAACGTCACCGTGCCGCCGCTCGCCGCTTTCACGAGCGGGAGATCGAACTCCGAGACGCGCCCCTCGACCCACGCGCGGGACGCATCGAGGACGCGGAAGAGCGCCTCGTTCCCGCCGACCGACTCGCCCTGCACGTGGCCCATCGAGACGACGGTCCCGTGCAGCGGCGAGACCAGCGCGATGCGCAGCGCCGGGCCCGACCGCCGCTCGATCAGCCGGTCGAGCGCCTCCTTCGTGGTCCGCGCGGAGGCCTCCTCGCTGCGCGCGAGTGCCAGGTCGCGGTCGGCCTCGTCGAGCTGCTGCTGCGTGCTGAGGCCGCGTTCGCGCAGTCGGGCGACGCGCTCGCGCTCGCGCTCCGCGAATTGGAGCTTGGTCTGGGTGCGCGTCACGGCGCTCACCACCTCGAGCGCCTTCATGTCGAATTCGAGGTTCAGCGCCTGGAGCTGCGCGAGGTCGGGCGCCGCGAGCGGGGGCTCGACGAAGCCGAGGACCTGGCCCTCCTTCACCTCCTCCCCTGACGAAGGGAGATGGCCGTCGGGCGGAGCGAGCAGCCGGCCCGCGAGCGGCGCCGCGATCTCGGCCTGCGCGCCCTCCGGCAACCGCGATTGCGCGGGCACGATCAAGTGGCGCACGAGGCGACGCGGAGCCGCCTTCGCGAGCAGCAGCTTCACCTTCCACTGCTGTTCCATGAGGAAGGGCACGGCGCCGACCGGATCCTCGCCCTGCGCCTCCGCGGCGACGCGCGCCTCGTCCTTCGTCGCGTGGACGACGATCTCGCCCAACTCGAGCGACTCCGCCGCCTGCTCGCCCTCGACCACGAGCCGGCCCGGGAAGCGGCCCGCTTCCGGGAGCGCTCCCTCCGGGATGATTAGCCCATCGCGCTTCGGCGCGTCGACGGCGAGCCGCGTCGCTCCGATCGTGAGCGCGACGCGGCCGGCGCGAATCGGCTCGCCCGTGGCGACGACGGAGAGGTGGGCGAGGAAGCGCGCCGACTCCCCTCGCACCAGGTGCGGGTATTCGAGGAAGAGGAGGATCCGGCCGCCCACGACCGTCGCGCTCGTGGGCTCGAGCTCCTGCGCCGCGTCGGTCGAGCCCGGCGGCGATCCGCTCTGCGGCTTGCAACCGAGGGCGGAGAAGACGGAGAAGACGGAAAAAGCGGTGATCCGCGCGAACGTTCGAAGGTTCAAGCGACGCTCCTTGGCGTGAGACCGGGGCGACGAAACCCCGGACGCCTCAGATCAGGAGCGCGTGGCTCGAACGCAGCAAGGAGACGATGCCGCCGGGTGCGGCGCGGGGCGGCGCGCGCTGTTGCGCGCGCTCGATGCGGGAGTCCTCGTCCGCGAGACGGCGTGGATTCGTCGACGGGAAGGAATCGAAGGGGGCGCTCGGAGCGTGTCCCGCCGGAGCGGGGCACGGATTTTCGAGCTTCGGGGCGACCGAGTCGGCGAGCCGGTGCCATCGGTGCGCGCCATCGTGGTCGTCGCTCGACTCCATTTCCGGACCGTGCGCGGGATCGCCGTGCGGCACGCCGTGCTCGGCGCGATGCCACGCCTCGAAGTGGGCCGCCGCCGGCGCATCGACTTCATCGTGCGCGAAGTGCGCGTGCCAGCCCTCCTCGCCGTGCGCGTGGAAGAGCGCGGCCTTCCCGCCGGCGGTCGGGACCAGGACGAGGACGGGGAGCACGACGACGAAGATCGCGAGCCTCGCGAATCTCGCGGATCTCGCGACGAAGCCGATCTTCCGACGAGCGCGTGGGGTCCGACGGCGCATGGGGAGCGCGGAGTATCGCGGGCTCCGCCAGGGCGTCAACTCGTCGGAGCGATCGAGACGCCATGATCGGGGCGGCCGCGCCTCCGGCGCCGCCCTTCGAAGGGGAGGGAGATGAGATGAAGGTGAGGAAGTCGCGGAATCTCCGGCTGCTGCTCTGCCTGCTCGCCGCCGGCTGCTCGACGTGGGCCTACCAGAACGAGCCGCTTCCCGACGCGTCGAAGGAGAAGGCCGCCAAGGACACGTCTCCCGCGCCGCCGGTGCGCGCGACGTTCGCGCTCGACGACAAGAATCGCATGAAGGAGGACGTCGTCGTCTGCCTCGCGCTCTCGGGCGGCGGGAGCCGGGCGGCGTGGTTCTCGTCGGCGGTCATGTTCGAGCTCGCGAAGATCGAGACCGACCCCGACCTGCTCGCCCAGGTCGACGTCATCTCGTCGGTCTCGGGCGGGAGCCTCGCGGCGGCCTACTTCGCCTCCTCGCAGGACCCCGCGCCGCGCGCGCGCCTCGCCGCGCCGCCGCGCGCGGCGCTCCCGAAGGGCACCGACTCGAAGCTCGAGTACGACCAGAAGACCCGGCTGCTGACGGTGAAGGACGAGCTCACGGACGACGAGGGGAAGCAGCTGCGCGCCGCCTGCGATCCGGCCGACACGAAGCGGATCGACCGCCTCGTCGTCGCGTCGCGCGGCTGCGTGTCGAAGCGCGACTGGGACTACGCCACGGTGCGCGAGCTCATGACGCGCAACTACGTCCGCAGGCTCTTCTGGAACTTCTTCTGGCCGCAGAACATCGCGCTCTACTGGACCACCGCCTACGACCGCGGCGACATCATGGCGGAGACCTTCGCCGACAACCTCTTCGACCGCAAGGGATTCGGCACGGGCAAGGACCTCACGTTCGCTGACCTCAATCCGGTGCGGCCGAGCCTGATCCTCAACTCGACGGACGGCACCGACGACCCCAAGCCCGTCGACGCCGCGGGCAAGCCGCGGGAGCAGGGCCGCACCTTCGGCGACGTCTTCGCCTTCACGCGCGAGACCTTCCAGGACCAGCTCGCTTCCGACCTCTCGAAGTTCCCGCTCGGGTACGCCGTGATGTCGTCGGCGTCGTTCCCGGGCGCCTTCCCGTACCGGACGATGCGCGATTTCACGGCGAAGCCGTCGCACGATCCCGCCTACGTCCACGTCTTCGACGGCGGCAACTCCGACAACCTCGGCCTCAGCAGCATCAAGGAGGTGATCCGCAGGCGCGAGACGGCGCGCGGCGCGGGCAAGACGACCTACGTCGTGATCTGCGTCGACTCCTACACCGAGCCGCGCGGCGCGCGGCCGCGCGACGCCGATCCGCGCTCCGCCGTCGACTACGTGGTCGACACCGACTTCTTCGACGCGATCGACATGCTCTTGAAGCTCAACCGCTACCACTTGCTCGCGACGTTCATGTCGGAGGAGCAGCAGACCAGGCTGACGGCGAAGGCCGACGCCGACTCGAAGCGGAGGAAGCCCGGCCGCACTCGCGGCGTGCAGAACGACCCGAAGCAGATCGAAAAGCAGACCACGCGTGCTCCCACGAAGGGCCGTTCGACCAAGGATCCCGAGTGGGAGCCCAGCGACCTCGGCGACCACCTGGTCTTCTGGCACCTCACCTTCCGCGACCTCTACGACTACGGCGAGAACCACGAGCTCTGGCGCAGCCTCAACGCGATCCCGACCGACTTCAAGATCGAGGACGAGGAGGCGGACGACCTCGAGAAGGCGGCGAAGCTGCTCGTGGAGCGCGATCCCAAGATGGTGGAGAGGATCCGGAGCCTCCTCGCGCCGCGCTGACGACCCCGGGCCGAGCCGCTAGAGTTCTCCGCCCCGAACGGCGGGTCCGCCTTCGGGACTGCCGAGGGAACTCTCCCCGCGATGCTCGAGGTCTCGTACTTCGCCGCGCCCGTGCTCGCCCTCGCCGTGCCCGGCGCCGCCGCGCACGGGCAGGATCCGCCGAAACCGGCGACTGTCGCGTGGACCGTCTTGAAGCCGACCAAGCTCGCGTCGACGGGCGGCGCGACCTTCACGGCGCAGCCCGACGGCTCGATCGCCGTCTCCGGCAAGAGCGCCGAGAAGGACGAGTACCGCCTCGAGTTCGAGTGCGACCTCGCGACCGTCACCGGCCTGCGCCTCGAGGCGCTCGCCGACCCGGCGCTGCCGCAGTCGGGGCCGGGCCGCGCGTTCAACGGCAACTTCGCATTGAACGAGATGAAGATCGAGGCGGCCTCGAAACTGCAGCGCCGCTTCCGTCCCGTCACGCTGCAGAACGCCTCGGCCGACTTCATCGAGAACGGCCGCTGGCCGGGCCAGGTGTGCGACAGCGTCGAGGACGTCGGCGCCAACAGCTGGGCGGTCCACGGCGGCGTCGGACGCGACCACGAGCTCGTGGTCGAGACGCACGCCGACGTCAGGTTCGACGCGGGCGGCGGGCTGCTGCAGGTCGAGCTGGTCTTCCACTGGGGGCAGCAGCACACGCTCGGCCGCTTCCGCCTCTCCGCCACCGGCGACGCCCGCCCCTTCTCGGTCGCCGGCGCCGGCGTCGACCCGTGGTCGGCGATGCAGGAGAAGATCAACGTCGCCATCGACCGCGGCGTCGACTGGCTGGTCGAGCACCAGCAGATCGACGGCTCGTGGCACCACGAGCAGTGGACCTACCGCTGCGGCGCGACGGCGCTCTCGACCTACGCCCTGCTCAAGAGCGGCGTGGCGCCGCGCCACCCGGCCGTCGTGCGCGCGCTCGAGTACATGCGCGCGACCCCCTCGAAGGAGACCTACACGATCGGCTGCCAGCTCCTGGCGCTCGGTGCGCTCGACGACCCCGCCGTCGAGCCGTGGATCAAGGAGCTGGCCGAAACGCTGCTCACCTTCGAGAGGGGGGGCCTCTTCAACTACCCGTGGGGCGGGCGCGACCTCTCCAATACGCAGTACGGCGTGTTGGGGCTGCGCGCCGCGGCGCAGCACGGCGTCAAGGTGCCGCCCGACGTCTGGGAGAGGGCGGCGCAGGCGGTGAGCTCGCTCGGCGAGGAAGACGGGAGCGGCGCCTACAGCCCGCTCAGCTTCCGGTACAGCGGCGGCGCGAAGCCGACCGGCAGCATGACCGCCGCGGGCGCGACGATCCTCGCGATCTGCGACGAGCAGCTGCGCGGCAAGGGGAAGAGCGGCGCCCTGAACGCGCTCGCGCGGCGCGGCGGCGAGTGGATCGGCGCCCACTGGGCCGGTCCGAAGAACCCGCGCGAGCCGAGCGACCGCTGGAACGTCTACTACCTCTATGGAGTGGAGCGGCTGGGCAGCCTGCTCAAGACCGAGACGTTCGGTGCCCGCAAGTGGTACCGCGAGGGGGCGACCGCGCTGGTCGCGATGCAGGGCGAGAAGGGCGAGTGGGGTACGAGCTACGGCGAGAACGTCGCCAACACCTGCTTCGCGCTGCTCTTCCTCAGCAAGGCGACCGCGGCGGCGTCGGGCGTCCGCGCGACGCACGTGAAGGCGTGGGGCGAGGAGGACCCGAAGAAGGCGCTCTGCTGCAAGGCGTCGGGCGACACGCCGCTCTCGCTCTGGGTCGCGCGCATCGGCGACGCGGCGCTCGCCGGCGGCGAGTGGCCGAAGGAGGCGGGGCGCGGGCTACGCGTGCGGCGCGTCGAGTACGTCGCGACCGGCTTCCCCGGCGATCCGGCGGAGAAAACGCTCGCGACGGTCGAGAAGGACGGCCAGCAGCCGTGCGGCCGCGAGCGCTTCGCCGCGCAGTGCTCCTTCCCGAAGCCGGGCGCCTACAAGATCCGCGCGCGCATGACCTACCTCGGGCCGCCCGCCGCCGGCGGCGGCGCGCCGACGGAGGGGACGCTCGAGTCGGAC
This sequence comes from Planctomycetota bacterium, assembly GCA_036732755.1. Classification (GTDB taxonomy): domain Bacteria; phylum Planctomycetota; class B15-G4; order B15-G4; family SIAN01; genus DASRRB01. Next base: position 22,839 of record DAINBU010000043.1, read on the forward strand.
GCGCTCGAGGTGACCATTCGCGAGGCGCTCGACCCCGAGCTCCTGCAGTACGCGCGCGACCCGGCGCGCAACCTCCTCGCCGGCCAGAAGGTGGCGGCGAGCGCGTCGTCGCAGCTGAACAACGACTGGCAGCCGGCCCACGCGTGCGACGGCCTTCAGTGCCGCGGCTGGGCGTGCGACGATCACGATGCCGCGCCCAAGCTCGAGCTCGAGCTCGAGAAGCCGGTCCGCGCGACGACCGTGCTGCTCACGCCGGCGAAGATCGGCGACGCGTACGGCTCCGCGATCACGCGCGTCGCCGTCACGCTGAATGGGAAGGGGCCGCCGCTCGAGGTCGACGTCGCGACCGGCGGCGAGCGCCGCAAGATCCGCATCACGCTGCCGCAGCCGCAGGTGGTGCGCCGCCTCGAAGTGAAGATCGTCGGCGTGAACCTCGGCGCGAAGCCGGAAAAGGCGGTCGGCTTCGCCGAGGTCGAGCTGCTCTCCGACAAGGCGGGCGACGCGCCCGCCGGCATCGCGAACCCCGGCTCGAAGGGCGGTCCGTGACGCTCTTCGTCATGCTCGTCCTCGGCATGGCGCCGCGGCCGCAGTCCGACCCGGACTGGACGCCGCTCAAGGTCGTGCGCGCGTCGTCGGTCGCGGGCGCGACCTTCGAAGAGCAGCCCGACGGGTCGACGCGGGTCGCCGGCCCGAGCGCCGAGCGCGACACCTACACCGTCGAGCTCGTGGCGCCGAACTTTCCCGTGACTGCACTCCGGCTGGAGGCGCTCCCCAATCCGGCGCTCCCGGCCGGCAGCCCCGGCCACAGCGGCAACGGCAACTTCGTGCTGATCGAATGGCGCCTCTCGTGGGGCAGCCGCGCGATGAAGGTCCGCAAGCCGGTCGCCCTCTGGCACGCGACCGCCGACTTCGCGCAGGAGGGCTGCTCGCCGCTCGGCGCGTGCGACGGCGTGCCCGGCACCGGCTGGATGATCCACCCCAAGACGAACACCCGCCACGAGCTCGTCGTCGAAACGAAGGGCGACGTGAAGTGCAGCGACAAGGACGTGCTGCAGGTCGAGCTCGAGTTCAGCAGCGGCGAGCAGAACACGCTCGGCCGCTTCCGCCTCTCCGCGACCGGCGACGAGCGTCCCGTCCGCGCGGCCGGCTCGGCGCCGCCGGCCGACCTCTCGGGCCTGCCGCTGCGCGTGAACCAGGCGATCGACCGCGGCTGCGACTGGCTGCTCACGCAGCAGCAGATCGACGGCTCGTGGGCGCCCGAGCAGGCGAACTACCGCAACGGCGCGACGTCGCTCTGCGCCTACGCGCTGCTGAAGAGCGGGATCCGGAAGGACCACCCGGCGATCGTGCGCGCGGTCGAGTGGCTGCGCGCCGGCGAGCCGCGCGAGACCTACACGCTCGCCTGCCAGATCCTCGCGCTGCACTCGCTCGAGGATCCGGTGCACGACGGCTGGATCAAGAAGCTGGGCGAGGCGCTGCTCGCGAATCAGAGAGGGGACGGCCACTTCGACTACGGCTTCCAGGACGGCAGCGACCTCTCCAACATGCAGTACGCGGCGCTCGGCCTGCGCGTCGCCGCGGCGCACGGCTACCGGATGGCGCCCGAGGTCTGGGAGAAGATGGCGGCGCAGGTGCTCGCGACGCAGAAGATCGACGGGACCGGCGCGTACGCGGCCATCGGCTTCTCGTACAAGCGCAACGACAAGCCGACCGGCAGCATGACCGCGGCGGGCGTCGGCATCCTCGCCATCTGCGACGAGCAGCTCAAAGGCCACTCGAAGTCGGGCCCGCTGCTGCCGGTCGCGAAGCGCGGCGGGAACTGGATCGCGCAGAACTTCGCCGTCGACGGCAATCCGATGTCGGGCGTGAAGTGGGGAGCCTATTGGCTCTACGGGCTCGAGCGCGTCGGCGCGCTGCTCAAGACCGAGAAGTTCGGCGACCACGACTGGTACCGCGAAGGCGCCCGCTGGCTCTGCGACAAGCAGAAGAGCGAGGGGTCGTGGGTGGTGAGCGAGACCGACGTGCTCGACACCTGCTGGGCGCTCCTCTTCCTCACGCGCGCGACCGCGGCGGTGTCGGGGATCGGGCCGCGCGACTCGCGGATCTACGGCGCCGACGACCCGCGCAAGTCGGTGTCGATCCGCGCATCGGGCGACGCGCCGCTCACCTTCTGGATCTCGTCGTTCGGCGAGGCCGAGCGCGCCCACTTCGAGTGGCCGGGCGAGGAGGGGCGCGGGCTGCACGTCGCGTCGGTCGAGTGGTTCGCGCGGCCGCTCAATCCCGCCGCGGGCCGCGACGAGCTCGCGATCGGGAAGGTCGAGCGCGACGCGAAGCAGCCGTGCGGCGCGGAGCGCTTCGGCGCGCGCTGGTCGTTCGCGCTGCCGGGGAAATACAAGATCCGCGCGTCGGTCCGCCTCCTCGCGCCGCCCGAGGCGGCCGGCGCCGAGCCCAAGGAGGTCACGTCCGACTCCGAGGGGCTCGAGGTGAACATCCGCGAGGTGCTCGACCCCGAGCTCATGGACTACGCACGCGACCCCGCGCGCAACCTGCTGCGCGGCCAGCGTCCGACCCTCACCGCGTCGTCGAAGCGCGACGAGTGGTGGGAGCCCAAGTACGCCGTCGACGGCATCGTGAACCGCGGCTGGGCGTGCCACGACACCGACGCGGCGCCGACGCTCACGATCGAGCTCGAGAAGCCGCTGCGCGCCTCGCTGCTGCTCGTCACGCCGGCGGTGCTCGGGCCCGACTTTCCATTCCGGATTCGCCGCGTGCAGGTCACGCTGAACGGCAAGGGGCCGCCGCTCGAAATGACGCTCGTCTCGGACGACCATCGCAAGTCGAAGCTGCGCTTCCCGACGACGGTCGTCCGCCGCATCGAGCTCAAGGCGGTCGAGGTCGCCCCTCCCGACCACGTCGCCGTCCCGCCCCAGGATGCTTCCCACCGCGGCGTCGGCTTCTTCGAAGTCGAGCTGCAGGTCGAAGGCGGCGCGAAGAAGTAGGCGGCCGTCTCCCTCCCGTGAGGATTCCCGTGCCCGCGCCCTCCGCCTCCGCGTTCCGCCTGCTCCTGCTCGCCCTCGCCGCGACGCCGCTCGCCTGCGCGCAGGAGCATCCGCCCGCGCCCAGGATCCAGGCCGACGCCGGCGCGCTCGAACAGGACCGCCAGCGCATCCACGTCGCCCCCGGCTTTCGTGTGCAGCTCTTCGCGAGCGAACCCGACGTCGCCAATCCCGTGGCACTCGCCTTCGACGAGCAGGGGCGCTGCTTCGTGGTCGAGACGTTCCGGCGCGACAAGCAGGTGCTCGACATGCGCGAGCACAAAGAGTGGGTCGAGGACGACCTCGCGAGCCGGACGGTCGAGGACCGCGTCGCGTTCCTCCGGCGCCTCGCGGGCGACGGGATCCGCCTCTTCCGCGAGGAGAGCGAGCGCGTCCGCCTCCTCGTCGACGGCGACGGCGACGGCCGCGCCGAGCGCGCGACGGTCTTCGCCGACGGCTTCGACGGCCTCGCCGACGGCATCGCGGCCGGCGTGCTCGCGCGGCGCGGCGACGTCTGGTTCACCGACATTCCGAGCCTCTGGCGCTTGAGGGACAAGAAGGGGAGCGGCCGCGCCGACGAGCGCGAGCGCGTCGCGACCGGCTTCGGCGTCCACTACCAATTCACCGGCCACGACCTGCACGGCCTGCGCGTCGGCCCCGACGGCCGCCTCTACTTCTCGATCGGCGACCGCGGGCTGCACGTGAGGACGAAGGAGGGGCGCGTCCTCGACCTGCCCGATTGCGGCGCGGTGCTGCGCTGCGAGCTCGACGGCAGCGGCCTCGAGCTGGTTCACACGGGGCTGCGCAATCCGCAGGAGCTCGCCTTCGACGACGCGGGCGACCTCTTCACCGTCGACAACAACTCCGACGGCGGCGACCTCGCGCGCCTCGTCCACGTAGTCGAGGGGGCCGACTCGGGCTGGTGCGTCGGCTGGCAGTGGTTCGAGTCGACGCCGAAGCGCGGCGCGTGGAACGCCGAGCACATGTGGGAGCCGAAGAACGACGCGCAGCCCGCCTGGATCCTCCCGCCGATCGCCAACCTCGTGAACGGACCCTCCGGCCTCGCCCACTACCCCGGCACCGGCTTCTCCGATCCGGCGTGGCGCGACACCTTCTTCGTCTGCGACTTCGAAGGCGAGGTCGACAACACGCGCGTCGTCGCTTTCCGCGTCGCGCCCGCCGGCGCCTCGTTCACGCTCGCGTCGCAGTCGGACTTCGTCGCGCGCGGCATCGTCGCGACCGACTGCGACTTCGGGCCCGACGGCGCGCTCTACGTCAGCGACTGGGTGCACGGCTGGGGCCAGACCGGGCGCGGCCGCGTCTGGCGCATCTTCGATCCCGAAGCACTCGGCAGCGCGCCGGTCGAGGCGACGCGCAAGCTGATCGGTGAGGGGATGGCAGGGCGCAGCCGCGCCGACCTCGTCGCGCGCCTCGTCCATCCCGACCAGCGCGTGCGGCTCGAGGCGGAGCTGGCGCTCGCGGAGATGGGGGACGAGGGGCTGCTCGGCTTCACGACGGTGCTCGACGGCGTGCGCGACCGCCTCGCGCGGCTCCACGCGATCTGGGGGCTCGGGATCGTCGCGCGGCGCGACGCGACGCACCGCGCCGAGGCGGCGCGCGTCCTCGTGCACGCGCTCGACGACGGCGACGACGAGGTGCGGGCACAGGCGGCGCGCGCGCTCGGCGACGCGGCGGTCGAGGCGGCCGGCGCGAAGCTCGTCGCACGGCTCGAAGACCCTTCCGCGCGCGTCCGCTTCTTCGCGGCGCAGGCGCTCGTGCACGTCGCGCCCGAGTCGCTCGGCGAGGAGCAGCCCCCGGGCATCGCGGTCGCGCTGCGCGACCTGCTCGCCGAGCACGGCGACGATCCCACCGAGCGGCTCGTCGCCGCGCGCGCGCTCGCCGCGTGCGCCGACGCCGTGACGCTGCGCACCTTCTCCGAGGACGACGATGCGCGTGTGCGCATGGGCGTCCTGCTCGCGATGCGGCGGCGCTCGATGGAGGAGGTCGCGGACTTCCTCTACGACGACGACGTCGCGATCCTGCGCGAGGCGGCGCGCGCGATCCACGACGTCCCGATCGCGGCGGCCCTCCCGGCGCTCGCCGAACTGATCGAGGAGGAGGATCTCGACGATCCGGTGGCGCTCACGCGCTCGATCGCCGCCAATTACCGGATCGGCGGGGTCGAAGCGGCGACGCGCCTCGCGGAGGCGGTCGAGCTCGACTTCCCGGAGAGCGTGCGTGCCGAAGCGCTGCGCGCGCTGCGCGACTTCGACGACCCGCCGGCGCGCGACCGTGTCCTCGGCATCTGGCGGCCGTACGCGCCGCGCAACGGGGCGGTCGCGGCGAGCGCGGCGGCGCCCTATGTCGCAAGTTGGCTCGCCGACGATTCGGAAGGCGTGCGCGAGGCGGCGGTGCGCTTCGTCCAGCATTTCCAGATCAAAGGCCACGGCGCGCGCCTCGCCGAGATCGTCGCCGACGACCAGCACGGCGACGCGCCGCGCATCGCCGCCCTCGAGGCGCTGGCGTCGCTGCACGAAGACGCGCGGCTGCGCTCCGCGGTCGAGGTCGCGCTCGCCGACGACCACGCGGCGGTGCGCGGCGCCGCGACGCGCGCGCTCGCGAAGCTCGACCCGGGACTGGCGCTCGCGATCCTGCGCCGCGTCGTCGACGGCGGCGCGCCGCGCGAGCTGCAGGAGGCGTTTGCGACGCTCGGCGATATGGCGGGCGGCGACGCGGCCGCGCTGCTGCTGCGCGGCTTCGACCGGCTCGAGTCGGGCGAGCTCGCGAAGGAGGCGACGCTCGACCTGCTCGAAGTCGCGTCGAGAAAGAAGTCCGACGCGGCGTTCGCGGCGCGGCTCGCGAAGTTCGAGGCTGCGAGAAAGGCCGACGATCCGCTCGCGAAGTGGCGCGAGTGCGAGGTCGGCGGGAGCGCGGCGCGCGGCCACCATCTCTTCTTCGACCGGACCGAGCTCGAATGCGCGAAGTGCCACCGGGTCGGCAGCGAAGGGGCGGGCGTGGCCGGCCCCGACCTCGCCGGCCTCGGCGCCCGCGTGACGCGCGAATACCTGCTCGAGTCGATCGTCTTCCCGGAGAAACGCATCGCCGCCGGCTTCCAGAACACGATCTTCTTCCTGAAGGGTGGCGGCCAGATCGACGGGCGCGTCGAGGGCGAGGACGCGACGCGGCTCCAGCTCTTCACGCTCGACCAGGGGAGCGTGCTCGTCGACAAGGCGCAGATCGAGTCGCGCTCGAACGGGAAGTCGGCGATGCTCCCCGACGTCGTCCAGCGCATGGACAAGCGCGATCTGCGCGACCTGGTGGAGTTCCTCGCGTCGCTGAAGAAGCTGTGAGGGTCCGCGCCCCGTGAACGACGCGCGTCGCGACTACTTCGCGCCGTGCACGCTCGGCCTCGAGGGCGTGGTCGCGGCGGAGGCGGCGGCGCTCGGCGCGGGCGACGTGACGGTCCGGCTCGGCGGCGTCTCCTTCACCGGCGACCGCCGCCTCGGCTACGCCGCGAACCTGTGGCTGCGCAGCGCGGTGCGCGTGCAGGAGCGCGTCGCCGACTTCCGCGCGACGACGCGCGAGGAGCTCCACGCCGGCGCCGCCGCCGTGGAGTGGGAGCGCTGGCTCGCGCCGAGCGGCACGCTCGCGGTCGACGCGTCGGTGCGCGACGCGGCGATCTCCCATTCGGGTTTCGCGGCGCTCACCGTGAAGGACGCGGTCGTCGACCGCTTCCGCGGCCGCACCGGCGAGCGGCCGAGCGTCGACGCCGACCACCCCGACCTGCCGCTCAAGCTCGTGTTGCATGGTGAACGCGCGTCGATCGACCTGAATCTCTCGGGTGAGAGCCTCCACAAGCGCGGCTGGCGGCCGATCTCCGTGAAGAGTCCGCTGAACGAGGCGACCGCGGCGGGGCTGCTGCTCCTGTCGGGCTGGGACCGGAAGTCGCCGCTGGTCGACCCCATGTGCGGCTCGGGGACGATCGCGATCGAGGCCGCGTGCCTCGCCGCCGACCGCGCGCCGGGGCTGTTGCGACGGTTCGCGTTCGAGCGCTGGCTCGACTTCGAAGCGAAGCTCTGGCAGGAACTGAAGGACGACGCGCAGCGCCGCGCGCAGCGCAGCCTCCCGTTCCCGATCGAGGGCGCCGACCGGCACGAGGGCGCGCTGTCGCTCGCGCACCGCAGCGTCCGCGCCGCGCAGGTCGAGGGCCTCGTGAAGCTCGCGCATTGCGACGCGAAGGAGTTCACGCCGTCGCAGACCCCCGCGACGCTCTTCACCAATCCGCCGTGGGGCGAGCGGCTCGGCGAGGGCGAGGAGCTCGAGCAGTCGTGGCGCGACCTCGGCGATCTGCTGCGCCGCGGCTTCTCCGGCTCGACCGCCTTCGTCCTCACCGGCGACCCCGACCTGCCCAAGCTCCTCGGCTTCAAGCCGCGCACCGAGTGGCCCGTCATGAACGGCCCGATCGAGTGCCGCCTGCAGCGCTACGACGTCTATCCGCGCTTCGCGACGGTGATCCCGCCGAAGCGCGGCGTGGCGTGAGGACGGCGCGGAATCTGATCGGAATCGGGAGGAGCCGCGGCAGCCAAACTGCCGGTCCAAAACGGGAATCCGTTCCCTCCTCGCTCCCCGGGATTCGCCGGGAGCCAATTCCAAGAGCAGTGATTGCAAACCGCGAGGAGACGGCCTCGACCGCGTTGCGCTTTTTTGAACTGCGCCTACAGTCCGACGGAAGCGAAAGCGAGACGCCTCGCGCCCGCGGGGCGAAGCCCGAATCAGGTCTCGTCTTCAGGGGGTTCGTCATGACGCATGCGTCGAAGCCGTCGCGTCGAGGTCGTGCATTGAAGCTCTCGAGTCCGGCCGCTTGGTTCGGCGTGCTCGGATTGGGGGCGGCGATCGTCGTATGGTCGATCCAAGCGGATCGCGACGACGCGCGCATCTTGCAGGGGGGGGCGGCCTCGAAAGAGCTCCCGTCGAATTGACCGGCGCTGCAGACGCATCGGGCGCCACGAACGCGGCGGCGAACCTCGATCCCGCGAATGCCCGTCGAGATCCCGCCGATCCGAACGCGAATGAAGTGAACCGTCAGCACGCGGTCCGTGCGCTGTCCGGAATGCCGATCGTCTTCGAGGCGAACCGCGGGCAGTGGAATACGACTTCCGACCTCGTCGGACGAGCGCGCGGGCTCCTTGCCGGGTTCGGAGCAGGCAGCATCCAACTCGACCTCACGTCGAAACCGGCCGGCCAGGACCCGAAGTCGCTCGGGATTCGCCTTCGGTTCGCGAACGCTTCGGACCGCGCGCCGCACGGCGAGAGCAAGCTCGCGGGCTACCACAACTACCTGCGCGGCAACGATCCTGCGAAGTGGCGGACCCACGTCGAGCTTTTCGAGCAGGTGCGCTACGACGAACTCTATCCGGGCGTGTCGCTTGTCGTCGGCGACCGCGAGGGCCGTCTCGAATACGACCTCGAACTCGCCAGCGCCTCGAGCCTCGAACAGGTTCGTGTCGACTGCGAAGGTGTCGACTCGATCGAGATCGGCGAGGCTGGCGACCTGCGGATGAACACCGCGATCGGAACGCTCTGCCAGACGCTGCCGAAGTCCTGGTACGCCGCCGCGGACGGGACGCAGAGGCCGGCGGACTGCCGCTTCCGGGTGCTCGGGACGACGTCGTACGGCTTCGAAGTCATGAATCCCGAGGAGGGCAGCCGACTGGTCGTCGATCCGGGGCTGAATTGGTCGACCTTCCTGGGAGGCAGCGATCAGGACTGGGTGTACGGAGTCGCATTCCTGAATGGGCTCCTCACCGCGGTCGGCGGTACCGGGTCGTCCGACTTCTCGACTACGAACGGGACGGTGCAACAACTGAAGAACACCGGACGCGATGCGTTCGTCACGCAAATGAACCCCGCGTACAGTGGGTCGGCACAACTGCTTTGGTCGACGTTCCTCGGTGGATCCGCCGAGGACGAAGCGCGCGGCGTCGCGGTCTCTTCCGACGGGCGGGTTTCACTCTGTGGATACACCTATTCGCAAGACTTCCCGACGACCCTGAGTGCTCCGCTTCCGGGCGCGCCAGGCCCCGCCGGCACTCGCATCGCGTTCGTCACGAGGCTGGAAAGCCTTGGCACGTCGCTTCAGTACAGCACCTACTTCGGAGGGTCGGGAGCCAGCAAAGCCAATGCAATCGCCATCGATTCGACGCCGATCATCACGGTCGTCGGTTCCACTGGTGCGCCGGGGAATCTCCCCCTCGTCAACGCTTACGACACCACGTTCGACGGAGGTTCCACCGATGCCTTCGTCGCCCAGCTCGATCCGAACCTGACGGGGCTGGGATCGATCGTCTATTCCACCTACCTCGGAGGAGGCAACAACGCGACGGGGTACGACGAGGCGTTCGCCGTCGACGTCGAAGGCCTGTTCATCTACATCGGGGGATCGACGGCGTCTCCTGGATTCAACACGACTCTCAACGCATTCGGGCCGAACTTCGGTGGTGGGGCGTTGGACGGCTTCGTGATGAAGCTGCGGCCGAGCGCGACACCGATCAATCAGGTCAAGTTCGCGTCGTTCCTCGGAGGTGCCGCGGATGACGAAGTCTTCGGCCTCGTGGTCAACTCCTCGATGGTCAATTGCTGCGGATACACCTTCGCGACGAACTTCCCGCTCTCGAGTGTCTTAGCGGGCGGATCCGTTCCCTACCAGTCCAACAACGGAGGAGGGAGCGACGCGTTCATGACGCAGATCAACTCGCAGAACATCGGAGCCTTCCAATTGGTCTACAGCACCTACTTCGGAGGCGCCGGCAATGACATCGCCTATTCCATCGCTCGGGTCGCGAGCCAGTGCGACCTGATCGTCGGGTCCACGACGGCGGGAGTGTCGAACAACCTTCCGGTCGGCCCGACGGGGGTCGTCTACGACGAGACTTGGAATGGGGCGACGGATGCATTCATGACCCGGCTCTACTGGGCGAATGGCAGGGCCGGCGCTGCTCAGCTGACGTATTCGACGTACCTGGGAGGCTCGACGACGATTCCGGTGGGTGGGACCAATGGAGCCCAGGACACGGCAAGGAGCGTCGTGCTCGACGGGAACAACGCCTACCTCGGCGGCTTCACGACGTCGTCCGACTTCCCGGTCGCCGGGAACCCGCTCCAGCCGACCTGGCACGTGGATCCGGGCGGAAGCGTCTTGAACGACGGCTTCCTGTGCACCTTCTCCCTCCCTGCGTTGAGCTTCCCATGACCGATTCCTCGAGTCGCCGTTGCGTTCTCCGCCAGCGAGAGTTGCTTCCTTGGAAGGCGATGCTGGTCGTCCTCTCGTGGACGGGTGGGATGAGCGAAGGACGGGCTCAGGCGGAGTTGTTCCGCTGGACGAGTTCGAACTTCGCGAACGCCGATTACGACATGTGCGGCTACAGCGTGGCCGGTGTTCCCGACGTGGATGGCGACGGGATTCCTGACGCCTTGGTCTCCGTGGTCTCCGAGGACCTGACTCGAGGCGTCGAATTGGGCGCCGCCTACGTCGTCTCGACCTCGACCGGATCGGTCCTGCAGCACCAGATTGGGTCGACGGACAGGGACAGCTTCGGAGAACGGGTCTGCGAAGTGGGTGACCTTGATGGCGACGGTATTCGCGACCACTTGGTCGCGGAGACCCAATATGGGCTTCCCTCGGGGAATGGGAAGGGGATCGTGCACGCTTATTCCAGCGCGTCAGGAGCTTCGCTCTTCGACATCACCGCGCTCCAGGGCGACGACCGGTTCGGCTTCTACCTGGCGGACTTGGGCGACCTCGACGCGGACGGCGTTGGAGACTTCGCGATTGGAGCGCCCGAGCACACGACGTCGGTCGGATTCGCGGGGCGGATCTGGGTCTATTCTGGCGCGACGCAGACCAAGCTCCATATGCTCTCGGGACAGAGCCAGTACGCGTACATGGCGGGCGTGACGGGAATGGGGGACTTGGACGGCGACGGCGTTCCGGACTTCGCGATCGCGTCCCCCGGCGACGGGCCGAGCAACGAGGGAATGGTCTACGTGTACTCTGGAGTTTCATTCGCGTTGATCTACTCGATGCAGGGAGAGAAGACGAATGACTGGTTCGGCTGGGACATCTCCTCGCTCGGCGATACGGACGGCGACGGTTACACCGATCTCGCGGTGGCGGCGATCGGTCACACGTTGAACCTCGGCGCAGAGGGACGGGTGTATGTCTACTCCGGTGCAACCGGGGCCCTGCGCTTCACGTATGACGGAACCATCCAGAACGAGCAACTGGGGCTCTTGCCGACGAAGGGCGGGTTCGACTTCAACGGGGATGGCTTCAACGACATCGCCATCGGCACGCCCAGGGCGAAGGGCGACGGACAATTCGGCGGTGACGTCTACGTGTATTCGGGGCGCAATGGTCTCCTGCTGTACGACATCCGTGGGAGCGTCGACAATACGCTCCCGGAAGGACTCGGCGGATCGCTCAGCGCGATCGGCGACGTGAACGGCGATGGCTTCGACGACCTTCTCGTCGGCGCGCCGCAACACTCGATCCCGTGGGTAACCACGTGGCACGGCCAAGCCTACGTCTTCGGCGGCAACGACCTCTTCCTGCAAGCGAACCGGCGCGCCTACGACGCCTACGACACCGCGACGCTGGACCTCCGCGGCGGCCCCGCCGGCGCGCTCGCCTGTATCGCGCTCACGGCCGTCGGCAAGAACGGGACGTTTGTCCCGATCCTCATCAACCCGCTCGACGCCAATGGCAACCTCTCGATCGGCGGCTCCGTTCCATCAGGGCTTGCGGGGACGAACCTGACGTTCACCGGGTACGCCGTCGGCGCGGGCGGGCAGGGCGTCATCGACTCGATCCCGGAGACGATCTCGTTCCGCTGATGCCGCTGAGGCCTCGCCTCGAGCCGCGCACCGAGTGTCCCGTCATGAACGGCCCGATCGAGTACCGGCTGCAGCGGTACGACCTGTTCTCGAGGTTCGCGAAGGCGGTCCCGCCGAAGCGCGGCGAGGCGTGACGGGAAGAACGGCGGCGACTAGAGCGTCTTCGACGGGCGTCCGGGTTCGAAGCGTCGTGCCGGGAGCGAGGCGATGGAGGCGCGCCGCATCGTCGTCGGGGCCGCGTGGGCCACACTTTCGAGCCTCGCCTCGACGGCCGTCGCGCAGGATGGCGCTCCGCCGGAGGATCCCGGGTGCCGGCTGCGTGTCGTGCGCGCCAACGACGGGACCGCGATCGCGTGTGCCGAGGTGTTCGACTTCGCGATAGGAGAGAAGACCGGCGGGATCACTGCGCGGCTCCGCGACGATCCCGATCACGAGATTCCGAAGGTCGCTCGTCGCCTCGTTGCCGATCGCGACGGGTACGTGACGCTCTCGTCGGAGCGGTGGCACACGCTGCTCGCGCGTGCGCCGGGTCGCTACCGCTTGCGCGAGTTCATCGACCCGGCACGCGAATGCGACGGGAAGCTCGAGCTCTTATCCGACGAGCCGCTGACGATCGAACTGGTCGACTCGCGCGGAGCGCCGGTCGAAGGGGCGATCGTCACGCATGGGGAGATGCGCATCTGCGGCAGCGAGACGCGTCGGAACGACCCGTGGCGCGCGACCAGCGACGGGAACGGGCGCGTCTTCTTTGCTCATTACGCGTCGTGGCTGGCGGGCAGTAGGTACAGTCTGGGCGACTGGGTCGAGCTGCAGACTCCGGTGAACGACCCGCCGCAATTCGGCTTCCGCTTCAGAGGCGATTCCAGGAGTCCCGCGCAACTCGACGCCAGTCCGCAGGTCGTCCGCTGGCAGCTCCCGCCGCTCGCGAAGATCCGAGTCGAATTCACCGGCGCCGACGCCGTGCCGCCCGACCGCGCGATCACATTCGAGATGGTCGGGCCCCACCAGTACTTCGGCGTCCCCGATCGTTACGCGAGCGACCAGGGCAAGCCGGTCGAGCTGCTTACCGAGACCGGTGTCGCGCTGCGCGCGTGCTTCCACTGGCGCGAGCCCGATTCGAAGCGTTACGGCGAGCCCGACCTCCGCGTCTTCGGCTCCGCCCATCCGATTGAGGGCGGCTGCGCGCTGCTGCGCGTCCCGCTCGCTAGCGACCCCGTCACGGTGCGCGTCCGCCCGATGCACGGCGACGGCGCCGCGTTCACGAGCTCCTCGAAGTTTGACGTGTCGTTCCAGTGGTTCGACCGCGCGGGCTTCCGCTTCAAGACCTACGTCGGCCGCGTCGCGCCCGACGAGACGGGGACGCTGCGCCTGCCGTGGCTCCGACCTCGAATCGAGCCGGGCGAGCGCCCCGCGAAACTGCGCGTCGCGCTCCGCGCCGAGCTGCACCTGTACGGCTGGGAGCCGCTCGAGCCCGACGACCTCGTCTCCCGCGAAGTCGACTGGCCGGCCGCCGACTCCCTCGACGTCGGAACGCTCGTCGTCCCCGGCGCGAAGTGACCACCGGCGGAGCTCGCGGAACGCGGCTACGATCTCCCGCCCTCGCGATGCGCCCTCGAAAGCCACGTCCCCCCGAGCCTCCCCGCCGCTACCAGGTCGGCCACCCCGCCGTCGACGCCGCGATCGGCGCCTTGGTCCAGCAGGCGCAGGCGGAGTTCGGCGGGACGGCCGACGCCGAGCTGGTGCGCGAGATGTGCGTCACGGCGATCAAGCTCTTGCAGGAGCAGGCGCCGCGCGGCGACTTGAAGCTGGTCAACAGCTCGCTGAAGGAGATCCGATACGCATTGCGGGTCTTTGCGCCTTGGGAGCACGTGCGCAAGGTCTCGGTCTTCGGCAGCGCGCGCACGCCGGCCGGCGCGCCCGAGTACGAGCAGGCGCGCCGCTTCGCGGAGGCGCTCGCGGGCGCCGGCTGGATGGTCATCACCGGCGCGGGCGACGGGATCATGGGCGCGGCGCAGGGCGGCGCCGGCCGCGAGAAGAGCTTCGGCGTCAACATCCGCCTGCCGTGGGAGCAGGCGGCCAACGCGACGATCCGCGACGACAAGAAGCTGATCCGCTTCCGCTACTTCTTCACGCGCAAGCTCTTCTTCATGAAGGAGGCGCACGCGATCGCGCTCTTCCCCGGCGGCTTCGGGACGCACGACGAGGGGTTCGAGGCGCTGACGCTGCTGCAGACCGGCAAGAGCGAGCTCGTCCCCGTCGTCTTCGTCGACGCGCCGGGCGGGAGCTACTGGGCCGACTGGAACCGCTACGTCGACACGCACCTGCGCGCGCGCTCTCTCATCAGCCCGTCCGACCTCGCGCTCTACAAGGTGACCGACGACGTCGACGTCGCGGTGCGCGAGGTGCTGCGCTTCTACGCCAACTACGACTCGAGCCGCTACGTCGGCGACCTCCTCGTGATCCGCCTGCGGCGCGCGCCGGATGCGGCGCAGCTCGAGCAGCTGAACGCCGACTTCGGCGACCTCGTGACCGAGGGGCGCATCGCGACGGGCGCGGCGCTGCCCGAGGAGAACGGCGAGGCGGCGGCGCTGCCGCGGCTGATGTTCCACTTCCATCGGCGCGACTTCGGGCGGCTGCGGCAGCTCGTCGACCGGCTGAACGCGCTGGTGCCCGACAGCGACGCGAAGAAGTCGGCCGCCGCGAAGGCGACGACGCCGCACCAGGTGCTGCCGGTCGAAGGGCCCGGTCGCGACGCGAACGGCGACGAGGGCTGAGTCGGCAGATCCGGCGGAGGAGCACGATGCGGCGGTGGCGCGGCGCGTGGCTCTCGTGTGTGGCGACGGCCGCGCTGCTCTGTGCGGCGCCGCCCGCCGCGGCGCAGCAGCGCAGCTCGCTCGACGGCGTCTGGGAGATTGGCGTCGAGACGAAGCCGCAGACGCGGCCCGAGTCGTGGCGCGAGGCGAAGGTGCCGGCGCCGTTCGAGAAGGCGCTCGGG
>DAINBU010000044.1:0-6477 GCA_036732755.1 Planctomycetota bacterium
TTCGTGACGAGTGCCGACGGACGCACCATCCGCGTCGCGCGCGACGGACGCCTCCCCGCGCCGGACGACCCGCTCCGAGCGCTGCTCGTGCCGGGTCGCGCCGTGGGCCTGCTCGCGATCGAGCTCGCGTCGCGGCGGCGGCTGCGCATCAACGGCGCGGTCGCGGCCGCGGACGAAGGCCACGTCACGATCGACGTGCGAGAAGTCTTCCCGAACTGCCCCAAGTACATCCAGCGGCGCGAGCCGATCGCGGGCGGCGCGGCCGGTGCGGCCGCGCCTGCGGAACGCGGCCGCGCGCTCGACGCCGCGCGGCGCGCCTTCCTCGAACGCGCCGATACGCTCTTCGTCGCGAGCTCCCACCCCACGCGCGGCGTCGACGTCTCGCACCGCGGCGGCGAACCGGGTTTCGTGTCGGTGCGCGACGACCGGACGCTGCGCATCCCCGACTATCGGGGCAACGGCATGTTCCAGACGCTCGGCAACTTCGAGGTGGCGCCGCGCGCGGGACTCGTCGCCGTCGACTTCGAGCGGCGCCGCCTGCTCTCGCTCACCGGCGCGGTGTCGATCTCCCATGGCGCCGAAGATCCCGCGCACCCGAGCGGCGGCACCGGGCGATACTGGAGCCTGGTCGTCGCGGAGTGGCACGAGTACGCGGCGCCCGTCGGTCTCGCCTTCCGGCTCGTCGAGAGCTCCCCCTTCAATCCCCCGTCATGCCCGCTCCCCTCCTGACCAAGGACGAGGTCCTCGACCGCCTGATGCGGACCTTCCGCGAGAAGGGCTACGACGGCGCGTCGCTCGCCGAGCTCTCGGCCGCGACCGGGCTCGGCAAATCGAGCCTCTACCACTACTTCTCCGGCGGCAAGGCCGACATGGCCGCCCAGGTGCTCGACCGGCTCGAGGTGATCCTGGAGGCCGCGCTGTTCGAGCCGCTGCGCTCCGACCGGTCGCCGGCCGCGAAGCTCGGCGCGATGCTCGACGCCCTCGCGAGCTTCTACGACGACGGCCGCCAGGCCTGTCTCCTCGAGCGGCTCGCGGCCAGCGTCGACCACAAGAGCTTCCGCCGCCCGCTCGCGCGCGCCTTCGAGAGGTGGATCGACGCCGTCGAGGCGCTCGCGCGCGAGGCCGGGCTGCCGCCCGCGCTCGCCCGCGCGCGCGCCGAGGACCTGGTCGTCCGCGTCGAGGGCGCGCTCATCGTCGCGGCCGGCAGCGGCGACACGAAAGTCTTCACGCGCACGCTCGCCGCGCTGCGCTCGTCGCTGCTCGCGCGCAACTGAATCCCGCGGCGTCCGGCCGTGAGTGCGGCGCGGAACGCGACGCGTCCGCGCCTACGCGCCCTGCGGTCCCGCCTGCCGCAGCGTCACCAGCGCGACCGACAGCGCCGGCACGTTCGCGAGCACCAGCCGTCCCGCCAGGCGGTTGAAGTCGACGTCCGCGACCGGTGCGCCGAAGGCGTCGGTGCGGCGGACGGTGATCGGACGGGGCGGCGGGACTTCGCCGGTGTCGAAGCCGAATCCCTCGAGGTCGAGGACGCCGCCCCAGCGCGCGTCGCGGAACGTCCAGTTGGCGAGCACGACCATCACGCTGCGGTCGCGCGCGCGCCAACAACCGTGCGTGACCCGCGGAAAGTCGGCGCGGTCGTAGAGGACGTCGTAGGTGTGATAGAAGTTCGCGAAGTCCGACTGCGCCATCCCGGTCGTCGTGTCGGTGAGCTCCAGGACGAGGTCGGCCGGATTCATCATCTGGCCCTGGTGCATGTAGACGGCCGCCTGGCGCAGCTCGGCCTGGGCGATCTGGACCCAGAGGTCGCGCACGCGCCGCACGTCGCGCGAGACCTGGCCGAGCGGCCGGTAGATCGACTCGGCGAAGAGGTCGTACATCGGGGTCGCGTCGGACTGGTAGAGCGAGTAGGTCGGAGCCGTCATCCCGTACGGCCAGTCGGACGCGAGGCAGAAGGCGAGGAACTCGCGCAGCTCCGGGAGATCGTTCGACGGGTCGGCGAGCGCGGTCGAGAACTCCTGGTTCAGCGCGCGCTGCACCACGCGGCCGGCGTGCACGAGCGCGTAGAGCGGGATCGCGAGGTAGCGGTGGTCGGCCGGGTCGGCGCCGTCGGTGTCGCGCCAGAGTCCGCCCGCCCCCACCGGCGTCCAGCCGACGTCGAACAGGTCGTGGGTGAACTCGTCGACGAACTCGGCGGTGAGGAAGAAGCAGACCTCCCGGCCGTTGCTCGACTGCGAGTCGCGGCCCGACTGGCGCAGCGCCGCGGCGAACTCGCGGTACGCCGCGCCGAGCCACGTCCCGCCGCCGCGCGGGTGCGAGGCGAAGTTCCCGTCCTTGTGCGCCCACGCCAGATGGTCGCGGTAGCAGAACGGGATGCGCCGCTGGCCGAGCCCGTCGTCGGGCTGGCGCTCGCGCACGCTGGTCCATGCGTCGACGTAGCGGCCGCAGACGTGGGTGTTGCGCTCGAGCCCGGCGATCACGTTGTCGAGGAAGGCGGCGCGAAACGCCTCGCCCTGCAGCGCGGCGTGCGGGCAGATCAGCAGCGCGTCGGCGGCGTGCATCGCCTGGCGCACGACGAGCGAGTCGCCCGCCTTCGGCGTCCGCTCGACGCCCGCCGCATCGGTCGGCAGCCCGGCGAGCAGCACCGCGTCGGGCGCGAGCCCGGCGACCGCCGCCTGCGCGAGGCGCAGCGCCGTCCCGCGCACGAGGATCGCGACCGTGTCGCCGACGAAGCCGTCGGCCGCTGGCGATCCGGCCACCGTGACGGTGTTCGTCGGCGGCGTGAACGAGACGACCGGGTAGGTCCGCTCGCGGTAGTAGCGGTCGACCTCCTGCAGCAGCGTGTCGTCGTCGTCGCCGACCAGGAATCCCGAGCGCGACTCGTGCAGGAGGTGGATCACGTCCCAGGTCGTGTGCCAGCGCCGATCGGAGAGCGTCGACGCCGGCGCGATCCACTGGCGCAGGTCCCACAGGTCGGGACCGAACGTCCCCGGATACCAGACCGAAAGGAAGACGTTCAGTCCGGGCAGCGCGAGCAGCTTCTTCGCGAGGTCGCCGTTCGGCGCCTCGCGCGGCGCGTCGAGGTTGTACGACGCCCCCTCGACGGTGCCGCGCATCGGGACGTCGAGGGAGATGTCGGCGCCTTCGCGCAGCCGCTGCAGCAGCGAGACGACCTCCCCCGGCTTGCCGTCGCCCGGCGCGTGCGTCGCGCCGCTCGCCTCGACGTCGACGAAGACGCTGGGAGCGCGCTCCTTCGCCGTCAGGTCCTTCCGGAAGGCGCGCTGCGGCACGAAGCCGATCGGCTCGGTCGCCTCGTAACGATCGCGGTAGAGCTGCCCGATCTCGGCCCAGCCGTGGCGCGTGCGGATCGAGAGGGGCCGCAGGCAGAGCGTCGAGGTCATTCCGAGCGACTGGCCGCCGTTGCCCGCGACGACGTGGTCGGGCTGCGGCTCGCTCGCGCGCAGCACGAGGTCGCTGCCGTCGCTCTCGAAGAGGACCGCGGTCGGCGCCCCCTCGAACTCCTCGAGCCACGCCATCCAGCCCTGCTTCGTCCGCGTCTCGTAGTACCCCCACAGCGGCATCGACCAGCCGTGGCCCGAGGGGAAGAACCACTCGTTGCGCGACAGGTTCCCGAACGGCGTGTTCGGCGCGGCCGCGTGGCGCAGGTGGGTGATCGGGTCGCGCGAGAGGATGCCGCCGAGCATCGCCATGCAGGCGGCGTCGTCGCCGCGCTGGTACGGAGGGACCGCGAGCGGCAGCACGCCGATCGCGTCGAGCGCCGTGCGCGCCGCGCCACCCGACCAGCTCGCCTCGAGCTTGCAGCGCAGGAAGTCCTCGTTCTGCTCGAGCCGCGCGCGGAAGGTGACGTTGAGGAGGTCGCCGCCGAGCGCCGGCAGGTCGCTCCACGTCGCCTCGAACTTTCCCGCCGTCGCCTGCAGCGCCGTCAGATGCGCGCGGTCGGGGTCGAGGGCGACCGGTCCGGCCTGCGGCGCGAGAGCGTCGAAGAGCGTCGCGGTCCAGAGCCGCCCGTCCTGGTTGCCCCAGACGTGGCTCTGTCCCGTGCGCAGCATCGCGATGAACTTGAAGCCGAACGTCGCGTCGTCGACGAACGCGAAGGAGACGCGGCCATTCGAGAGCGTGTAGGTGGCCACGTCCGCAATCTACTGCGCGCGGGGCGCGGGCCGCCGCCGGGGCGGGCCGTCGCGCGACCCGAAAAAAAGGTTCGCGCAGGGGTATGGAATGAGGAAAGGCCGGCCGGGAAGGTGTCTTGGAAAGCTGCGCATGACCGGCGCCTCCGCACCTGCCCCGCGTGGGGCCGCGGACGGCCGCCCCTGCCCAAGGAAACGAGGAAACTGCAATGAATCTCTTCGCTCACGGATCGCTCTCCGTCGTGATGGCCGGAGTCGCCCTCGCCGGCGCCTTCGCGCTGGCCCAGGAATCGAAGCAAGGCGACAAGAAGGCGCCTCCCGGAATGTCGGAGGCGGACATGAAGGCGTGCGCCGAAGCCGGGACGCCCGGCACGATGCACGCGAAGCTCTTGAAGACGGCCGGCACCTGGACGGGCAACGAGCAGATGTGGATGGGTCCGGGCTCCGAGCCGTCGACGAGCCCGACCACCTGGACGATCTCCGACCTGATGGGAGGCCGCTACTGCAAGACCGAGGTGACGGGCGACATGCCCGGCATGGGCCCCTACGCCGGCTCGGGCGTCTCCGGCTACGACAACGTCTCGAAGCAGTTCGTCGCCAACTGGGTCGACAACATGAGCACCGGCATCATGATCGGCACCGGCGAGCTCGCAGCGGACGGCAAGACGCTGACGTGGAAGTTCACCTACAACTGCCCGATCACCAAGAAGCCGGCCGTGATGCGCGAGGTGCAGAAGTTCACCAGCGACACCTCGATGTCGGTCGAGTTCTTCTGCAACGACCCGAAGACGGGGCAGGAGTACAAGTGCATGCAGGTGGAGCTCAAGAAGAGCAGCGGCTGAGCCAAGGCCGGTTCGCGGCCGCGTCCGCCCCGAGGGCGGGCGCGGCCGCTATTCTTTCGCCCCCGAACGCAACGCAAGGAGGCGTGCGATGGCGACGGTGAAGAAGGCGCAGGCGAAGCGCATGTCGCTCGACGAGGCGATGCGCGCGCTCGAAAAGGCCGGCTCCGAGCAGACGCGCAAGACCTACGCGCGCCACGGCGCGAAGGGGCCGATGTTCGGCGTCAGCTTCGCGACGCTGAAGACGCTGGTGAAGAAGGTCGGCGTCGACCACGAGCTCGCGCTCGCGCTCTGGGACACCGGGAACTTCGACGCGCGCATCCTGGCAGTCAAGCTCGCCGATCCCGCGCAGGCGACGGCGGCGGTCCTCGACCGCTGGGCCGGCGAGATGACGACGACGCGCATGTGCGGCGGCTACGTGGCGATGCTCGCGGCGGAAGGCCCGCTCGGCCGGAAGAAGGCGGCGGAGTGGCTCGCCAAGGGGAGCGCGCGGCGCGCGGCGGGCTGGACCCTCCTCGGCTTCCTCGCGAGCCTCGACGAAGATTCACCCGACTCCGAGTTCGCGGCGCGCCTCGCCGAGATCGAGAAGACGATCGCGGCGGCCCCGAACGCCGAGCGCGAGGCGATGAACTCGGCGCTGATCCTGATCGGCTGCCGCAATGACGCGCTGCGCAAGGCGGCGCTCGCGGCGGCGAAGCGGATCGGCAAGGTCGAGGTCGACCATGGCGACACGGCATGCGAGACGCCGGTCGCGGCCGAGCGGATCGAGAAGGCGTGGGCCCACTCGAAGTCGAAGGGCTTCGCCTCCCCCGCCGAGCACGAGCGCTCCCGCGAGCCGATGCGCACGCGCTGTTGAGCCGCGCCGCCCGCCCTGCTCGAACGGGACCCTACTCGAACGGAATCTGGAGGCGCGACGCGCGCAGGAGACACGCTTCGCGCAGCTTCGCGTCGTCGGTGCGGCGCAGCAGCCGGAACAGGCTGTAGGGCAGCTTGAAGGCGTGTCCGGCGAGCCAGGTGTTCTGGAACAGTCGGTGCGACGCGTCGCTCTCCCAGTAGGCCGGCGCGAGCCAGTCGATCGCGGCGCGCTCGGGCTCGGGTCGCGCGCCCGCCGTCACCTCCTGGTTCACGTGGAGTCGCAGCGCCGCATGGCCGCGCCGAGCGAGCTCCTCGTGTCCGAGGTCCGCGAGCGTCACCACCGCGTCGGCGTGGGTGATCCAGTGGACGACGCCGCTCGCCCCGATCCGCAGCGCGTCGCCCCACGGCCGCAGCGTCGCCTCGAGCGTCGTCTTCGCGATGTCGTTCGCGCTGCCGTACGGCGGCAGCGGGTGGTCGCGATTGAACGGCGTCTCCGGCGACGCGCCGCTCTCCTTCGTGGCCGAAGCCCCACCCAAAAACGGACGGCAGCGCGGGACGAAGGCCGGTCAGCCAGCGCCGAAAGCCGTCCGCATCTCCGCCGAGACGGTGCTCCGGCTGGCAAACTCGGGCGCGCGCCC
>DAINBU010000044.1:6487-37415 GCA_036732755.1 Planctomycetota bacterium
TCTCCGGCGACGCGCCGCTCGCGGCGATCAACTCGAGCAGGCGGACGATCCCGTCCACGACCTGCGGCGTCGCGTACTCCGGCAGGTCGCGCAGCGCCCGCAGCGCGAGCGACGCGAAGATCACGTCGTGGCCGCCGCGGTTCAGCGTCGCGATCTGGCGGTCGAGCCGTTCGACGATGCGCGCCGGATCGGCCGTGCCGCGGCCGGGGCCGCCGTCGGGGATCTCCTCCGGCTTGCTCGCGATGAACGCGTCGATCTGCTTCCGGAGCGCCCGCGACGTGCGCTCGTCGAGGCGGTTCTCGAGGCAGAAGTAATAGGAGGAGAGGATGGCGGCGCCGTGGTGGCCCAGGAGCCAGCCGCGCTTGTGGGCGTCGCTCAGCGCCGCGAGCCCCTGCGCGAGGTACTCCTTCGGGAGCGGCGAGGGCCTGGTCGCCGCCGCGTCGTCGCTCGACGCCGCGGCCGAGGCCGCCGGCCCGAGGATCCCGACCGCCGCCGCGAGCCGCAGGAAGTCGCGCCGCGACGGATCAACCCGCCCGCCTCCCGCCTCGAACCGACGCCGGTGGAGTCCCATCACGACCTCCTCGCGACGGCGCATCCTAGGACGACACGCAGCGGCGTACAGCCTCAGAACCGCAGCGTGTAGCCGAGCTTGACCGTGAGCTCGGTGTCGGTCGGGGCGAAGCGGTCGGGAGAATAGAACCAGCCCTGGTTCAGGACGAGGAAGAGGTTGCTGCCGGGCTCGAGGATCCACCAGAGGCGGCTGTTGAGGCCGAGGTCGTCGCTCAGCGTGTCGTGCTGGATGAAGTTGGACCAGACGAGGCGCGGGCTGAAGTGGACGTTGAGCCGGACGCGCGTCACGCGGACCTCGAAGTCGCCGCCGGGCAGG
Source organism: Planctomycetota bacterium (assembly GCA_036732755.1). GTDB lineage: Bacteria > Planctomycetota > B15-G4 > B15-G4 > SIAN01 > DASRRB01. The sequence continues at coordinate 7,374 of DAINBU010000044.1, forward strand.
TGGCCGACGTCGTCCTCGAACTCGATGGCGCAATTGAAGTGCGGGTCGGGCCGCACGGCGAGGCCGCCGACGTAGGCCGTCTCGTGGCCGCCGTAGAAGGTGCCGAACTCGACGTCGGCGGTGAGCGTGAAGGGGCGGCCGCTCGAGCTCTCGAACGAGGCGCCGTAGCGCGTGAAGTCGTAGCCGTCCGCCGGGATCGTCACGCCCGGGACGATGTCGAAGTCGGCGTCGACGTGGTCGTAGACGCGCCGGACCGAAAGGTAGCCCTCGTCGCCCTGCTCCGTCATGAAGCCGAACGGCTGGAAGCGGATCTCGGACGTCGCGGTCTCGTTGCTCAGGTCGGTGATGAGCTTCGGCTCGATCTCGAAGAAGAGCTGGCGCATGGGTGCGGTGAGGCGCGGGTTGTACCCCGCGAGCCCCGTGTACTGCTTGATGCCGGTGCGCTCGACGAAGCCGAGCAGCGGCTCGAACTCGTTCCCGACCACGGTGTAGTCGAAGGCCGCTTCGATCACGTCGTTCGGGTAGGTGACGTGCGCGTTGTAGGCGTCGCCGTCGCCGGTCGCGCCGTCGCTCGCGGTGCGCAGGAACCACGAGCCGGCGCTCAGGTTGCGGTCGCCGCCGAAGGCGTCCGTCCGGTAGTTGTAGTCGAACCCGTAGGTGCTGCTCTGATTCGCGCCGCTCGGGTCGCCGTGCGTGAAGATCACGCCCGCCGTCGACTGCTCGAAGAGGTTCTGCTCGAAGCGGCCGACGGTGAGGTTCTGGCGGTCGAGGTCGTGGAGCTCGTCGGTCTCCACGTTCATCAGGCCGACGCTGAAGTCGTCGGTGCGGCCGGTCACCTTCGCGGCGACGAGGATCGGCACTTCCTGCCCGTTCTCGTCGAGCCCGAAGCGACGGCTGAAGTAGGGCAGCACGTCGGTCCGCTCGCTGTTCGCGAAGACGAAGTTGTTGGCGTCCTCGAGGAAGAAGCGGCGCTTCTCCGGGAAGAAGAGCGGGAAGCGCGTGAGGTTCACCTGCCGGTCGTCGACCTCGGTCTCGGCGAAGTCGGTGTTGGCGGAGAGGCTCAGCTTGAAGTTCGGCGTCATGTGCCAGAAGAGGTCGAAGCCGACGTCGCCGTTCGAGTAGGCGCGGTCCGAGCCGCGCTGGTTCACGTACTTGCCGACGCCGAACGGGACGACGTCGACGCCGAGGCTCTGCTGCATCCCGGCGAGGCCGGTGAGCGTGCCGGCGTTCGCGACCGAGTCGAAGTCGATGCGCGCGCTCGGCGACGCCCAGCGCACGAACTCGAGGTTGCGGCGGACCATGCGCTGGAAGTTGAAGCCCCAGGTCGTCGCCTCCTCGCGGAAGCTCAGCGTCGCGAACGGGATCTCGATCTCCGCGACCCACCCCTCGGGAGCGACGCGCGCGCGCGCGTCCCAGATGCCGTCCCACTCCTGGTTGAACTCGGCGCCGTTCTTCGCGATCAGCGCGTCGACCATTCCCCCCGCCGCGCTCACCGCGAAGTAGAAGGCGTTGCGGCGGTCGTGGAAGGTGTCGAGCAGGATCGCGATCGAATCGTCGGGCCGCAGGCTCCCGTCGCGCTCCATGATCGTCGCGCGGATCGTCGCCGGATCGCGGTCGCGGCAGAGGACGCCGACGAAGAGCGTGCGCTCGTCGTAGACGATGCGCACGTCGGTCCGCTCGCTCGGCTCGGCGCCCTCGACCGGCTCGGCCTGCTTGAGATCGGAGAGCAGCGGGGCGCGCTGCCAGACCGGCTCGTCGAGGAAGCCGTCGAGCACCGGCCGCTCCGCCGGATCGGCGATCCGCAGCGGAGCGCAGGTCGGAACGTCGCCCGAGCCGCAGAGCAGCAACCCTAGGAGAAGCTGCATCCCCCCCTTCCATCGACGGCGAGAAGGCCGAGGAGGCTAGCGAACGGACCGCGTCGACTGCGCGGCCGCGTGCCCGCGTCACTTCTTCTGCGTGTCGAGCGCCGCCTTGACCGCGCGCGCCAGCTCCTCGACGGGACCGACGCCCCAATAATGGAGGAAGATCGCCTTCGGGGTCTCGCCCTCCATGTGGCTGTGGATCGCGACGACTTCGACGTTTGCGCGGCGCAGCGCCTTCAGGACCGGCTGCAGCTCGCCGTCGAAGGTCACGAAGTCGCCGTCGATGACGGCGAGCTGCGCGCTCCCGGCGAAGGCGGCCCACGTGTTGACGCCCATCTCCTTGCCGACGGCGCAGCCGCACGCCGATTGCACCGGCCGTCCCAGCACGACCTTGTACATGCCGTCCTTGGCCTGGCCCTGGACGCCGAGGACGCTCTCGATCGCCTTGCCGTCGATCGAATTCGCCGCCGGCAGCGCCGCGGCGCGCGCGCTCTTCTTCGGTTCCGGCGCGGCGGCGCGCAGCTCCGCCACCTTGTCCAGGGCCTTGCGGACGCCGGCCGCGAGATCCTCGAGCTTCCCCTCGCCGCCGAGGTGCATGAAGTAGACCCGCGGCTCGTCGAAGAAGAAGTGGTTGTGCAGCGCCGTGACGCTCACGCCCGCGTCGAGGAGCGCGCTCATCACCGGGTTCACCTCGTCCTGGAACAGGACGAGGTCCCCCATCACCATCGCCGGCGCCGACTTCCCGGCCTGGAACGCCGCCCACGACGTGAGCCCCATGAACGGCGGCATCGCCCAGCCGTCGACGGCGACCTTCACGTCGGTGCGCGGCGCCGTGACCTTGAAGACCCCCTCCGGCTCGTTCCAGGCGCCCTTGAGCTTCGTGATCTCCTCGATCTTCGCGGTGTCGAGCTTCGCGGCCTGGAGCGGCGACGAGCCGCCGAGCGCCGGCGCGACCAGGAGCACGAGCGCGAGCAGACGACGCGTGCGAAGGAGCATGGACGATCCTCCCGATTCGATCCGGTCAGGTACTGCGGCGGATCGCGACGATCGCGATGTCGTCCGCCGCCTCGCGTTCTCCGACGAAGCGGCGCACCGCCCCCACCACGCCGGCGACCGCCTCCGCGGCCGAGCCGCCCGGCTGCGCGGCGAGCTGCGCGACGAGGCGCTCCTCGCCGAAGAGGCGGTCCTCCGCGTCCATCGCCTCGGTGACGCCGTCCGTGTAGAGAATGACGGTGTCGCCCGGCTTCACGTCGATCGCCCGGCGCGTGAGCTTCAGCCCCGGCATGAACCCGGCGACGCCGCCGGTCGGCGCCACCGGCAAGCGGGGCGGCGCGCCGGGCTTCACGAGGACGAGCGAGGGGTGGCCGGCGCTCGCGCACGCGACGCGCTCCTGCCCCGGCTGGAAGACGGCGCAGAAGAGCGTGACAAACATGTCCTGCGGATTCTGGCGCGCCAGCGCCTCGCTCACGTGGAAGACGATCTCGTCGGGCTCGCGGTAGCGCATCGCCAGGGTTTGGACGAGCGTCACGGTCATTGCCATGAAGAGCGCGGCCGGGATCCTTTTGCCCGAGACGTCGCCGATCACGACCACGAGGCGGCCGTCGTCGGTGCGCACCACCTCGTAGAGGTCGCCGCCGATCTCGCGCGCCGGCTCGAGGAAGGTCGCGATCTCGAGCCCGGTGCCGGCCACCGTCGCGGCGAGGTCCGCGGGCAGGATCCCGAGCTGGATCTCGCGCGCGATGCGCAGCTCGCTCGCGATCTTCTCCTTGACGGCGTCGCTGTACGCCTTCGCCTTGAGGAGCGAGCGCACGCGCGCCTTCACCTCGAGCAGCTCGAACGGCTTCGTCACGTAGTCGTTGCCGCCGAGCTCGAAGCCGCGCGCCTTGTCCTGCGCCTCCTCGAGCGAGCTCAGGAACATGATCGGGAGCTCGCGCGTCGGCGGCGAGGCGCGCAGCCGCCGGCACACCTCGAAGCCGTCGATCCCCGGCATGAGGATGTCGAGGAGCACGAGATCGGGCCGGTTCCGCTCGATACTCTGGAGGGCGCTCTCGCCGCTGAGCGCGACGCTGAGCTTGTAGTCGTCGCGCAGCGCGGCCACCAGGATGTCGACGTTGGCCGCGGTGTCGTCGACGATGAGGATGCGGCCTTCCGACAACTCTTTCATGAGAGCGTCAACTCTCGCGGCGGCGACGGCCGACTTCAAGGGAGACGCGGCGCGACCAGCCCACGAAGGTCCCGAGCCGGATCGATGCGCATCCAACGGACCAGCCAGGTCATCACCGCCGGCGTCGTCGTGCTGGCGCTGCTCGCCATCGCCTGCACGATCGTCGCGCGCCACTACCGGACCGTCGAGGCGCAGGCCTACGAGGCGCGCCGGAAGATGTTCAACTTCACCGAGCAGCTCGCGCGCGGCAGCGACCGCCTCACCGCCGCGGTGCGCGCCTACGCGGCGACCGGCGACGCGCGCCACTACGACGCGTTCCAGCGCGAGCTCGCCGCCGACCGCAACCGCGACGTCGCGGTGGAGGGCCTGAAGCAGCTCGACCTGCAGCCCGACGAGCTCGAGCTGCTGACGCGGGCCAAGCGCAACTCCGACGCCCTCGTCCACCTCGAGGACGAGGCGTTCGCCGCGGTGAAGCGCAACGACGTCCCCGGCGCGATCCGGATCGTCTACGGTCCGGACTACGAATCGGCCAAGACGTCGATCATGGAGCCGATCGCGGAGTGCCGGAAGACGCTCGAGGCGCGTCTCACCGGGCACGCCGCCGACCTCGCCGAGCGCGCCGCGCTCCTGAACGGCGTCGCGCTCGCGGTCCTGGTCGTGAACGCGGTCGCGATCCTCGCGGCGCTGCTCCTCTTCTACCGGCGCCGGGTCGTCAACCCGCTGGCGCAGATCAACGTCAGCCTGCGCGACCTCGTCGCCCGCAAGCCGGGCGCCCGGATCGGATACCAGGACGACGACTCGGAGCTCGGCGAGGTGGCGCGCTCGCTCGAGAGCTACCGCGTCAACGTCGACGAAGCAGAGCGCCAGCGCTGGGTGAAGACGAGCGTCGCGGAGATCGGCGACGCGCTGCAGGGGGCGGAGCAGCCCGACGACTTCGGACGGCGGCTGCTCTCGACGCTCATGCCGTTGGTCGGCGGCGGCTGTGGCGCCTTCTATCTGTTCCGCGAGGAGGACGGCCGCTTCCACTTCACCAGCGGCTACGGCGCCGAGCGCGGACGCGAGGCGATCTCCTTCGCGCCCGGCGAGGGCGTCGCGGGGCAGGCGGCGCTCGAGCGCAAGCTCCTCGTCCTGACCGACCTCCCTCCCGACTACGTCCGGATCCAGTCGGGGCTGGGCCAGGCAGCGCCGCGCGTCCTGGTCGCCGTGCCGATCCTCGCGCCGGAGCGCGTGCTCGCCGTGCTCGAGCTCGCGACCTTCACGCCGCTCGAGGACGAGCAGCGCGCGCTGCTCGACGAAGCCGCTGGAATGGTCGCGCTCAACGTCGAGGTCCTCCTGCGCAACCTGCGCACGCGCGAGCTGCTCGCGCAGGTGCAGTCCAACGAGCAGCGGCTGCGCGAGACCGAGCGCTTCTTCCGCAGCGTCCTCGAGCTCGCGCCCGACGGCCTGATGGTGATCGACGCGAAGGGAACGATCCAGCTCGCCAATGCGCAGTCGGAGCGGCTCTTCGGCTACACCCGCGCGGAGCTGGTCGGGAAGCCGGTCGAGATGCTGGTGCCCGCCGACGTGCGCGGCCGCCATCCGCAGCTGCGCGAGGAGTTCCACCGCGCGCCCTCGTCGCGCGCGATGGGCTCGGGCCGCGAGCTGCGCGGCCAGCGCAAGGACGGCTCGCTCTTCCCGGTCGAGATCGGGCTCAGTCCGCTGCCCGACCGGCAGGGCGAGGGGCCGCAGGTCGCCGTCTCGATCCGCGACGTCACCGAGCGCAAGGAACACGAGGACCAGCTGAAGCAGGCCAAGGCCAAGGCCGAGGAGGCGACCGAGATGAAGTCGCTCTTCCTCGCCAACATGAGCCACGAGATCCGGACGCCGATGAACGCGATCATCGGGCTGTCGCACCTCGCCCTGAAGACGCCGCTCAACCCCAAGCAGCGCGACTACGTGGCCAAGGTGCACAACGCCGGCACGTCGCTGCTCGCCGTCATCAACGACATCCTCGACTTCTCCAAGATCGAGGCGGGCCGGCTCGACCTCGAGTCGACGATTGTCAGCCTCGACGAGGTGATCGGCTCGGTCACGACGCTCACGGCCCAGAAGGCGCACGAGAAAGGCCTCGAGTTCCTCGCCCATGTCGCGCCCGGGATCCCGGAGCATCTGCTCGGCGACCCGCTGCGGCTCGGCCAGGTGCTGACCAACCTCGTGAACAACGCCGTCAAGTTCACCGAGAAGGGCGAGATCCGGCTCGACATCGCGCTGCAGGAGCGGACCGGCGAGAAGGTCGAGCTCCAGTGCTCTGTGCGCGACACCGGCATGGGGATGACGCCGGAGCAGTCGGCGAAGCTCTTCCAGCCCTTCACGCAGGCCGACATGTCGACGACGCGCAAGCACGGCGGCACCGGCCTCGGCCTCACCATCTGCCGCCGCCTCGTCGAGCTCATGGGCGGCAAGATCTGGCTCGAGAGCACTCCCGGCGAGGGGAGCACCTTCCACTTCACCGTGTGGCTCGGCGTCGGAAAAGCAGGCGCGGGCAAGGTGCTGCCGGCGCGGCTCGCGCTGCTGCGCGTGCTGGTCGCGGACGACAACCCCGCCGCGCGCGAGGTGCTGCAGGAGCCGCTGAAGGAGATCGTCCTCCAGGTCGACGAGGTCGGGTCGGGCAAGGAGGCGGTCGCCGCGGTGAAGCAGCGCGACGCCTCCGAGCCCTACGACCTCGTCTTCATGGACTGGAAGATGCCGGGGCTCGACGGACTCTCAGCGAGCCGGCAGATCCGCGGCGACGCGAGCCTCGCGCATCCGCCCGCGATCGTGCTCGTCACGGCGTTCGGGCGCGAGGAGATCCGCGAGGACGCGGAGCGCCTGGAGCTCGATGGCTTCCTCGTGAAGCCGGTCACCAAGTCGATGCTGGTCGACGTGCTCGTGAACGTCTTCGCGGAGGCGGGCGAGGCCGCGGCCGCCGGGTCCGACGCGGGCAAGGACGCGCGGCTGCACGGCGCGCGCATCCTGTTGACCGAGGACAACGAGATCAACCAGCAGATCGCGACCGAGCTGCTCGAAGGCGCCGGCGCGCAGGTGCAGGTCGCGCGCAACGGTCGTGAGGCGGTCGAGGCGCTGACGGGCGGACCGCAGCCGCCCCCCGTCGACGTCGTGCTGATGGACCTGCAGATGCCGGTCATGGACGGCTACCAGGCGACCGCGCGGATCCGCGCCGACGCTCGCCTGCGCGCGCTGCCGATCATCGCCATGACGGCGCACGCCACGGTCGAGGAGCGCGAGCGCTGCCTCGCCGCCGGCATGAACGACCACGTCTCCAAGCCGATCGACCCGAGCGTGCTGCTCGGGACGGTCGCGAAACACTTCCAGGGCCCGGGCCGCGGCGCGGAGCACGGTCCGGTGCACGGTGCGGAGCACGACGACGGCAACGGCCTCGACGTCGCGGACGGCCTCGCGCGCGTCGGCGGCAATCGCGAGCTCTACCAGAGGCTCCTCGCGCAGTTCGTCGAGAAGCAGGGGCGGACCGTCGAGGAGGTGGCCGACGCGCTCGCGCGCGGCGACGCGGCGCTCGCGGAGCGCCTCGCCCACACGCTGAAGGGCGTCGCCGGGAACCTCGGCGCGAAGGCGGTGCACGCCGCCGCCGGCGCGCTCGAGAAGCGGATCCGCGAACGCGCCGGCGCCGCGGCGATCGAGGGCGCGCAGCGCGACGTCGCCGCCGCGCTCGCGCCGCTGCTCGCGAAGCTGCAGGCCGTCGCGTCGCCCGCGGCGACGGGCGCGCGGAAGATCGCGCCGCCCGGACCGTCCGATCCGCAGGCGCGGCGCGACGCGGCGGCGGAGCTCGAGCGCCTGCTCGTCGCCTCGGACCCCGACGCCGCGCGCTTCCTCGAAGCGAATCGCGGCGCGCTGGAGCCGCTGTTCGCGGACGCGGAGTGGTCGAACTTCGCGAAGCTGATCGGGAACTATGAATTCGACGAGGCACGCGTACGGCTGGAGCGCGCGCTCGCCTCGCGGTCCGGTTGACATACACGCGGAACGCCCCTACACCTTCGCCATGTTCGAGCGGACCCTCAGCAACGGCGTCGCTTCGCTGGTCGCGGCCACCGAGGAGCTGGAGCAGTTCCTGTCGCGCGAGGCGGTCGGAGCCGAGGCGTCGTACGCGTGCACGCTCGCGCTCGAGGAGGTCGTCACCAACATCTTCAAGTACGCCTACGACGACGCCCGCGCGCACGTGGTCCGCTTCACCGCGCAGCTCACCCCCGACCACGTCGTGCTGCACTTCTCCGACGACGGGCGCCCCTTCGACCCGCTCGCGGCGGCGCCCCCCGACCTGGCGCGGCCGTTCGAAGAGCGCGCGATCGGCGGACTCGGGATCCATCTGGTGCGAAAACTCGCCGATGCCATGGAGTACGAGAGGAGCGGCGGCCAGAACCTGCTGACGGCGCGCTTCGCGCTTCACCCCAAGGCCCCCATGGCCCCCACGGAATAAGGAGCCTCGCATGAGCCTGAAGATCGAGGTGACGACGAAGGCGCCGGGGTACCACGAGCTCGTGCTCGACGGCAAGCTCGACACCGAGACGCACGGCCAGCTCGACGCCGCCCTGAAGAAGCTGCCGGTGACGACCGCACGCGGTGTCCGGCTCAACCTCGCCCGCCTCTTCTACATCAGCTCGATGGGGCTGCGCGTCGTCATGAAGCTGATGAAGGACCTGAAGGCGCAGAACGGCATCCTCCAGATGGTGAACGTCCAGCCGCAGATCAAGAAGGTCTTCGACATCGCCGCCGCGCTCCCGACCGAGACGGTCTTCGCGAGCGTGGCCGAGGCGGACGCCTACCTCGACATGATGCAGAAGAAGGTCCTGCGCGGCGATTGAGGTCGATGGGTTCCCTCGCGTCGCTCGTGCTCGCGGTCGTCGCGTCGAACACCGACCCGTCCCCGCCGCCCGCCCACCCCTTCCTCCTGCTGGACAAGAAGTCGCTCCCGGCGTTGAAGGCCCGGCTCGCGAAGCCGCCGTTCGCCGCGCGCTGGGCGAGCCTCCTCGCGACGGCGGACTCGTTCTGCAGGACGCCGGTCGCCGGCTTCGAGAAGGTGCGCGACGCGCAGGGGATCTGCGGCGCGACCGCCTTCGCCTACGTCGTCACCGGCAAGCCGGAATATGCGAAGAGAGCGCGTGACGAGGCGCTCGCGCTGCTCGCCGCCCCCGCGTGGCACCAGCCCAAGGACTGGAACAAGGGCGCCGAGCTCCCGACCGCGGAGGCGAGCCAGGCGTGCGCGCTGGTCTACGACTGGTGCTTCGACGCGCTCACCGTCGCGGAACGCGCGACGTTCAAGGAGGCGCTGCTCGCGAAGTCGACGCGCGTCTACCTCGAGTCGATCGAGAAGCTGAAGGACTCGTGGGTCGAGAACGCCGCGAGCAACTGGTGCGGCGTCGTGCACGGCGGCTGCGGCCTCGCGGCGCTCGCGCTCTCGGGCGAGGGGGCCGAGTTCCAGCGCGCCGCCGCGTTGGCGCGAACGCACGTGAACGACTTCCTGAAGGCCAACCGCCTCGAGGACGGCGAGGGGCTCGAAGGGGTCATGTACGCCCGCTACGGCCTCCTCTTCGCCGAGCTCTTCCACGCCGCCGACCTCGGCGTCGCGGGCGCGGCCGCCGGCGCGAAAGTCGACGCGGGCGTCGCCGACGACGCGAACGCGAAGCTCGCCGGGTACTGGGACGTCTACCTGCACGGTCCCGACCGGAAGTACGCCAACTTCAACGACATGGGCGAGGAGACCTTCGAGGGGCTCCATGGCGACGATCCGCGCCAGCCCGAAGGCGGCCCGAGCGGCGAGCTCTGCGCGCTCTACGAGAGCCGCGTCGCCGGCGGCGATCCCCTCCTGCTCTGGGCCGCCGACCAGGGCGGCGCGCCCTTCTTCTACGAGGGCAACTCGCCGTTCTGGTTCTTGTGGCGGCGCGACGCGCCGCCGGCCGGCAAGCGGCCCGAGCTGCAGCCCGCGGTGCTCTTCCGCGGCGCGGGCGACGCGGTCTTCCGCTCGCCGGAGCTCTGGCTCGCGCTCCACGCCGGCTTCACCAGCGAGCGCGGCCACGAGCAGCGCGACCTCGGGACCTTCGTGCTCGTCGCGAACGGCGAGCGCTTCGTCTGCGACCCGGGCTACGGCGCCGCCGCGACGGCCGACCACTCGACGCTCGTCGTCGACGGCAAGGACCAGCCGGTGAACGTGCGCGCGAAGTGGCTGCGCTGCGGCGCCGGGAAGAGCTTCCAGTACGGCGCGGTCGACCTGACCGAGGCCACGCCCGCGCTGCGCCGCTGGATCCGCCACGTCGTCGTCGTGCGCGGGAGCTGGGTCGCCCTCTTCGACGAAGTCGCCGGCGACGGCGAAGTCGCGTGGCGGCTGCAGACGCACATGAAAGTTCAGCGCGGGAGCGACGGCCTCTCGGCGCGGATCGCCGGTGCGAAGGGCTCGCTCGCCGTCGTCGCCGCCGCGCCCGCCGACGTCGAGCTCACGACCGGAGCGGGCGCGACGACGTGGCTGCAGGGCCGGCGCAAAGGGCGCGGCGGAGCGACGACCTTTCTGACCGTGCTGCTCCCCATCGCCGGCGGCGCGGCGAAGGCGGCGAGCGCGGCGCCGCGCGTCCGCTGGGACCGCGACGTCCTCACGGTCGGCGCCGACGCGCTCCGCTTCAAGCCGGGCGAAGGGCTCGCGAGCGTGAACGACGAGCCGGCGGCGAAGGTCGCCTCCGCCAAGGAGCGCTCGCTCGTCCCGTTCCGGAAGTGATCGCGAAGGCGCGCGCCGCTACTTCGCCGGCGCCTCGCTCTTCGCCACCTTCGGCGCGCGCAGGAAGAGCCAGACCCAGCCGTGGTTCTCGTATTCGGGCGGCACGCTCTGGCGCAGCTCGCGCATTCGCTCGCCGAGCTTCTCGAACTCCGCCTCGAGCTTCTTCCGTTCCTCGTCGGCGGGCTTGGCGCCGTCGCCGTCGTAGAGCTTCGAGATCAGCTCGGTGTAGCGCGCCTGGAGCTGCGCGAGCTCCTTCTTCGCGACCTCCGCCTTCGCGATCTCCTCGGGCGTGCGCACTTGCGCCTTCGGCCGCTGCGTCGCGAAATCGCCGAGCAGCAGGTCGAGCTGCCCGTCGCCGTTCCAGTCGGCGGCGCACACCTTGGCCCGGACGCCGCGGGTCGGCTCGGCGGGCGCGGTCGCGTCGTAGACGCAGCTGCCCTTCTCGACGATCACCTGCGCCGGGGCGAGCTTCGGCTCGCCCTTCTTGCCGACATTCTCGAACCAGCTCACTTTGCCCTCGCCGTCGCCGACGAGCAGGTCGAAGTCGCCGTCGCCGTCCCAGTCGGCGCAGCTCGGACCGGCGTCGCCGCCGACCACGATCTCATTCAGGCCGGCCTTCAGGTGGCGCTCCTTGCCGAAGGCGAGGTGCTTCGCGTCGCCCTCGTTCGGGACGAGCCAGACGTTGCCGCGAATGTCGCCGACCAGCAGGTCCATGTCGCCGTCGGCGTCCCAGTCGATCGCGAAGGCCGCCGACGCGGTGCCGGTGATCGCGAACTGCTTCCCCGGCTTCGGCTTCAGCTCCTCGCCGTGGTACATGACGATCGTCTTGCCGTCCTTCTCCACGAACTCGCCGTTCCCGGTGATCAGGATCTGGTTCCCCTCCTCCTTGATCCCGCCGCCGATGTCGATGTACGCCCCTACCTTGTCCTTCAACATCTCCGGCGCGAGGAACGCGCCGTCGGGCTGGCGCGCGAAGAAGAAGAGCTCGCCCGGCCACGAGCCCGAGAGCAGGTCGACGTTCCCGTCCGAATCGAGGTCCACCAACTGGGGACCGAAGCCCACGCATCAGCCCGTGGGGACGGTGCCGTCCGGTTTCCCCTCCTTCCACTTCATGGGCTTGGCGAGCTTCGGCGCCGCGTTCGTGCCTTCGTTGCGGCAGATCCAGAGCACGCCGCCGCCGAACTGCCCGACCAGCAGGTCGTTCACGCCATCCTCGTCGAAGTCGCCGACGAACGGCGCCGCGTGCCCGATCTCCGTGTCGATCGGCGCGCCGCCCGCCTCGACGCGGACCGGCGGCAGGAGGGTGGACGCCTTGGGCGCTTGCTGCGGCGCCGGCAGCACGAGCGCGAGCAGCGACGCGAGACCCACGGTCGCGACCATGACCGAACCCTCCTCGTGAACTCCGAGCGGCGGCATGCGACGGCGACAGGATAGGTGCGCGCCCGTTCGAGCGGAACCCAAGTCAACGCGGCCGACCGCGGGAATCGTTCCGGGAATTCGCGCCGCGGGAGAGGCGGGAATCCGAACCGTTCCGGCTCGTCCGATTCGCGCGAGTCGCCCGTCGATGGCGTCGGGCGGGCGAACTATCTTCCTCCGGTCCGTTCGAGCTCGAGGAGATCGCCATGCCCGGCCGGTCCCTGCGTTTCGCCGCCCTCGCATTCGCCGTTTCGCTCGCTCCGCTCGGCGCCGCGCGTGCGGCGCCGCAAGAGGAGCAGCTCATCGAAGTCTCCGGCACCGTCGTCGTCGAGGACGGCAAGGGAGGGACGGTCGACGACGAGAGCGGGACGATCGTGGTCGGCGTGCACGAGGGGAACGGCGCCCGGAACCAGCGCGCCTTCCTCATCGAGGGGCAGTGGAAGGCGAAGGTGCCCGCCGGCAGCAAGCTGAGCTTCGAGGTGCTCGCGCTCGAGGGCGGGACCGGCGAGTGGATCGTCGAGGGCGAGACGAAGCGGCCGCCGGGGAAGAATCGGATGTTCGCCGAGGGGCCGCGCGGCCAGGGGCTCCCGATCCCCGCCGATCGGAAGATGGCGATCCGGGCGCGTTACGTCGCACCCTGCCGAGTGCACGTCGTCGACGCGGCGACAGGCGCCGAGCTCGAGCACGTCGTGGTGCTGCTCGACTGCTACCACTCCGCGAACCGCTCCACGTCGCTCACGGGCCACTCGCTCGGCCGGGATCAGGTCCATCCGACGAAGTGGTGGAAGTCGGACTTCCGCATCCAGGACGCGCCGTCGCCCGTCACGCTCACGGTCGACTCCCAGGAGACGTTCATCTACTGGAGCGAGGAGCTCTGGCTCCATGCGCCCGGCTACTGCTGGGCCGGCGTCACCCTCGACTATGCGGCGGGCGGCGAGTCGACCGTGAAGCTCGCACGCGGCGGGACGCTCACCGTGGACGTCATGAGCGGCCGGCTGCCCGAGCAGACGAGTCTCTGCCTCCGCCGCGCGCGCGCGCCGGCGGCCGCCGCGGTTCCCACCGACCCGCATGAAGCCGACGAAGACGAGGTGGGCGACGACGAAGCCGACGACCCATCTGCCGACGAGATGGACTCCGACGACGAAGACGACGACACGACGAACTGGAAGAGCTACGACTGGCGCGCCAACGACACCTGCCTGGAATGGCCCTACACGCCGGGCAAGCCGACGACGTTCGACGCGCTCCCGGCCGGCGACTACCGATTGAGCCTCGAGGTCGGCGAGCGCCGCGGGAAGCGGCAGACCTTCGCGACGGCGAACGTCACCGTGAAGGCGGGCGCCGCGACGAGTTCGACGCTCCGGGTCGAGAACGCGCCGAAGATCCCCGATCCCGTCCCGCTGCGCGGCTCGATTCGCATCGATCCCGCGTGGGGCGACGTCGACTTCGAGGTCGACCTCGATCCGGTGCAGGTCTCCCCGCTGCTCCCGCAGGAGCGCCTCCGCCTCGATCGCCAGGAGCTCGCGCGCGACCCCGCCGACCGGGACGTCTGGAAGCTCCCCGAACGGGGCCTGTCTCCGGGCTCCTATCGCATCACGATCGACGCCTTCGGCCTGAACTGCGTGCGCGCCGTCCTGCGTGCGGCACGGCCGATCGCCCTCGAGGTCGCCCCGCCCATCGAGGCGACGTTCCGCTTCGTGGACGCGAAGACGAAGGCGCCGCTCGCGATCGATCCGCCGAGCTGGTCGCTCGTCGACCCGGCCGCCTTCGCGATCGAGCCGTTGGAGGGCATGCACTTCGGCGGCGTGCACTTCCGCCACGGCGAGTCGAAGTCTTCCGACACGCACACGTTCCGCGTCCCGACCGGACGGATCTCGCTCTCGGTCTCGGCCGAGGACTACGCGACGTTCGAGCCGATCGTGCTCGAAGTCTCCGACGAGGAGAGGGAGTTCACGCTGCCGCTCCGCCACTTCACCGGCGTCCGCGTCCTCCTCCGGGTCGACGGCAAGCCGATCGAGTGGGAATCCGCTCTGCGCGAAGGCGCGGCGCCGCGCTCGAAGGAGGACTTCTTCGACGACGAGCCGATCGTCCGTTCGCGCCGACCCGGCCACGAGGAGGACGAAGAGCTGCGCGGCTGGGGGACTTCACGCGGTGGTCGCTACGTCGTGGTCGAGAGCGCCGGCGACTACACGGTCGCACCTCCCCCGCTCGCCGCCTTCGAACCGGTCGCGCCGCGCGACGTCACGGTCGTCGACCAGGAATTCACCGAGGTCGTCTTCGAGCTCGTCCGCAAGAAGAAATGAGGAGACGCACCGTGCACCCGAAGTGGATCGCCGCCGCGCTCGGTCTCTCGACCCTCGCCCTCCCGCTCGCAGCTCGACAGGCCGCCGCGCCGGAGAAGGTGCGGATCGTCTTCGCACCGGCCCGCCACGGCGCCTACGTCCTCTCCTACGACAAGACCGAGGAGTGGGACTACGGCGATCGGCGCGGCAAGCAGCACGTCGCGTGGACGATGCGCGACCAGATCGCGACGGTCACGAAGAAGGGGAAGGTCTTCGTCGACGGCGAGTTCCAGTCGGTCGACTACTCCGCCCACTACGACGTCGAAGGCGCGGACCACGACGCGGCGTTCCGCTGGACGGCGGAGGGGGGCGCGACGGACGGGAAGGACGACGCCTACGAGCGGATCGGCAAGAAGGAGATCCCCAAGGGGCTCCACCTCGTGCTCGACGCGCGCGGCGCGGCCGAACACGGCGAGTGCTGAACGGCGCTCACTTCCCAGCAGGGACTGCTGGGCTCGACGTGCATGGGGTTCGCGGCGATCGTCGCTGGGCGCGAGGTCGCGGTCGGCGAGACGTGGGAGTGGCGCGGGAACCTGCTCAACATCCAGGACTGCGAAGACCTGGTCGCGACGTTCAAACTCGAAGCGATCGTCGACGTCGAAGGCGAGAAGTGCGCGCACGTGACCGGCACGATGTCGAACTGGCCCGAAGGCTACGCACCCGAGTTCCGCTGCGAGGTCGACTTCTCGCTCCCGCGCGGACTGCCGGTCCGGTCGAAGTTCACCTTCCACTCCCGCGCGCGCACGGAGGTCGTCACGACGCGCATCACGTCGTACGAGCCGCCGTCCCCCGAATCCGCCGCCCCGAAGGGCGACGAGAAAAAGTAGTCGCGCCGGCAACGACGAGACCGCACCGCCCCAGAATGTCCTGAGTCCGCCGCTCCCCCTCCGCCGTCGTGCATCGGCATGGGGGCCACGGGGCGCGCGGTCGTCGCGCTCCTGGAAGGGGAGCACGGCGGTGGACCACGTCATTGCAATGGCGCCCGAAGACACGGGCGAAGCGGAGTGGCTGGCGGCGGCGATCGGGACGTCGGGGCTGGCCGGACGGATCCGCTGCCTGCCGATCTCGGACGAGGGCGAGCTCGCGGCGGCGCTCGAAGTCGATCCCGACGCGAAGTCGACCTACGTGCTGATCGTGTCGCGCGCTCTCTCGGATCGGATCGTCTCGCTCGAGGCGGTCGACCGGCTGCTCAGCGCGATCCTGCTCGGCCATCGGCGCGTCCTCGCCGCCTGCCTCTTCAAGGAGCGCTCGCCGTCGCCGGAGCTGCTGCGCGTCGCGCGCCGCCACGACGCGGTCGCCGACGAGCCGTCGCTCGAGGGGATCGCGCGCCGGGTGGTCGGCCGCCTCGCGCGGCTCCAGGTGAACGCGTCGGCGAGCGCGAACGGGCGCTCCGTCTCGCCGGAGAGGATGCGCGTCCGCTACTGGCTGGTCGGGATCATCGTGGTGCTGCTCGCGCTGTTGGCGATCGCGACCATGACGAACCTGCTGCGCGGCTGAGCGACTCCCCCGGGGATTCGAGGCTCCCGCTCCGTCCGCTCAAGCCGTCGGCGCCGCGCCACCGATGACGAAGACATGCGTTTCCGACCTGCCGCCGCCGCCTTCGCCTTCACGCTGCTCGCTTCGTGCGCTTTTGAAGAGAAGGGCAACGACCCCGGCCCCGCGCCCGCGGCCGACCACCAGGAGCAGGTCGGCGCCAAGATGTTCGAGATCCTGCAGCGGCGCAGCCCGCATGGCACGCCGACGAACCTCCGCTTCACCGCGCCGGCGCTCGACAAGGTCGCGCGCTGGCACTTCGATCCCGAGATCCCCGGCCAGCCCTACGAGTTCGGCTCGGTGAACGGCTGGAAGGTCGAGTTCTGGTACACGCCCGAGTACGACGGCTACCCGCCGCAGCCCGAGCACCACCAGATGGCCTTTTACGGGGGTGGCCAGCTGCGAGCGGTCTTCTCGGAGGGCTGCGGCAACGCGCCGTTCGAGCTCGACAAGTGGCACGCCGACTGGGTGGACCCGAGCTGGCACCCGCTCCCCGACAAGCGGACGCAGGCGGCGTCGTCGCGCTGACCGGATCGTCCGCGCCCTCCGACGCCGCCCGCGCCACTCATCGGAACCCATTCACGAGAACGCCGGGGCGATCCCCTCGAGCCGCGTGCGCTGCGCCGGAGAGAGGCGGCCGACCGTCGCCAGGAACTCCTGGTGCGACATGCCGGAGCCGAGGTAGGTCCAGCGGTTCGCCTGGTGCTGCGACTTCACGAGCTCCGCCCGTTCCGCGCCACTGAGCTTGCGGCCGCTCGCGCGCTCGAGCGCGGCCAGGTCGAGCTCGACCTGCTGCGCCAGCCCGCCGTCGAGGAAGCCGCCGATCGAGAGATAGGCGTCGACGCCGGCCGCGATGCCCGCCTCGTCGCGCCCCTCCGCGAGCGCCTCGACCATGTGCGTGTCGAGCTGCGCGTGCTGCGCCTCCTCGCGCCAGTGGTTGCGCAGCAGGCTCTTGAAGAGCGGGTCGAGCGACTCGTCGTCGGTCACCGCGTCGAGGAAGTGGCGCTGCGTCATCCACTCGATGTGGAGGATCACGAGCGCGACGCCGAGCGGGTCGTGCGAGAGGACCTTCGCCGCGATCGCCTGCGGCGGGCCGATCGTCTCGCACTTGTGGCCGAAGCCCTTCTCGAAGGCGTCGCTGAACCGCTTGAAGAGCTGGATGTGCTTGGCCTCCTCGCCCGCGAACTGGAGCAGCGCGCGCGTGCGCCAGTCGTCGGAATCGAGCGAAGGCCGGGCGTAATCGAGCACGAACGGCAGGATGAACTCCTCGACCAGGCCGAAGATCCTCAGGTAGGTGTGGCCGCGGATCTGGTTCAGGAGGAGGCGCTCGTCGGCGGAGAGGAGCGCGGTCGCGTCGACGCGGGCGAGCGACTCGGGGAGGAAGCGGCGCGAGAAGTCGAGGCGGCTCCCTTGCGGGAACACCTCGTCGAGCTTCCAGTTCACGCGCTGCGACGACTGGAGCGTGCGTTCGAAAGTGGCGGCAGTCATGGCGGTTCTCCTTGGTTTTTCCCGATTTCCTGACGAATGGCTCAGCCGGTGACCAGACGCGAACGCAGCCGGACGGGCTGAGAGACGTTGAAGCGGTTGGGCGAGGTGCGGCAGACGAAGTCGTGCACGCGCTCGAGCTGCAGCGGCGACGCGGCCGCCTTGAGGCGGACCGTGACGACGAGCTCGTCGTAGCCCGGCTTCACGGAGGCATCGAGGCCGAGGAAGCCGCGCAGGTCGATGTCGCCGGACGTCTCGATCGTCAGCGCTTCGATGGCGATGCCCTCGAGCGCGCACGCCGCGGCGTAGCCGGCCGTCAGGCAGGCGTTGAGCGAGGCGAGCAGCACCTCCTGCGGGTTGGCGAACTGGTTGGTGCCGCAGAGCTCGCGCGGCTCGTCGACCTGGATCGTGAAGTCCTTCTCGATCCGCTGGCCGCCGATCTCGTAGCCGGTGACGCGCGTGTCGGAGCGCGTCCCCCCGACCCAGCGCGTCGAGACGTTCCAGCGCGTCTTCCCCTGCGCGGGGTCGTCCTTCACGGCGGCGACGGTGCGGCGCAGCGCGGCGACGTCGATGCCGTTGACGAGGACGGGAGCGGGCGACTCGGTCTTCATGGCGAGGGGCCTTTCGGGTTCGCGTTCGTGGACGCGCCGACGCCGGCGCAGGCGACCCCGAAGTCAAGGCGCGTGCCGCGGTCTTCCCGGAGGACGACGGCGCGAGAGCTCGCGAGAACTCGCGAGACGCGAGAGTTCGTCGCCGACGGCGACGGGATCTCGTCGAACGCGCGGCGCGATCAGCTCGGGCGCTGGATCCCGAGCGCGCGCATGCGCGAGGTGAGCGTGGTCGGCTTCAAGCCGAGGCGCTCCGCGGCGCCGCCCGCGCCGGCGATTTTCCAGCCAGCTGCCTCGAGCGCGAGCTTCAGGTTCTCCCGCTCGAGCTCGGCCAGCTCGGCGGCGGTGCGCACGCGCGCGGACGCGGACGCCGTTGCGGCGGGCCCCGACGCGGAGGACGGCGCGGCCGGCGCGGCGCCGCCCGGGATGGCGCGGTCGAGGTCGAGCCGCCCGTCGCGCGCGGTGATCACCGCGCGCTCGATCACGTTCGCGAGCTCGCGCACGTTGCCCGGCCAGTCGTAGCGGCGCAGGAGAGCGCGGCACGCATCGTCGAGGACCGGCCGCGCGCGCCCGAGCTTGCGCGCCACCGTCTCGGCGAAATGGTCGGCGAGCAGCACGACGTCGTCGCCGCGCTCACGCAGCGGCGGGACGCGCAGCGGGAAGACGCTCAGCCGGTAGAAGAGGTCCTCGCGGAAGGTCCCCTCCTTCCGCATCACGGCGAGGTCGCGGTGGGTCGCCGAGATGACGCGCACGTCGACCTTGCGCGTGCGCGCGCCGCCGACCGGCTCGAACTCCCCCTCCTGCAGGACGCGCAGCAGCTTCGCCTGCAGCGCGGGCGTGAGCTCGCCGATCTCGTCGAGGAAGATCGTCCCGCGGTCGGCGAGGGCGAAGCGCCCCTCGCGCCGCTCGGTCGCGCCGGTGAAGGCGCCCTTCTCGTGACCGAACAGCTCGCTCTCGATCAGCGTCGCCGGGATCGCCGCGCAGTTGAGGCGGACGAGCGGCCCGTCGCGGCGCCGGCTCGCCTGGTGGATCGCGCGCGCGACGAGCTCCTTGCCGGTCCCCGTCTCGCCGAGCACGAGCACGCTCGCGTCGGTCCCGGCGACCTGCTCGACCTCGCGCAGCACCGCGACGAGCGCCGGGCTGCGGCCCAGGATCTCCTCGAAGTTCGAGAGCTCGCGCAGCTCTTCTCTCAGGTAGCGCGCCTGCGAGTCGAGCGATTCGATGCGCGCCTCCGCCGCAAGGCGTTGCTCCACGTCGCGCAGGATCAGCGTGTGGTAGGCGCCACCCGCGCGGTGGTGGCAGGCGAGGGTCGCCTCGGCGGCGAACTCGCGGCCGTCGAGCGCTCGTACCCGCAAGACGCCGGGGACGAACGCGCTGCGGCGGTCGTGCGGCGCGGCGGCGACCTCCTTCGCGAGCGCCTCCACGCGCTTCGCGTCGCCCTCCGCGAGCAGCGCGAGGAAGTCGCGGCCGGCGAGGCGCTCCGCGCTCCCGCCGAGGACGCGCTCGGCGGCCGGGTTGGCGAGCGTGACCTTCAGTGCGCCGTCGAGCTCGAGGATGGCGTCCATGGCGCCGCCGAAGAGGCTCGTCAGCTGCTCCTCGCGGTCGCGCACGCGCCGCTCGGCGTGCAGGCGGCGCAGCTCCGACGAGGCGCGCTCGGCGAAGAACTGCAGCACGGCGACAAAGCGCGGCTCCTCGAGCATCGGCCGCGTGTCGAGCACCGCGAGGTGGCCCATCACGGTGCCGTCGGGCTCCTGGAGCGGGACGCCCATGTAGCTCACCGCGTTCGTCGCGCGCAGCTCGGGATCGTCGGGGAAGAGCTCGAGGAGGCGGTCGGGCAGGTAGACGAGGCGCGCGTTCTCGACCACCTCGGCGCACGGCGTCCCCACGACCGAGCGCTCCCACGGGATGAAGCGGCCGTCCATGTGGAACGCCAGCGCCTTCAAGCGGCGCTGCGCCGGGTCGTACTCGGTGACCCACGCCCCCAGCGTCCCGAGCGCCTGCGCGAGGTTGCGGACCAGCGCCTTGAAGAACGCCTCCCCCGTCTCGTGCACCGTGCTCTCGAGCAGGACGCGCAGCGTCGCGTCTTCGTCGAGCACCGGTCGGGAATTTCGCGTCGGAGTGTCCATGGAAACCCGGCAGGGAGGGTGGACGGGCGGGATCTTAGGGCGCGGCGCGGCCGATTCCGCTTGCGAGAGCGACGCATTGCGCGCTGCCGCTCGTCTTCGCTGACGGCGCAGCCGCAAGCGTCGGCTGCGCTTGCTGGCGCCGAGGCGCCTCCCTACCCTTCGGCCCGTTTCGTCCACGCCTGCCCCCCTGCCGTCGCTCGACGGCCTCTCTCCCCGCCGCGCTGCCGCGGCGCTCCAGGAGCAACGAACGATGAATCCGTTCCTCGCGACCTTCGTGGCGGCCCTGATCACGGCGCAGGATCCGGCGCCGATCTCGGTGACGACGAAGGAGGGGAAGTCCGCCACGGTGCAGGTGGTGAGCCTCGCCAACGGCAAGGCGAAGCTCAAGGTCACGCAGATCGTGGGCGAGATGACCATCACGCGCTCGCTCGACGACTTCGTGCCGCTCTCCGCGTTCATGATCGAGGTGCGGGCGACCGGCCCCAAGACCTACGACCAGCACTTCGCGCTGGCCAAGCGCGCCGCGGCGCTCGACCTGCTGCCGCAGGCGGGCCACCAGCTGCGCCAGGCGAAGAAGGCGGCGGGGAGCGGCGCCGACGCGGCCGCCAAGACGAAGGAGCTCCACGCCTGGGCCGCCGGCGAGCTCGAGCGGATGATCGGCGTCGCCGTCGGCGCGCGCGATCTCGAGAAGGCGTCGCGCTGCCTCGGCATCCTCTCGACGCGCCTGCCCGAGGAGCGCACCCAGGAGCAGCTCGCGAAGCTCGCCGAATCGGTGAACGCGCTGCGCGAGCAGGAGGCCGAAGTGCGTTCGGCGCAGGCGGCGGCGAAGCGCTCGAAGGACCAGCAGACCGCGCTGCAGAAGAAGCTCGAGCCGATCCGGACCAAGAGCGCGAAGGGCGACAAGGAGCTGAGCAAGGCGATCTCGGAGTCGGGCAACACCGCGGCGTCGGTGAAGAGCTGCGAGTCGGCGGTCGCGGCCTACAAGGACGCCTGGAAGCAGGCGCAGGAAGTCCTGAAGCAGTCGGAGGACGACGCCGAGGCGCAGGAGGAGATCGCGGCGCTCACCGACCACGCCGCCGACCGCGCGATCGCGGCGGCGCTGCACGCCGCCAACATGCTCGTCACGCAGAGCGACTATTCCGCCGCCACCGAGTGGGTGAACAAGATCCTCAAGTTCGACCCCGACAACGAGGAGGCGAAGGAGATGCTGACGACGATCCAGCTCGCGTCGGCGGCGTCGAGCGACAAAGACGACTACCGCTTCGGCTGGCGGCGCGGCGGCCGGCGCTGAACGCGCAATTCGTCCGGCGACGGGTTTCGACTACGATGCAGGCTCATCTCGTGGGAAGCGACTTGTCCGCCCGCGCACCGCGGGCTTCTGCCCAGGAATCGGAGGAAGTGACCTTGCGTAACCACCTTGGAACCCCGGCCCGGCGCCGCGCGCTCGTCGCGCTCGGCGGGCTCGCCCTCGCGGCGCTCGCCGCGTGCAAGTCGTCGGGCGTCGAGCGCTCGGAGGCGACGCAGACGACGATCGCCGAGTTCAAGACCGAGCTGCAGAACTACAGCGCCACGCTCGACAAGACGTTCGCCTCGCTCGACGAGCTCATCAAGAACGCGAAGGTCGACCCGAAGGGCGAATTCGCCAAGTTCTCGGCCAACCTCGACGCGCTGATCAAGTCGGCCGAGAACGCCCGGTCGAACTCCGAGCAGATGAAGTCGCTCGGCGACGCCTACTTCTTGGAGTGGGAGAAGGCGGCCGCCACGATCACCAACGAGGACATCCGCAAGATCTCCGACCAGCGCCGCGCCGAGCTCCAGAAGTCCTACAAGGAGCTCCGGACGACGATGACCGAGGTCGCGGCCGACGCCAAGCCGCTGCGCGAGCAGCTCATCAGCCTGCGCGAGTACTACTCGCAGGACCTGACCGAGAAGGGGATCGAGGCCACGAAGACGCCGGTCTCCAACGCGAAGTCGGCCTCTTCCAAGGTCACCAAGGGCATCAAGACGGTGCTCGAAGCGGTCGACAAGGTCGCGATGCAGCTCAAGGTCGCGACCCCGCCGCCGCCCCCGCCGGCGGACGCGAAGCAGCCGGAGAAGAAGTAGTCCCGGAGCGGCGCGCGCCGGGGCTCGACGAGCACGACGAGCACGCCGTCCGAATCGCTCGTCCGCCCAAATTGCCCGGTCCGCCCGCTCCGCGCGAGCGGGCGGCCGGCAAGGCCTCTCGATGAGCACGAGCCTCCGCGTCGGCCTGCTGATCGCCGTCACCGGCGCAGGCGCCGTTGCATGGATGGCGAGTAGACCGGCGGCGGCGCCTCCGGGCATGAAGCGGATCCCGGCCGGCCGCTTCATCATGGGGAGCGAAGGCCCCGGCTCCCTCCCGAACGAAGGGCCCGCCCATCCCGTCGAGCTCCACGCCTTCTTCCTCGACGTGCACGACGTCACCAACGCCGAATTCCGGGCGTTCGTCGCGGCGACGCACTACGTGACGACCGCCGAGCGGCCGGTCGACTGGGAAGAGCTGAAGAAGCAGCTCCCGCCCGGCACCCCCGAGCCGCCCGCCGAAAAGCTCCAGCCCGGCTCGCTCGTGTTCACGCCGCCCGACCATCCCGTCGACCTGAGCCAGCTCGCGAACTGGTGGACGTGGACCAACGGCGCGTGCTGGAACCATCCGCGCGGTCCGAAGAGCGACCTCACGGGCAAGGACGACCATCCCGTCGTGCAGGTGAGCTGGGACGACGCGGTCGCCTACGCGAAGTGGGCCGGCAAGCGCCTCCCGACCGAGGCGGAGTGGGAGTACGCGGCGCGCGGCGGTCGCGACGGGACGCGCTTCGCGTGGGGAGATGAGCTCGTCGTCGACGGCCGCTTCATGGCCAACACCTTCACGGGCGACTTCCCGTGGCGCGACAGCGCCGCGGACGGCTTCGCCGGCGCCTCTCCCGTCGGCACATTCCCACCCAATGGCTTCGGCTTGCAGGACATGGCCGGCAACGTCTGGAACTGGTGCAGCGATCTCTACGCCGCCGAGAACCACGCCGTCGCGAAGGCGCGCGGCGTCTGCTGCGATCCGGCCGGTCCGGCGCAGGCCGACTTCGCCGAACCGGCGCGCGCGGTCGAGCACGTGATCAAGGGCGGCTCGTTCCTCTGCAGCCCCGTCTACTGCGAGAGCTACCGGCCGTCGGCCCGGCGCGGGACGCCGTTCGACACCGGCTCGGAGCACGTCGGATTCCGCTGCGCGAAGGACGACGACCCGCCCGATCGAAAGGAGCGTTGAACGTGGAAGCGAAGCGATTCCTGAAGGCGCTGCTCCTCCCCGCCTCGCTGTGCGCGCTCGTCGCGTGCACGAGCATCGAGGTGAAGACGACGCCCTACCCGGGCCTCCAGAAGCTCGCCGCGACCGACCCCGACAAGGTCGAGATCCTGCGCGCCGCGCCGGCGCGCGCCCACGACAAGCTCGGCGAGATCCAGATCGACTCGTCGAACGATCCGGCGCCGCCGCTCGTCGACCTCGCGTCGACGCTGCAGGAGGAGGCGGCGAAGCTCGGCGCCGACGCCGTGGTCATCATGGACTACCGCGAGATGACGATCAGCGACCCCAAGGCGGGCACGCCGCCGCCAGCGAACGCGCCCAACAAGACCATCCACCGCGCCCTCGCGATCGCCATCAAGTACAAGTGACCCT
Source organism: Planctomycetota bacterium (assembly GCA_036732755.1). Taxonomy (GTDB): domain Bacteria; phylum Planctomycetota; class B15-G4; order B15-G4; family SIAN01; genus DASRRB01. The sequence goes on from DAINBU010000044.1 coordinate 31,343, forward strand.
GGGGACGTCCCCCCCTGGGCGGATCGAGATCGGGAGCTAGCCTCTTCGCGTCCTGCCCCGTGGCTTCACCACGGCTTCGCACCCCACCGAAGAAGGAACGCCCGATGAGACTCGCCCTCTCCGCGGCCGCGTCGGCCGCGCTCGCCGGCGCCCTGCTCCTCTCGCTCCCGTCGCTCCGCGCGCAGCAGGAACCGCCGCGGCCGAAGGCCCCGCCCGGCCGCGCCCTCGACCTCGAGCGCGAGCATCGGGCCGGCCGCCTCGTCGTCCGGCTCGCGCCGGGCGTCTCCGTTGCCGCGGCGTCCGAGCTCGCGGCGCGCGTCGGCGCGCGCTCGAAAAAGGAGATCTGGCCCGACCTGCTCTGGCGGCTCGACCTCGCGCCGACCGCCGACCTGCGCACCGCGCTCGAGCTGCTCGCCGGCGACCCGCGCGTCGCCTACGCGCAGCCGAGCTGGACCTACCACACGATCGCCACGCCCGACGACCCCGACTTCTACCTGCAGTGGGGCCTCGACCAGGCGAGCGACGCCGACATCGACGCGCCCGAGGCGTGGGACGTCGCGACCGACGCGTCGGCCGCGATCGTCGCGGTGATCGACACGGGCGTGCAGTACGACCACCCCGACCTCGCCGCCAACATCTGGGTCAATCCCAACGAGATCGCCGGCGACGGCATCGACGACGACGGCAACGGCTGGATCGACGACGTCCACGGCATCGACATCGTGAACGGCGACGGCGACCCGATGGACGACCACTTCCACGGGACGCACTGCGCCGGGATCATCGGCGCCGTCGGGAACAACACGACCGGCGTCACAGGGACGTGCTGGACCGCGCGCATCATGGCGGTGAAGTTCCTCGACGCGGGCGGATCGGGCGACACGGCCGACGCGGTCACCGCGCTCCAGTACGCCGTCGCCAACGGCGCCCGCATCTCGAGCAACTCCTGGGGCGGATTCGGCTTCGACCAGGCGCTCTACGACGCGATCTCCGCGGCCGGCGATGCCGGCATGCTCTTCTGCGCCGCGGCCGGCAACAACTCGATCGACATCGAGGGCCAGGACTGGATCCCGGGCGGCTACGACCTCGCCAACATCGTCGACGCCGCGGCGACCGACGTGAACGACAACCTGGCGTGGTTCAGCAACTGGGGCGCGACGAGCGTCGACCTCGGCGCTCCGGGCGATTCGATCTACTCGACCTTCCTCGGCAGCACCTACACCTGGCTCTCCGGCACCTCGATGGCGTGCCCCCACGTGGCGGGTGTCGCGACCATGGTCTTCGCGCAGTCGGGGACGACGAGCCACCCGCTCGTGAAGAAGTGGATCCTCGACTCGGTCGATCCGCTCGCTTCGCTCGCGGGGATCACGGTCACGGGCGGCCGGCTCAACTATGCGAGCGCGCTCGCGGCGCAGGTGAACGCGCCGGCGTCGGCGACGAACTACGGCTCCGGCTACCCCGGCACCCTCGGCGTCCCGGGCCTCTCGGCGAGCGCGCCGCCGGTCCTCGGCCTCTCCTTCGACCTCGTCGTCGGCAACTCGCTCGGCAGCAACACGCCCGGGCTGCTCTTCGTCGGCTTCGCCTCGGCGTCGATCCCGACGACGGCGGGCGGGACGCTGCTCGTGAGTCCGCTGCTCCTCGTGCCGTTCACGGTCGACGCGGCCGGGACCTCGCTGCCGGCATCACTGCCGGCCGATCCTGGGCTCATCGGCGTGCACGTCTACACGCAGGTGCTCGAGCTCGACGCCGGCGCGGCGCACCACATCTCGTTCACCGCGGGGCTCGACCTGCAGCTCGGGACGTGACGCGCGCGCCGGACCGCGCCGACGTTCGCGCGCGCTACGGCCGGACCACGTCGAAGACGAACGGCGCCGTGAGGACCCTCCCCTTCCGCTGCAGCTGGACCCACGCCTTGTAGCGGCCGGGCGCGGGGAAGAGCGCGCCGAAGGTGACCTCGGGACCCGCGGGTTTGCCTACTTTCGGCGGCGCGCCGAGCGGATGGCTGTGGACGAAGCGGCGGCGGTCCTCGCTGATCACGATCAGGTGGCCGAGCGCGCCGAGGAACGGCTCGAGGTCGGTGACCGGCTGGCCGTCCTGCTCGACGCGGACCTTGAGGGAGAGGTTGAAGAGGGAGCGCAGCGGCGCCGGCGCGACGAGCTTCACGGTGCAGCCCTCGACGACGCGCGCACCGTCGGCGTCGGGCGCGAGCGCGACCGGCGCGGGCGCCTCGCCGGCGACCGCGAGCTCGACCGGCACGACCTGCATCCCGTCGCGCTTCGAAGTGAAGTCGTGGAAGAGGGTGTAGGACCCGCCGTGCGGGAAGGTGGTGCGCAGCGTGAAGCTGCCGTCGGCCGCCGCCTCGGGGTGCTCGTGGCCGAACCACGCGAGGTCGGCCGAGACCATCAGCAGGTGGATCAGCTTCTCGTGCACGACCTCGAGGTCCTTCACGGTGCCGCCGTCGGGCGCGGCGAGCTTGAAGCGGAGCGTGACCTCCTTCCCCGCCTCGATCTTCGGCGCGGCGGCCCCGTCCGCCCCCACCGCCTCCACCGCGACCACGTAACTGCGCCCGCTCAATCGGTGGAGGCGCATCCCGCAGACGGAGCAGAGGCCGGCGACGGGCGTGGTCGAACCGCCGAGGCACTTCATCGGGCAGGCGTAGAGCTCGGTCGAGTCGTCGGGCGTGAAGCCCGGCGAAAAGACGTCGCTGTCGCCGTAGCGGCCGGTGCGATCGCGCAGCTTCAGCCGCAGCGCGTAGCGCTTCCCCGCGTCGCCACGCGCGACGTTCCAGACGGCGTGGGCGTCGAAGGGCGGCGCGCCGAGCAGGAACGCCTCCCCCACCGCCATCGGTCCGGTGCCGCGGTCGTTCCAGACCGCGATGCCGGGATCGGCGCCGACCAGCACGAACTCGATCAACGAGTCTGGATCGATCTGAAAGCAGGCGTCGCCCGCGCGCTCCTCGAAGATCGAGTTGAAGCCGGGGAAGCCCGCCGCGTAGCCGTCGATGCCGATCAGGCGCGAGGGCTCGAGCGGATAGCTGCGCTCGGCGTCGAAGCGGGCGACGAGCCGGTTCCCGGCGTCGCGCCCGACCGTGATCTCGGCGTGGGCCGGCGTCGCCTCCTGCGCGACGCGCGGCGCGACCTGCAACCCTCCGCCGGCGAGCGCGAGCACCGCCGCCCCGAAACCTGTCGCCTTCGCCGCGCCCATCGCGTCAGTATCTTCCGGCTTCCTCGGATGCGCGCCCCCCAGTTTCGGCGTTCACCCGGCCTCCCGCTCGGGACGAAATCGGAACCGTGGCAGACTCCCCCGCACTCCGAGCCCTCCTGAAGCGGATCCCCGCGCTCGACGTGTTGCGCGGCTACTCGGGAGCCGACCTGCGCGCCGACCTCGTCGGCGGGCTCTCGGTCGCGGCCGTCGCGGTGCCGCAGGCGATGGCCTACGCGCTGATCGCCGGGCTGCCGGCGCAGTTCGGCCTCTACACCGCGATCGTCATGACGGCGGTGGGCGCGCTCTTCGACTCGTCGCGCCAGCTCATCAACGGCCCGACCAACGCGATCTCGATCGCGCTCCTCGGCGCGATCGGCGCGAGCGCCTCCCCCGCCGAGGCGGTCGAGTCGGCGATCCTGCTGGCGTTCCTGATCGGTGCGATCCAGCTCGCGATCAGCCTGGTGCGGCTCGGCGACCTCACGCGCTACATCTCGCACTCGGTGATCGTCGGCTTCACCGCGGGGGCGAGCCTGCTCCTGGTCCTCGACCAGTGGAAAAACCTGGTCGGGCAGCGGGCGCTCGGCGGCGTCCACGACCACTTCCTGGTGCGCTTCTGGCAGTCGCTCACGACGGGCGGGCCGATCCACCTCCCGACGCTGGCCGTCGGCGCCGGCTCGATCGCGCTCGTGCTGCTGCTGCGCGTGGTGAAGAAGCGGATCGGCTGGCCGCTGCTGCCCGAGTTCCTGATCGTCGTGGTGGTGATGGCGGCGCTCACGGCGTGGCTGCGCCTCGACGAGGCGGGCGTGAAGGTCGTGGGCGACATCCCGGCGAACCTCCCGCGGCCCGGCCTGCCGCGCTTCGACGCGCTGCGCATGCGCGAGCTCTCCTCGAGCGCGCTCGCGATCGCGCTGCTCGGGCTGCTCGAGGCGATCTCGATGGCGAAGTCGATCGCCGCGGTGACGCGCCAGAAGCTCGACCTGAACCAGCAGTGCCTGTCGGAGGCGGTCGCCAACCTCGCCGGCAGCTTCTTCCAGTGCATGCCCGGCTCCGGCTCGCTCACGCGCTCCGCGATCAACCAGCAGGCGGGCGCGCGGACGCAGTGGGCCGGCGTGATCTCGGCGGCGGCGGTCGCGCTCATCGTCGTGCTGCTCGGACCGTACGCGCGCTTCATCCCGCGGCCGGCGCTCGCCGGGCTCCTGATCCTCACGGCGGCGCGCATGGTCAACTTCAAGGACCTGCGCTACCACGTGCGCGCGTCGCGCTTCGACGCGGTGATCGTCGTCGTCACGGCCGTCTCGGCGTTCGCCATCTCGATCGAGTTCTGCGTGCTGATCGGGATGGTGATGTCGTTCCTGCTCGCCGTGCCGCGCGCCGGCAACATGCTGCTCACCGAGTTCGTCGCGACCGACGCCGACCACGTGCGCGAGCGGCTGCCCGAGGACGAGCCGGACCCCCGCGTCCTGATCTTCGGGCTCGAGGGCGAGCTCTTCTTCGGGTCGTCGGTGAGCCTCGAGCGCCACATCGACCGCATCGAGGAGCGCGCGACCGGCGCGACGCGGATCGTCGTCCTGCGCATGAAGCGGGCGCAACACCCCGACGCCGTCGGCATCGCCGCGCTCGAGGCGCTGATCGACCGCCTGCAGGCGCGCGGCGTCGAGGTCCTGCTCTGCGGCGTGCGCCCCGAGATGAAGCGCGCCCTCATCCGCAGCGGGCTCCCCACGAAGCTCGACCACGACCACGTCTTCCTGGAGCAGGCGGTGCGGCAGACCAGCACGCAGGCCGCGATGCGCTTCGCGCGGGAGCTGCTCGAGAAGAAGAAGTGACGAGCGGCGCTAGCCCGAGCGGTGGCGCAGCGCCCTCAGCCGCTCGCGGTCGAAGAGCGTGAGCCAGACGCGCTCGAAGAACGACGCGGGGCGCAGGTCGGGATCGACGCGCGCGATCTCGTGCAGCTTGCCGCCGGGCGTCCGCAGCAGGAGGCGGTCGCCGTCGAGGACGCGGTCGACGACCCAGTACTTGTCGATCACGTAGTCGTAGTCGTCGCCGCGGGGGGCGGGCCGCAGCTCGCGGGCGCGCGGGCCGGGATGGGTGCTGTGCTTGCGCTTCTGGAAGACGACCAGATCCTGTGACTTGAACTGGCGCATCGGAACCTGCCGGTGGATGGCGAGGGGAGCGGCCGGTCGACGCGACCCGGCCGCGCGCCGCGAGACTAGGCCGCTCCTGATCGCGGGTCCAGGAGGCCCGCCGCGATCCGTTGCCGAATCGGTCGACCCGGATACGCTCTTGCGCCGCTGCTTCCATCGAAAGGGGGAACCGCCATGCGCCGATTCCTGGCCGGCTTCTTCGTCCTCGGTCTCGCGGCGGGTGCGTCCGCCCAGCAGAACGCGATCGACGGTCTCGACATCGAGATGCACACGATCCGCAACGCCAAGGCGCTCGGCCGCGAAGGGACCTACCCCAACGGCGTGAACGGCCTCTCCTTCGAGACGACGGTCTGCAACACCGGCACGGTCGAGGTGAAGTGGAAGGGGCCGATGCGCCAGCTCCACCCCTTCCTCTCCTTCCTGGTCGCGCGCGAGTCGAACGGCCGACTCGAGCAGGTCTCCGACCGCAGCTACATCAAGCACACCTTCGCCGCCTCGAACGCGTCGGCCTGCTCGGCGTGCAGCGACAACAGCGACTCGAGCGTCCTCGCGCTCGGCTGCTCCGACACCTACGACACCAACTCCAACGGCGACCGCTACTGGCTCGGCCCGCCCGAGGAGCTCAACCCCTGGCGCGGCACCTGGGACGCGGCCTGTTCCTACCTCGACCACGGCGACTCCGACGTCGGGCCGCCCGACGACTGCGACGGGGTGCGCAGCCTCACCTT
>DAINBU010000045.1:0-18635 GCA_036732755.1 Planctomycetota bacterium
CCACGGAGCTGCTGCGAGTCGTAATCGAATGCGCCGAGCGCAGCGAGCCCCCCGTCCATCTTTTGGTTGGGGCGAGCGTGTCCCGTCCATCGAGCCTTTTTCCCCTCCGCCCTCTCGACCCGCTCCCGCCCGTCGCGCGTTCAACGACGAAACTTCGCTCCCCGCGGCCGCTTCACCCGCGTCCTCGACGTCCGCTCCTCACCAGCGCTCACGTCGCTGCGGGTGCCGTGCTTCGAACGACCCGGTCCGGCCAACTGGCTCGGGCTCTTACTTGTCGCCGTCCTTCTTGACCGGCGCGCCGTCGGCCGCCGGAGCGGGCGTGTCGCCCGGCGGGTTCGCGGGGTTCGCCGGCTGGCCGGGGCGGTTGTACTCGCCCATCGGGAGCGGCAGCTCCTCGCCCTTCTTCAGCTTCTCCAGGAAGCCGTCGATCTTCTTCAGGGCTTCGGCGTTCGCCTCGGCGTCGCGCTTGGAGGCGCGGATGAGCTGGGCCGCGCGCGCGAAGGCGCGCTGCGCGTTGGCCCAGTCGCGCAGGTTGGCGCAGATGTAGCCCATCTGGACGAAGGTCGCGGGCGATTGCGCGCTGATGCGGATCGCCTTGTCGATCTGCGCTTTCGCCGGCTCGTACTCGCCGGCCAGGTTGAGCAGGCTCGCGAGGCGCGTCTGCAGCATCGAGTGCATCGGGCTCAGCGCCAGCTGCTGGCGCGCGAGGTCGATCTCCTGCAGGAAGGGCTGGATCTTCTTCCAGCGCTCGAGGAGCTGCGCCGCCTCCTCCTTCTCCTTGGGGTCCTCCGATTTGAGCAGCACCTGCGTGAGGCGGTAGAGCGCGTCGAACTTGAGCGGCTCCTTCGCGAACGACTTGCGGAACGCCTCCTTGGCGCCGGCCGCGTCCCCGAGCTTCTCGCGCAGCAGGCCGTTGGCGTGGAGGACGTCGGTCGAGTCGGGCGCGACGGTGAGCGCCGTCTCCAGCATCAGCTTCGCCTTGTCCATCACGCCCTTGGTGAGGTAGAGCTCGCCGAGGCGCAGCTCGGCCAGCACCTCGTAGGTCGGCTGGTGCAGCGCGTAGAGCGCCTCGAACTGCGCGATCGCGTCGTCGATGCGGTCCTGCGAGCGATAGAGGTCGCCGAGCCGCCAGCGCATCTCGCCGTTCTGCGGCGCCGTCGCGACCCCCTTCACGAACGTCGCCTCCGCGTCGGCGAATTGGAGCTTCATCATCTGGAGCACGCCGAGCTTGATGACGAGGTCCATGTTCTCGGGGAAGCGCTCGACGAGCTGCCCGAAGAGCATGATCGCCGTGTCGTACTGCTGCATCTTCACGAAGCAGCTGGCGAAGAGGATCGCCGAGTCGCGCACGAGATGCTTGTCGGAGATCTCGAACTCGTTGGGCTTCTCGCAGAGCGGCCGGTACATCTGCATGGCGCGCTCGGTCTGCCCGGCGACGTCGTTCATCCACGCGGTGAGGAGGTTCGCCTCGTAGTTCTTCGGGGCCTGCGCGACGGCGAACTTGAGCTCCGTCGCCGCCTCCTCGAACTTGCGCGCCGCGATGTAGACGCGCGCGCGGGTGATGCGCGCTTCGACGCCGTTGGGGTCGTCGGCGGCGACCTCGTTCACGAGCTGCTCGGCCTCGCGGCCGCCGTCCTTGGTCTGCGCCAGGCACTCGGCCAGGAGCAGCTTCATGCTGGGCGTCCGCTGCGGCAGCGCCTTGAGCGCCGCGACCGCCTCGTCGAAGCGGCCGAGGTGCTTCAGGCATTTCGCGCGCATCTCCACGACCTGCGGCGAGTTGGGGTTGGCGACCAGGTACTCGTTGCAGGCCGCGTACGCCTCCTCGTCCTTCAGGTTCAGGTAGAGCTTCCCGATGCGCTTCAGCGACTCGGGCAGCTCCGCGGCGGAGCCCCCCTGCGCGGCGGGCGGGGGCGCGGCGGCGGGCGCGGCCGCGGCCGGAAAGAGCGGAATGACGGCGGCAAGAGCAGCGAGGAAATGAATCGAGATCACGGTCGATGACTCCCGTCCTTGGGAGGAGATGCGGTCGGCGCCGGAACGGGGGTCGCGACCGCGGCGAGGTCGATGGATACCGGCGAGAGCGGCTTTCGTTGGCCGGGCGCGTCGCCGATCCGGAGCTTGTCACTGACATAGTCCCAGTGCAAGGGCTTCGCATGACGGTCGCACGCCTCGACCAGCGCGACGAGAAGGTTCCTCATTTCCCCGCAGCGCGCCGCGTCGATCGCGTCCACGCGATCCTCCGGGCCGTGCAGCATGCGGAAGCGCGCGGGCTCGACTCCGAGCAGGGAAAGCACCGGGACATTCTTTCTCGCGAGCTCGAGCCCGTCCGAAGCCGCGCCGGCGAATTCGAGGGCCTGGAAGCGCAGCCGCGCCGACCGCGCCGCGTCCGACGCGAGCTCGACCAGGCCGCGGTCGCTGCCCCGCCACCACGCGTAGGGAGCAGAAACCCCCATCGCGTCGATCGTGATCGCGGCGTCGATCTTCTCGATCTGCGCCGCGTCGAGGCGCTCGGCGAAGTCGGCCGCGCCGAGGCAGCCGTCCTCGTGGCGCGCGAACGCCACGAACCAGATCGAGTGGCGCAGCTCCATGCCGCGCAGCGTGGAGTAGAGCCGCGTGAGCAGCACGCAGCCGGCCCAGTCGTCGACGATGCCGGCCGAGCCCTCGGCGGCGTCGTGGTGCGCCGCCAGGATCAGCACGCGCCCGCCGCGGCCGGGCAGCTTCGCGACGACGTTGCCGGCTGGCGTCGCGATGCGCCGCCTCCAGGCCGCGAGCGCCGCCTCGACCTCGCTCGGCGTCGCGCCGCCCTTCTCGAGGCGCGCGCGCAGCCGCTCGGTCGCCACCGCGAAGCGCTTCTCGAGAGCCGCTCCGAGCGGTACGACCGCGACGCCCGTCTCGGACGCGCCAGCCTCCTTGAACAGCTCGACCAGCCGCTTCGTCCGCGCTTCGCCGCCCGCCGGCGCCTCGAGGTCGGCGCGGAAGCGCGTCCAGTCGGCGTCGGCCTCCTGCGCCGGCGCCGGAAACGCGGCGGCAAAGAGGAGCCCGGCCAGCGCGGCGCACGGCAGCGGCGTTCTCAATGGCAACCCTCCCACGACCTCTTCACGACGCCACGACCGGCAGCGTCCCACGCGTGACGCCGACGACGCCGAAGCGCCCCTCGGCGTTGAGCGTCCGGAACAGCTCGCGCGGCGCGAGCGTCCCGCGCAGCGCCCTTCGGTAGAGCTCGATCACCTCGTGCGCCTGCGCCCGCGTCTCGCGCAGGAGCTCGATGCGGAAGCTCGCGAGCCCCGCCGCACGGAAGCACGACAGCCATTCGGCCGCGCTCTGCAGCCAGTGGTTGAACAGCATATTACGGCAGCCGACGTCGGCCTCGACCGGCAGCCCTCCGGTCTCGGAATAGACCGTCTCGAGCACCGGATGGAGCCAGCCCTTGTCGTCCTTGAGCCCGATCACGTGGCTCTCGCACGGCCGCCCGCACGTCCGGTAGTCGGCGCCGTTCGAGAGCAGGTGGGCGAAGACGCAGTGCTCCATGTGGAAGAGCGGCAGGTGGTGGTGGACGACCACCTCGATCTTCTCCGCCGGCACGAACGGGAGCAGCGCGAGGAGCTGGTCGGCGTCGAGGTCGAAGCTCGGCGTGAGGCGGTCGAGGCCGCGTTCGAGCAGCGTGCGCGCCGCGAGGCCGTTGGCGGCGTTCAGGCTGAAGTCGCCGACCAGCTCGAGCGCGCGCGCCGCCGCGTCGCCCGCGGCGCGCCGCGCCACCACCTCCTCGACCGCGCCGAGGTGGCGCGCGAGCAGGCCGTCCCCGCCGAGGCCGAGGAGGCTCTCCAGGATCCGCTCGTCGCCGGGCTTCGCGATGCGCGTCGTGGCGGGGATCGCCTTGCGGCCACGCTGGCGGACGCGCTCGACGGCGCGGCCCAGCCCGACCAGGTCGAGGTAGTCGAGGTAGACGCGCTCGACGCCCGCCTCGAGCGCCGCCTCGACCTGCGCATCGTCGCGCGCGAGCACCGAGAGCTCGAAGTCCTCTCCGCGCGGCGCCGCGGGCGGCGATGCCGGCGACGAGGGCCGGGCGCCGCGCAGCCGCGCGAGCGCGTCGCCCTCGCGGATCGTCAGGCGCGGGTTGGCGGCGCGCGCCGCGGAGAGCTTCTCGACCAGCGCGCGCCGCATGCGCGAGAGTTCGGAGAGCGGCGCGATGACGCTCCCCTCGATCGCGACGGCAAGCGCGTCGGCGCCCGACGGGAGGCGGAAGATCGTCCCGCCGAGCCGCCCGAGCTGCTCGCGCAGCGACTCCGCCGTGAGCGGCCGGTTGCGCGCCGCCTGCAGGAGGACCTGCGATTCGACTTCGACCTCGTGGCCGAGGTCGTCGCGCGCCGCGATCGTGAGCGGCGCGCCGACGGCGCCGCGCACGCGCAGCGTGATCGGCGCGCGCCGCCGCGGCGCGGACGGTGCGTCGGCAAAAGTCGAATGGAGCCGCGCCTCGAGCGCTGGGTCCTTGGTCTTGAAGAGGCGCGTTCTTGCCTCGACGCGCGCGAGGTCGGGCCCGCGCGCGCGTCCGAAGACGAGCTCGACGAGGAAGGGCGCCGCGGCGTCGACGCCCGCGCGCGCGGCCGGCGGCGCGACCTCGCCTTCGGCGCGCTGCGCGCCGACGCGCAGGTCGAAGACCGGCCCGCCCTCCTCGCCCGCCTCGGGATCGGGCCCCTCGAAGACGACGCCGTCGCCGCGCTTCAGCGGCGCGACCAGCGCGACCGTCGCCACGCGCGCGCGCGCATCGACGTCGGCGACCCAGCCGAGGAAGACGCCGCGCTTCTTGGGGTTGCGCCCCTCGACCAGCTTCTGGTGGTTCACGCCGCCGAGGAAGCCGTGCGAGAGCCCGCGTGAGAAGCTCTGCTCGAGGTCGCGGACCTCGCGCGCTTCGAGGGCCACGCGCCCCTTCGCGAGCGCCTGGTCGAGCGCCTTGCGGTAGGTCGCTGTGACGTTCGCGACGTACTCGGGCGTCTTGAGACGCCCCTCGATCTTGAACGAGCGCACGCCGGCGCCCACGAGGTCGGGCAGCAGGTCGAACGCCGCGAGGTCCTTGGGAGAGAGCAGGTAGCGCATCGCGCCGAGCTCGCGGTGCGCGCCGTCGACCTCGAGCGTGTAGGGCATGCGGCACGCCTGCGCGCACTCGCCGCGGTTGGCGGAGCGGCCGCCCCACACCTCGCTCGTGAGGCACTGCCCGCTCCAGCTCACGCAGAGCGCGCCGTGCACGAAGACCTCGAGCTCGAGGTCGGTGGCGGCGTGGATCGCGGCGATGTCCGCCACGCTGAGCTCGCGCGCGACGATCGCGCGCGTGACGCCGTGCCGCTTCGCGAATTCACACCCCTCGGCGGTGCTGATCGTCATCTGCGTCGAGGCGTGCAGCGGCAGGTCGGGGCAGATCTCCCGCGCGAGCCGCGCGACGCCGAGGTCCTGGACGATGATCGCGTCGGCGCCCGCCTCCGCGATCCGGCGCAGCCGCAGCGCGGCCGCCTCGAGCTCCGGCTCGAAGACGAGCGTGTTGAAGGCGACGTAGCCCCGAACGCCGCGCCGATGCAGCTCGGCGAAGACGGCGTCGAGGTCGACGAGCGAGAAGTTGGTCGCGCGCGCCCGCGCGTTGAAGCCGTCGGAGAGGCCGAAGTAGACGGCGTCCGCGCCGTTCTCGACGGCCGCGCGCAGGCAGTCGCCGTCGCCCGCCGGGGCGAGGATCTCCAAGCGCGCGGTCCGCGCCGACGTCGGGGGGGAGGCGGTCATGAGCCTGGCGATCTTCCCGCGCGGCGGCGCCGCCGTCCATTTCGTTCGGCGGCGGCGCGCGCTCCGGGGCCGGAACGCCTTTCCTTCAGACCGGCCCGCGGCGCGACGAAAAGCGGTCCGGGAGGCCCCGTGGACACCGACACGCTCGGCGCGAAGCACGGCAGCGGCACCGGCACGGACGGCGCGCAGGACGCCGTCGCGCGCCTCGCTTGCGGCGTCGCCCACGAGATCAACACGCCGATCCAGTTCGTGAGCGACAGCCTGCGCTTCCTGAACGACGCGTTCGACGACGTGGCGCGCCTCGTCGACCGCTGGCGCGACGTCTTCGAGGCGGCGCACGCCGGCCCGATTCCGCCGGCGCTGCTCGCCGACGCCGAACAGGCGCTCGCCGACGCCGACCTCGAGACGCTGCGCCGCGAGATCCCGGCGGCGACGGTGCGCGCGCTCGACGGGCTCGCGCGCGTCGCCGACGTTGTGCGGCGCGTGCGCGCGCTCGCCCCGACGGACAAGCCGCGCAAGCTCGTCGACCTGCGCGTCGTGCTCCCCGAGGTCGCGACGCTGGCGCGTGTTGAGTTCCTGAAGGTCGCCGACTTCGAGATCGAGGTCGACCCCGCGCTGCCGCTCGTCGACGCCCACGGCGCCGACCTCCACCCGCTCTTCTACGCGCTGATCGCCCGCGCGGCGCGCGCGCTGGCCGTCGATCCGCGCCGCCGCGAGGAGCGCGGCCTCATCCGCGTCGCGGCCGACGTGTCGGGCCCGTCGGTGCGCGTCGCCATCGAGGACGACGGCCCGCCGATCCCGCCGGAGCGCTGCCGCTCCCTCTTCCAGCGGCGCATGGACGGCGACGACCTCGCCGCGGTCGACGAGACGGTGCGCGACGTCCTGGGCGGCCGCATCCTCTTCGAGTCGGGGGTGGGCCACGGCACGCGCTTCCACCTCCTGCTCCCGATCCCGCCGCAGGTCAAGGCGGAGTGAGGAGCACGCTCGTCGCGCGGCTCTCCGGGCTCTCGAAGTCGATCGACTCGGCGCGCGCCACGTAGGCGTCGCCGCGCATCGGGCAGAAGCACTCGACCGCGGTCGCGCCGGCGCCGGCGAGCAGCGCACGCGGCTTCGCGAGCTCGTCGACCAGCTCGAGGTAGCGCATCAGCTTGAGCTGCGAGCGGTGCAGCGAGACGAGGCGGCGCTTCTCCGAAAAGACGGCCGAGACGTCGACGACGAGCCCGGGCGGCACGAACGACCAGACCTCGTAGGCGTGCACGGCGAGCGCGGCGCGGTCGCGCGCGCTGCGCGCGAGCGCGCGCGCGACGACGCGGTTGGCGTAGCGGTGGTCGGCGTGCTGGTCGAAGAACCACGGGACGAAGAGCGCGTCGGGCTGGAACGAGTCGAGCAGCGCGGCGCAGCGCGCGACCATCGCCTCGAGCCGCTCCGGCGCCTGGAACTCGCGCTCGTTCACGCCGAAGAGCTCGGGCGGCGGCAGCATCAGGTGCGCCGCGACGGAGCGCGCCTCCTCGGCGCGCACGCGCGCCATCTCGTCCTCCTGGTCGGGCGCTGTCGCGGCGAGGCGGCCGTCGGTCAGTACCGCCTGCTGCACCTTGCACTGCGCGTCGATCAGCTTGAGGACCGTGCCGCCGCAGCCGATCTCGACGTCGTCGGCGTGCGCCGCGATGAAGAGCGCGCGCGTCGCCGCCGGCCGCTCGACGAGGCGGCGGTTCACGTAGTGGCGCTGGAACTCCTGCACGAGGAGCGCGGCGGCTCCGGCGTCGACGCGGCGGTTCGGTGCGGGGGTGTCCAGGGGTCGCTCCGGTTCGTTCCGAACGATTCGCTCTACTTGGAACGCAGCGCTTCGAGCAGCTTCCCGACGGCGGCGTTCCCGGGTTCGAGGTCGTGGGCGTGCTCCGCGTGTTCGAGCGCCTCGCGATCACGATGCAGGCGATGCAGGACGCTGGCGAGCTCGAAGAGCGCCTGGAAGCGCATCTCAGCATTCTGGAAGTCGAGCGTGGCCGCGCTCTCGAAGGCGCCGACCGCCTCCTCGAGCCGCTTCACGCGCACCAGCGCCTTCCCGAGCTCGAAGAGCGCGTGGAAGCGCCTCTCGGCGTCCTGGAGGTCGAGCGCGGCGGCACGCTCGAACGCCCCGACCGCCTCGTCGAGACGGTTCACGCGCGACAGCGCCTGCCCGAAGGCGAGGTGCGCCTCGCCCCACTCGGGTGCGAGGTAGGTCGCGAAACGCAGCGCATCCGTCCCGGCCGTCAGCGACTCGGCGTCGGTCGACCGCATGAGGAGGCGGCCCGACTCGAAGCGCGCGACGCCGTCGGTCGGCGCCGCCGCGACGGCGCGCGCGTAGGCGGCGCGCGCGTCGGCCTCGCGCTTCGCGCGTTCGAGCAGCCGCGCCAGCTCGAGCTGGGCGCGTGCGTAGTCGGGCGACGTCTCGGGTACGGCTGTGAAGCGCGCCGCGGCCTCGGGCGCGCGTTTCGTCTCGAGCAGCGCGAGGCCGACGTCGAGGTCGAAGCCGGTGATTCCGGCCGCCTCGATCTTCTGCCACGCGGCGAGGGCGATGTTGGGGAGGCGGGCGGCGAGCACGGCGCGCGGAAGGTCGGCAGTGCCGCGCCGCCACCCGCCGAGCCAGCGACCGCGCGCCGCGGGCAGGACGCGGAGTGTCGCAAGCGGGACGTCGCCCGCGACCAGGTCGATCCAGCCGTCGCGTCCGACGCGGAAGCGCGTCGCCCGGGCGCGGTCGCCGGTGACGACCTCCGAGACGAGCTCGAAGACGGTGCGCGCGCGCGTCAACGGCTCGGGAGCGTCGGGGGCGTCGAGGAAGACGACGTCGACGTCGTCGAGCGCCGCCGCCTCTTCCGCCGCCTCCGTCACGTCGCCGCGCACGACGAGGCCGAGGCGCTCGCGTTTCGCGTCGAGCCGGACGCGGCCGCCGCGCGCGGTCGGCAGCTCGCCGCCCGGCGCCGGCGTCGCGACCGCGATGCGGACGAGCAGCCGGTTGCTCGGAGATGACGGTCCGATCGGCGGCGCATCCTCGACCGGCTCACGCGTGACGTTGCGCAGCACCACGAGTGCGCCGTCCCCCGCGCCGAGCACGGCCAGGTCGCGCGCGCCGTCGCCGTCGAAGTCCCACGCGACGACGGCCGCCGGGTCGCGCAGCGCCGGCAGTTCGGGGAAACTGGCGGGCGCGACGTGGAACGCGCCGTCGGCCGCGCGCGCGAGCAGCCGCCGATCCTCCTGGAACACGTATCCGACCGGCCGCAGCGTGGCGAGCGCCATTGCCGCGGGTCCCGGCTCGGCGCCGAGCA
Source organism: Planctomycetota bacterium (assembly GCA_036732755.1). Classification (GTDB taxonomy): domain Bacteria; phylum Planctomycetota; class B15-G4; order B15-G4; family SIAN01; genus DASRRB01. The sequence goes on from DAINBU010000045.1 coordinate 9,060, forward strand.
GGGCGTGCTTCGGCACCACTTCGTTCCAGTACTTCTCGAGCATCTCGATCCTGCCGCCGAGGAGCACGATCTCCGGTGCCGCGTCGCCGGCAAAATCGGCCACGACACCGCACGCGAACGGTGAGAGGTGCGCGAGTCCGAGCGACGCATTGATCTCCCTGCGGCCGTCCGGTCTGAGCGAGAGTGCGAAGCCACCGGCGGCGGTCGAGCGCGCGTCGCGCCGGATCCGCGGTGCAAGTGTGGCGCCTCCCGGTTGCCGCCCGACGCGGTCGTCGAAGGCCTGACGATCGAGCCAGTCCTCCCCCTCCGGATCGGACGGCGCCGCGATCCAGAGCTCGCGCGCGCCGCTTGGCGTGCCGTCGAGGTCCTCGAAGGCGATGAAGCGCGCCGATCCGACCAGGTCGCGACCGTCGCAGAGCGCGACCTCGGTGAAATGGCCCTTGCCGTCGTTCACGTAGAGCTGCGCGAGTCCGGGGTCGTTCGCGACCACGAGGTCGGCGTCGCCGTCGGAATCGACGTCGAGGAAGCGGGCGTCGCGCGCGAGCCGCGTCGCGCCCGGCGCGAGCCCCGCGGCTTCGAGCGCCTCGATGTACTTCCCGCCGTCGTTGCGGAAGAAGAGATAGCGCGGCCCGTTCGTAGCGTCGAAGAGCGGATAAAACAGCGCATCGGCAAGGCGGCCGGTCGCTGCGCGTGACGTCGCGACGAAGAGGTCGCGGTCGCCATCGCCGTCCACGTCCGCCGCCGCGACCGCCGTGACGACGCCGTCGAAGCCCGCCGGCACCGCGATCCCGAGCGCGGCGTCCGGCTCGAACTTCTTCCCCACCCGCCGCAGCGCATGCAGCGCCTCGCCGAAGACCACCACGTCGTCGCGCCCGTCGCCATCGAGATCGGTGAAGAGCGCGCCGCACGTCGCGTCGAGGACGTCGAGCCCGAAGGTGCGCGCGCCCTCGACGAACCACCCCCCGTCGCGCGTGAGCAGCAGCCGGTTCGGCAGCCCCGCCGCGCGCCCGACGTAGAGGTCGGGCCGCCCATCGCCGTTGACGTCCGCGACCGTGAGCCCGCCGGCACCCAGGCGCGGCGACGCGAGGCGCCGGTCGACGGAGACTTCGGGCGACGGATCGAACGGCGTCGCGACCGCGACGAAGCGCGGCGTCGCGTCCTGCGCCCCGTCCAGTGCGATGAAGAGTTGCAGCGCAAGGCCGATCGAGGTCGCCGAGGCCATGGCGCGGCACGCTAGCGTATCGGCGCGCGCATGGCCTCCACCGCCGAAGCTCCCGACGACCCGCTCGCCGACCCCGCCGACCCGTGCGAAGCACGCGGCATCACCGACGCCGATTGCAGGCGGGCGCTCAAGCTCGCGGTGCCGGAGGGCGTGCTCTACGCGGCGATGGTCGGCTGCGCCGAGACTTGGTTCGTGGCCGACGCGATCCGGCTCGGCGCCTCGGCGCTCGAGCAGGGGCTCGTGGTCGGGCTGCCGCTCTTCGTGGGGGCGATCGGGCCGCTGCTCGTGCTGCGGCTGCTGGCGCGCGGCGTGTCGCGCAAGCGGCTCGCGGTCGGCTTCGTCGCGGCGCAGGCGCTGGCGCTGGTCGCGCTCGCGACGTGCGACCTGCTCGGCGTCATGACGCCGGCGCGCGTGATCGTGGGCGCCTGCCTCTACCAGGTCTGCGGGCAGGGCTCGAATCCGGCGTGGGCGTCGTGGTACGGCGACCTGGTGCCCGACGCGATCCGCGGCAGCTACTTCTCGCGGCGCACGCGCGCGGTGCAGTTCTCGATCGCGGGCTCGATGGTCGCCGCCGGCTTCGTGCTGCAGCTGCTCGAGCCCAGGACCTTCCTCGCGGGCGGGACGACGGCGTGGCTGCCGGAGTTCGCGGCGGCCGGGCGCGGCTTCGCGATCATCTTCGGGGCGGCGGCGGCGGCGCGGCTCGGCTCGGCGCTGCTGCTCTCGCTCGCGGCCGAGCCGCCGTTCGTCGGACTCGCGACGACGACCAAGGTCGCGCAGTTCCTGAAGACGACGCGCGGCAGCAACGCCTGGCGGATCGTGTTCGGGACCGGCGGCTTCTACGCCGCCGTCTACGTCGCGAGCCCCTTCTTCGTGCCGTTCATGGTGGAGGTGTTGGGCTTCTCCTACCTCTGGCTGATGGCGGCGCTCGCGATCCAGGTGCTGCTGAAGGCGCTGCTGCAGCAGCGTTTCGGCGTCGGCATCGACAAGCACGGGCCGCGCGCGGTCTGGGTCGTCGCGGCGCTCGCGTGCGCGATCGTGCCGGCGCCGTTCCTGTGGGCGCGCGCGCTGCCCACCGCGGACGCCGCCGGCTGGCCGTGGGGCGGCCTCTGGGTGCTCGTGTCGCAGGGCTTCTCCGGCGTCGCGTGGGGCTGCTTCGAGGTCGCGCTCTTCGTGCTCGTGCTCGAGACGACGTTCCGGACGACTCGACCTCACGCGGTGGCGGCGCAGAGCGTGCTGAACGGCTTCGGGCAGCTCACCGGCGCCCTCCTCGGCGGGCTCTTCCTCGCCGTCACGAATCGCGCGTTCCGCTGGCTCTTCGTGGTGAGCCTCGCGCTGCGCATCGCGATGGCTTTCCTGCTGCCGCGCCTCGTGCACGAGCGCGCCGACCGGCCGACCATCGGCGCGCGGGCGCTGCTGCTGCGGATCGTCGGCCTGGCATCGGGGGGCGCGGTGCTGCAGGGATATGCTCTGCCCCCTTCGACGCGCGATCCGACGGCGAGGCACGAGTGAGCGGCAACGCGAACGAGGGGTCGGGGACGGCCGCGAGCCGCGAGGTGCTCGCCATTGCGCTCGGGTGGGCGACGATCGTCACGCTCTTCGCCGCCGCGCTCGTCTGGAGCGCGCCGCCGCTGCGCACGCCCGACGCGACGCCGCCCGTCGACCGCGGGAGCGGCGGGAATCCCTCCGGCATCCCCACCGCCGAGGACGTGAAGAAGTTCATCGCTTGCCCATCGGTCGCCGGGATTCCCACGAAGGAGAAGCTCGACGCGGCGCTGCGGACCGGCGCGGCGGCCTTCCTGAAGTTCTTCGTCGAGCCGTCGCTCGCCAACGCGGAGCCGGGCGGTTACCTCGACTACGTCGACGCGACCGGCAAGTCGACGCGGCTCGGCCCCGGCGTCTACGTGCAGTGCCAGCTCTACCTGATCGTCCACCTGCTGATGTTCTGCGACGAGCTCGGGATCCCGCGCGAGCATCCGACGGTGCAGCGGGCGCTGCGCTTCTTCGTCAAGGAATTCGACGAGACGAAAGGGTGCTGGAAGTGGTCGACCGAGGGGTGCCTCCACGCGAAGGGGCTCGCCGCGCTGGTGCGCTTCGGCGAGCGCGAGAAGTTCGAGAAGGGGTGGCGCTGGGCGCTCGCGAGCCCGATGTACCGCAAGGAGGACGGCCTCTTCACGATGATGCAGTGCGGCGCGATCGTGCAGACGCTCGGGCCGGCGACGCGCTCGTTGTCGGGCGTCGACGACTGGGAGCACGGCGGGCCGATCGTCGACGAGGAGAACGTCTCCAAGTTCCTCTACGCGCTGTGGGAGGCGGGACGGCGCCCCGACGATCCCGAGGTCGCCGCGCTCGAGTCGGGCCTCTCGCGCTACTTCGCGGCCACGCCGCTCGCGGCGGCGCAGATGCAGACCAAGGACGTGATCGGGCGCGCCTGGTCGGTGCTGCTGCACGCGCGCTGGCGGCTGCCCGACAGCGACGGCTTCCGCCTCGAGCTCGCGGAGATGCGTGCGATGGTGCGCGCCGACTGGCGCGTCAACTTCATGATGCGGTTGATGCCGAACTTCCGCGCCGACGTGGTGCGCGCGCTGATCGAGGTCGGCGACCGCGACGACGGCATCGACGCGATGGTGAACGGCTTCGTCGCGAGCCAGGAGGCGGACGGCGCGTGGCGCTCGCCGCAGATCCTCGCGATCTGGGGCCTCGCGACGCCTCCCAAGCAGGGATACAAGTTCGGGAACATGGACGGCGCGACCACCTACACCGTCCTGCTCGCGATCGCGGCCTACCGTCGCGCGATCTACGGAGAGAAGTGATGCTGCGCGTGGCGCCGGCGGCGGTCGCGTTCTGCGGCGCGCTCGCGCTCCTGATCGCCGGGCTCGCGCGCCCGCCCGCGGCCGGCGGCGACGCGCCGCCCGATCTCCCGCCCGATCAGCGCGCCTACTACGTCACCTGCAGCACCTGCCACCCCGCCTTCGACCCGCGCACGCACAAGAAGACGGAGTGGCGCGCCGTCGTCTCCGCGATGCACCTGCGCGCCGCCGACCGCGAGCTGCGCTTCGACCCGGAGCAGCTCGAGGCGGCGATCCGCTGGCTCGAGACGCACGGCCGCTGACGTCTTTTTCGCCGCTTTTCGACGCGACCCCTTGACGCACTTTGCATTGCAAAGTATCTAGAGGGGCGTTCGCTGCGGAAGAGCGCGGGCCGACGTCTCGCGCCTCGAAACGGCGGACGAGCGAGCCAGTGAGCAGACCGGCGCGGTTTCGTCGACCGCGTCCGACCCCTCGAAAAAACGCGGCGCCGCCGCGCGGGGAGACGCTTTGTCTCCCGACGCGGCGACGTCCAGGCCCGGGGTCCGTCCCGAGCCGGAGACGCGGAGCCATGCGATGCAGGCGACCGAGGCCGAGCCGTGCGCACGCAACGTCTTCGACGGCGCCGCCGCGCGCCGCCGCTGGCATCCGCACGCGATGCGCGAGGCGCCGCCCCTTCCCGGCGACGAGCTCGCGACGCCGCCGCCGACGCCGCGCCACGCGCTGCTGCTCAATCCCTGGTACCGCAAGGATCCGCACGCGAGCTTCGGCAAGCACGTGCTCACGCCGTCGCTCGCGCTCACGAGCGTCGCCGCCGCGACGCCGCCGCATTGGACGGTGAGTTACTGGGACGAGAACCTGCTCCAGGGCGCGCCGCCGCGCGACCCGTTCCCGCAGGTGGTCGGCATCTCGGTCCACCTCACCTTCGCGCAGCGCGCCTTCGCGCTCGCACGCTGGTACCGGCGGCGCGGCGCGCAGGTGGTCTTCGGCGGGCTGCACGTGCTCTCGTGCCCCGAGGAGTGCGCGCCGCATGCCGACGCGCTGGTGGTCGGCGAAGGCGTGCAGGTCTGGGCGAGACTCCTCGCCGACGTCGAAGCCGGAAGGCTGCAGCGCGAGTACCGCGGCGACTATTCGGACCCGGGCTGGACGTATCGCGACGACCCGGCGCCGCGCCGCTCGCTCCTGCCGCGCGACGGCTTCCTCACCAAGACGAGCCTGATCGCCACGCGCGGCTGCCACAACCGCTGCGGCTTCTGCTACCTCGCGACGGACGGGCTCCACCTGCCTTATCAAGTGCGCGACCCGGCCCAGGTGGTCGCCGAGTTCGCGGAGGGCGGCGAGCCCTACGCCGTCTTCGTCGACAACAACTTGGGCTCGCGTCCCGACTACCTGCGCGCGCTCTGCCGTGCGTTGCGGCCGCTCGAGAGGATCTGGAGCGCGGCCGTCTCGATCGACGTCACCGACGATCCGTCGCTGGTGCGGGAGATGGCGCTCGCCGGCTGCACCGGCGTCTTCGTCGGCTTCGAGTCGCTCCACCCCGACAACATCGCCGACGCCCACAAAAAGAGCCCGCGCCCCGACGACTACGCGCGGCGCGTCGCGCTGCTGCACGACCACGGGATCCAGGTGAACGGCAGCTTCGTGCTCGGCTTCGACCACGACCGGCCCGAAGTCTTCGAGCGCACCACCGACTGGATCGAGCAGAACCGCCTCGAGTGCGCGACCTTCCATATCCTGACGCCCTATCCCGGCACGCCGCTCTTCCGGCAGATGGACTCGGAGGACCGGCTGCTTCATCGCGACTGGTCGCGCTTCGACACCGCGCACGTCGTCTTCCGGCCGAAACAGATGTCGATCCGCCAGCTCGAGGACGGCTACGCCTGGTGCTACCAGCGCCTCTTCTCGCACCGCTCGATCTGGCGCCGCCGCCCTACCGACGCGGCCGCCGTGCTGCCCTACCTCGCGATGTCCTACCTCTACAAGCGCAGCAACTGGCTCTGGTACCGGCTGATCCAGAGCCGGCTCGTCCACAAAGTCTGGTCGCCGCTCGTCGAGTGGACGCGGCGGCGCCACCTGCGCTTCCGCCGCCGCCTCGAGCTCCCGCGGCGCGCGCCGTCGGTCGTGTCGGCCGGAGTGTGATCGTCCCGACGCTCTCCTCGTCCCTCCCAACCCAAACAACGAGCGCGACTCCCCGCGCGCAATGGAGACAAGCGATGCACTACATGGCCCCCGTCGAGACGAGCACCTTCCACTGGTTCGCGCAGCCGTGCCGCGACGCGTTCGCCGTGCTGCAGCGCCGGCTCGGCTTCTCGCCGCCGACGCTCCAGCCCGAGCGCGCCGGCTGCCGCCTCGAATTCGAACGGCCCGACGTCGTCGTCGCCGTCACCTACTGGCTCGGCCTCCCGCCCGTCGTCGAGCTCGTGCACCCCAACGCCGAAATGCGAAGCCGCTTCGAATTCCCCTACCTCCCGCCGCGCGCCCTTCCGCGCGCTGTCGCGTCGCTGCACGCCCGCCTGCGCCTCGTGCCGCCCTGCTTCGACCAGAGCGACGACGCGCTCACCGGCCAGCTCGTGACCGCGCGCGAGCGACCGGGGCTCGCGCGGGCGCTGCGCGGGCATCTGCGCGTGCTCGCGGCGGATCTGCTGCGGAGGCATCGGGGGAAGTTGGCGCCGGAGCGGGTGAGGAATCAGCGGACTTCGATGCCGCCGAGCCAGACCGTGACGAAGTTGCGGTGCTCGGGATCGAGCGTGAGCTTGCGCTCGCGGGCCGGCTCGCCGTCGGCCTCGACGCGGATGGTGTAGGTCCCGAGCTCGAGGCATTCCGCATGTTCGATCTCGAAGCGGCCAGGGTGGACGACCATCCGTTCGCCGCCGTGCGCGTCGAGAACGCGGACGACGAGGCGCTCGCGATTCGGCCCGTTGTCGAAGCGCAGGACGAGCTCTCCGGCAGGCACCAGGCGCGGCGTCGCGCCGCTCCATTCGTGCGACGGACGCGACTCGCCTTCCGCGGCCCACGATCTCCGCGTGCCGTCGGGCTGGAACAACTCGAGCCAGAAGCGGTAGCGGCTCGCCGCAGCGAGACCGGACACGCGGTAGGTGCCGTCGCTCTCCATCCGGCCCGCGAGGCTGCCGCCGCCATCGTCGGACTCGAGGTGGACCTGGGCTTCGTGGAACGGCGGTAGATCGGCGACCGCGATCTTGCCGCGCGCTTCGAGGCTGGCCGGGACCGCGATGGCGAGGGTCGTCGCGCGATCCGCTTCGACGGCGACCGGTCGTGACGAACTGGCGGCGCCTGGAAGGTAGAGCCGAAGATCCCAGATTCCGGCCGGCACGTGTTCGAACAGGTATCGACCCGGCGCGATCGCGCGGGCTTGGAATCCCCGCTCTCCATCGCGCTCGAGCGTCGCGCTGCCGCCACGAAACGCCGGCCGTCCCGAATCGGCGAGAGTGAGTTGGAGCTCGACGTTGCCGTATCCCGCGGCTTTCTCCATTTCCGCCGATGGCGAATAGAACGGCTCAGTGGAGCGCGGAAAGACGATCTCGACGTCCGACGACTCGTCACGCACGTTCGCGACGACCACCACCGTCGGCGTCCTCGCGTCAAACCTCCGGACGGCGGCGACGTGCCACGGACCGGCCCCGAGCCCGCGAACCGTGAAGCGGCCCGAACCGGCCGTGGCGTCGTCGAAGGCGGTCTCGGAGTGCGGTCCCTTGTCGTATTGGTCCGATCGCAGTGCCGCGGCAAACCGCTCCGCAGCTTCAGTCGCCGACACGGCGAAGACCCGCGCCGCTCCCGGTTTCCCGTCGACGTCGAGGATCCGCCCGTGCAGGTGGTGTTCCGGGGCCAGCCTGAGGTCGATGGCCGTCTCGCCGGGTTCGACCTTGCGCTCGAGGAACGCGAAGCCGACCGCGTCGACCGTGATCGAAGCGCGCGAGGTCTGGGCGACCAGCGATCGATCGTCCACGAAGAAGCAACGCCCCGTCGCACCCGAACGCATCGGGTCGTCGCGGAGCTTCCGGCCGCGTCCGTCGAATCTCCAGCGTTGGACGATCGCGTCGGGGACGCCGTTTCCCGATTCGTCGAACACGCGAATGACGGTGATGTCGGGCAGCCTCAGGACAAGATCCTCGGCGTCGACGATGCGCCCCGCTTCGAGCGGGACGAGGCGGTTCGTGGTTGCGACCGACCAACCCAGATTGAACTCGATTTCCGCGTTGATCGGGACCGTCGTCGCCGCGCCGTTCGAGATCAGGAGGTCGCGCAGCTCGTAGCGTCCTTCGTCGTCCGTGATCGTCCGGTCGACCCGCTTCGAGCCGAGGTCGCCGCGCTCCCACCACAGCACGGAGGGGAGGCCGGCCGGAGTCACGAGCACGCCGGCGATCGGGCGACCGAGCGGATCGACGACGCGTCCGCGCACGCCGCCCGTTTCGCCGAGCCGCAGCTCGAACGAGAGCTCTTCGCCCTCTTCGGGGACGTCGAGCGCGAACTGGTCGCGACCGCCGCCGTTCACGGACGCGCACAGCGATCCTAGGAGCGCCCGCTCCATGCCGGCCCATCCGCTGGCGCCGATGGCATGGACGCCCCAGGCCGGGACGTGCTCGAACGCGAAGCTGCCGTCCGTCGCGGAACGCGTCCGCAGCTCGATCTCGGCGCGCCGCCGGATCATCAGCGGGATCCAGACGTCCGCGCCGCCGATGGGCGAGCCGTTCGCACGGTCGACGACGCGGCCGCGCACCGTCGCCCCGTGCCCGAGCCAGGCGTCAAACGTCCACAGCCGCTCGCCGCTCTCCCGTGCGTTCCCGATCGCAGGCAGATCCACCGGGGCGAATCCGTCGGCGCGGACGGTGATCCACACTGATCCCGGCCTGAACCGTTCGAGTTGTAGCTCGACCCCCACGAACGGCGCGAGTTCGTAGCGACCGTCCTTTCCCGATCTCGTCTCGACCCGCAGCTGCCTCCGCGCATCGAGGACCGTCGCGACGACGGCGCCCTCGATCGGCGTGCCCTCGAGGTCGCGCACGACGCCGCGCAGCGTCCCGCCCTTCTCGAGCGTGAGCGAGATCGAGTCGCCGCCGCGGGCCCGTTGCCAGAACGCCGGCACGTACCCGTCCGCGGTCGCGGCGAGATCGACGAGCGGGGGGCCGGCGACGGCGCGAAGCGGCACGACGCACTCGCCGGTCTCCGACGTCGTCGCCGTCGATCCGGCCACGAACTCGAACGGGCTCGGTGGTCGCTCGCGCTCTTCGAGCGTGCGCGCCGGCTCGGGCACGAGCACGCCGACGTGCGCCCCCTCGATCGGTGCGCCGTCCCTGTCCGTCACGCGCACGCGGATCTTCGCGCGATCAGGCGCGGGCGCTCCGCCGGAGGCGCTCGCGCGCGTCGCTTCCGTCGAAGTCGTCAACCCGTCCATCGCGCCGTTTGCAGCAGCCCCACGAGCAGCGACGTCGCTCGCTCCGCTGCGACCGCCTCGACTCATCGACGATCGGGTCTCGACGACGGCCACTACCGCGCACGCCACCACCGCCACCCCGATCGCGACCTTCGCCTTCA
>DAINBU010000045.1:18645-37352 GCA_036732755.1 Planctomycetota bacterium
GCTGATCCTGGCCGCCGTCGCCACCATCCGCAGCCAGACCACCGTCCCGCTGCAATTCGCCTTCACCGACATCGCCACACCCCCGACCACGCCCCCCGCGACCGTCCCCCCGAGCACGAGCTTCGTCGCCGCCGCTCGCATCCCGGGGTCGATCAGCCCCACCAGCGCGAACGCCCCACTCCCCTTCCGCTGCACCAGCTCCGCCCGCAGCAGCTCGAGCCCCCGCTTCAATCGCGTGCGCACCGTCTCCACCGGCACCCCGGTCCTCTTCGCGATCGCCCCCGGCTTCTGGTTCTCGAAGAAGCGCAGCAGCACGGTCGTGCGATAGGGCTCGGCGAGCGCGAGGACGGCGCCGACGACTTGATGGTGCTGTGCGGTGCGGGCGACGACTTCGTCGGCGGCGGGCTCAGATTCGGGATGGGCGGTCGCGCGCTCGAGCGATTGCCGGCGCGCGTCGCCTCGCGACCAGGAGCGCGCGACGTTGCGCGCCACGGTCGCGAGCCACGCGCGGGGATGGTCGACGCGGGCGGGCGCACGCTGCAGCGCTTCGAGCAGCGTCTGCTGCGTCACGTCGTCGGCGCGCGCGGCGTCGAGCACGAGGGTGCCGGCGAGCCGCCGCAGCCACGCGACGTGCTCGAGCAGCCGTTCCGGAGAAGGCGGGCTCGACGACGATTCCATCGCAGCGTCCACTCTCCCGTCCGCCCCGCCCTTCGTCACGTCGGGGCGGCGTCGCGGCGAGAGGTGCCGTGCGGCGCGGAACCGGTTCAGCCGCGGGCGCGGCGCCCGCCGCTCACCGCACGACGACGGGGATCCGGTTCACCGTGTAGTACGCGACCTCGTGCAGCGGCGCCTCGCCCGCGCGCGAGCGGACGCCGGTGCAGTGGAGCTCGTGGACGTAGTTCGGGCGCAGGTGGTCGAGGGCGACGTGGAGCTGGTCGGGGGCGAGGAGGCGAAGCTCCCTCACGAGCTGCGGGAGGTTGTCGAGCTCGGCGCAGCCGTAGGCGGGGTGGTACTCGTAGGTCCAGGAGTTGGCGGTCCAGCTCTTCGGGTCGGTGGCGAGCGCTTCATCGACGGGCTGCGTGAACGTCACGTCGAAGCCGTCGCTCGTGATCGCGAGGCGCTTCATCTCGAAGGGGACGGCGCCGGTGAAGAGGACGCGCTCGAGGCAGTCGCGCCGGCCGCCGCGCGCGCCCCAGCCGCGGTCGGTGCCGCCGACCCAGAGCGCGCCGTCCTGCGCGAACGCGAGGCGATGCACGCCGGAACGGAATCCCTCGCGGAACGGGAAACACGCGCCTTGCCAGACGCCGTCGACGCATTCGAGCGCCACGCGCATCACCGCCGAGATCGTCTGGTCGCCGACGAAGATCTGGCCCGTGAACGGCCCGAACTTCCCGTCCGTCTCGTCGACGAGGAAGTCGCTCGCGCTCTGGCCCATGCGCGCGTACGGGAACCAGATCGCGGGCGGCGTGATGGCGGGCAGCGGATCGCCGGGCTGGCGGCCGGGCCGGTGCACGAGCGACGCCTGGTGGCCCTGGAAGCTCCCGAACGGCATCGGCGAGAGCTTGTTGGTCGCGACGTAGTCGCCTTGGTTGTCGGTGTAGGCCATGCCGACGCCGGGGAGGAAGCGCAGCGCATCGGGCGAGCGCAGGCCGTCGGCCGCGATCTCCCACGTGGCGTCACTCCCTTTCGCATCGGGATGAATGCGGACGGCGCAGCCGCGTGTCGGGACCGGCGCCCCCATCACGGTCGGGCCGTCGGTGTGGCCGAGGTTGAGCGTGACCCACGCGTCGCCGTCGGCGTCGAAGCGCGGTCCGAAGGCGTACTCGTGGTAGTTGCCCGAGATCTGCCAGGCGTCGCACACCGTCTCGTAGAGGTCGGCGCGCAGGTCGCCGTCGAGGTCGACGAGGCGGGTGAGCTCGCCGCGCTGCGCGACCCACGCCGCCCAGCCCGACTTCGCGCGCGGATCGGGGCGCAATTCGACGCCGAGCGGCTCCTGCAGCCCGCTCGCGAACGTCGTGAGCTTCGGCGCGACCGGCGGCAGCGCGCCGGCGCCGTCGACGACGACGAGGTCGCCGCGCCGTGTCGCGACGATCGGCCGCCCGTCCGGCAGGAGCGCGAGCCCCCCCACCTCGAGCTCCGCCTCCTCGGGCACCGCGACCGTCGCGATCCGCCAGCTCTTCGCCTCACCTTCGGGGAAGTCCTGCTGCAGCTGCCAGTCGAGCGCCGTGTCGGCGGCGCGCGTGAGCGAGCGCTTCGGCGCCATCTGGAACGACCAGCCGCCCGCGTCCTGCGCGACCTTCACGAACACATGGTGCAGTCCGGGCGCCAGATGGAGCTCGAGCTTGTGGTCGTTCAGGTCGAGCACGCGCGTCGTCACGACTTCGATCCGGAGCGCGTCGTCGATCCAGAGCCGCATCCCGTCGTCGCTGCCCGCTTGGAGGCGGAGCGTGAGCGGCGACTTGTTCTCGAGCGTGCGATGGAGGCAGACGACCTGGTGGTCGTGCGGCCCGCCGCCGAGCAGCGAATTGAACTCGATCGGCTCGAAGCCGTCCGCGCCGCCGCCGCCGTCCGCCTCCGCGATCGCCCGCCACGCGACCTCGACGCGCTCGCGCATCGGTGCGCCGTGCGGTCCGACGAAGTCCTGGATGCGCGCGAATCTCTGCGTGAGGTCGGGCCCCGGCCCGTTCAAGGCGCAGCGCGCGCGCGCGACCTCGGCGGGGTGCGTGTTCGCGAGCCCCTTCGAGCCCTGCGGCTCCGGAAACGGCCCGACGAACTGCCACGGCCCGAACGTCACCTCGCCGCCGAGCAGCGTGGCTTTCATCGCCGCGCGCGTCTCGTCGAGGGTGGCGAGCTTGACGTAGGGCTTGCCGTCGATCGTGAGCGGGGGCGCGGCCTGCTGCACGTTGGATTGCGCGAGCAGCGCGGCGACGATCACGAGCACGGGCGCGAACCCGGCGGCACTCACTCCGCGACCTCGTAATGGATCATGAGCGGGGTGTCGGCCGCGCGCGCGCGGAAGAGGACGATCCCGGTCGCCGCCCCCGCCGGGACGGTCATCGGACCGTTCGCGGCGATGCCTCCCGCGGAGTCGCGCGGCTCGCGGAGCATCACGGCGCGCTCGGCCGGTAGTCCGACGACGCGGAACGTCCGCTTGAAGCGCACGCCCGCCTTCATCGACGGCTCGAAGCGCTCCTCGACCTTTACCGCGTTCGGCTGCGGAGGCGCGTCGAACGGAACCGACGATTCGCGCAGCTCATAGAGGAAGGTCGGCGAGCCGTCGGTTTCGATGCGGTAGCCGCCGAACTTCACGCCGTGCGCGCGGCCGCCGTCCAGCGGCCATTGCTCGGCGCTGGGAAGCTTGGTGAGGTCGAACTTGCCGTCGGGCGTGCGCGCGTCTTTCGGCGCGAGCAGCAGCGCCGGACCCGGCAGTGCGCTCCAGACCAGCGGCCCGAGCTCCGGCGCAACGTTGCCGCCGCGGCCGTTCCAGACCGGGGCGACGTCGAGGAACTGCCCCGTCCACGCCTCGACGAGGCGGATCTGCTCGGCGTCGAATGCGAAGTGGAGCCCCTGCGGTGTGCCGACCGCGATGCCGCGGCTGCCGGCGCGCTCGAGGAAGGTGCGGAAGATCACGGGCCGCTCGCCGACGTCGAGCACCATCTTCTGGCCGGTCGGCACGCCTTCCGGCGCGGGCATCTCGTTCGCCCGCTCGAACCACGCGCCGAGCGCCTCGATCTGTCGCGTCGCGTCGCCGTCGAGAATGTCGCGCGCCTCGCTCTTCCCGTCCTGGAAGTAGGTCGGCATGCGCGTGCCCGGCTTCACGCGCAGCGGGGAGAGCGCGTAGCGCCGCCAGAAGTCGCCGCGGATCCGCTTCGCGAAGGCGAGGAAGTCGAGGCCCGGCGTGCCGGCCGACGGGCGATCCCCGTAGGAGTGGCACGTGATGCAGTTGAGCCCCTCCTTGCCGACGAGGCGGCGCCCGTCGGTCGCGAGCGCCAGGTCGAACTTCTTCTCGGCGGCGCGCGCCGCGTCGGAGTCGCTGCGCCACTCGCCTTCGAGCGCGGCGAGGCCGGCCGCGAGCGCCGCGCCGACGTCCGCGCCGAACTTCGGCATGCGCGCCGCGACGTAGGGGCGCGCGCGCGTGCCGTTCGCGACGACCTCGGCGATCCACGGCGTCTGCAGGCGCGCGCCGACGCCGGTGAGGCGCGGCGGCAGGCGGCCTTCGTCGCCCAAGTCGGCCTCGGCGAGCGCGCGGAAGTACGGGACAAGATCGCTCGCGACGCCGCCCTGTCCGTCCTTCTCGTGGCAGGCGAGGCAGCGGAAGGTCGCGACGAGGGTGCGCGCGCGCTCGATCGGGGCCGCCGCGACCGCCGGGCGCTTCAGCGCGGCGAGCGCGGCGGCGAGCTCGCGGCGCGGCGCGTCGGTGAGGACGTAACGAGGCGCCTTGCCGTGCGCCGGCGCCTTCGCATCGGCGAGGCAGCCGCGCGACGGGTCGAGGCCTTCGAGCGGCTTCACTCCGATGGGCGCGAGCGGCGGGATCTCCGCCAGGATCGTGTGGCACGCGGCGCAGCCGACGCGGTGGAAGACCTCCTTGCCGGCTTCGGCGCGCGCGGGGTCGACGGGACCGGGCGGCGCCGGCGGCGGCGGCGACGTCGGCGGAGGCTCGGATGGCGGCACGTCCGGCCCGGAAGTCGGCGGCGCGACCGCGGGCGCGGCGGCCGGCGCGCCGAACTTCGTCGCGAGGTAGTGGGCGATCGCGAGCGCGTCGGGCTCCGAGAGCGCGAGGTCAGGCATGCGGCCGTGCATGCGGACCGCCTTCGGGTCGCGCAGGAACGCCGCGAGCTCGTCGATCCGCCACTTCTCTTTCAGGTCGCCGAACGGCACGGGCGGCGGCGCGCTCGGCAGTTCGTTCGGGAACGCCGGCTCGGCGTAGGCAGCCTGCGGCGACTCGAACGGCCCGTGGCAGACGACGCAGCCGTACTCGTGGAAGAGCGTGCGCCCGCGCTCGGCCAGGCTCGGATCGACGGCGATTTCAGTTTGCGCCGACGCCGGCGCCGGCGCCGGCGCGAGCGATTCGAAGAGCTCGATCAGCGAAGCGACGTCCTGCGTCGCGCTCTCGCCCGCGAGCAGCGCCGGCATCCCGCCGCCGGGATTGCACGCTTGCGGGTCGGCGATCCAGCGCGCCAGCCACTCGCGTCGCGCGCGCGCCGCGACGCGCTCGAGCGCGATCGGCGGCCGCCGCTCGACGAGCACCGCCGCGGCGCCGCTCGCGGCGTGACAGTTGACGCAGCCGAGCTCGGTCAGCAGTACGCGGCCGCGCCGCTCCGCGAAGGAGCGCTCGACCTCGGCCTCGAGGTCCTTCGGGACGCTGACGGCCGTCGCCAGGATCGGCTCGGCGACGAAGCTGCCGTTCGCGCCCTGCATCTCCCAGCGCGTGCGCAGGCGCGCGGGCGCGTCGCCGCTCCGCTGGAATTCGACGGCGAGGCGGACGGTGCCGCTTTGGAGGTCGACGCCGGCTCCGGCCTGCGTCGCGTCGCGCTCGAGCGACGCCGAGACGAGCGGCGCGCGCCTGTCGTCGAGCAGCGCGAGCGTCGCCGAGCCGCCGGCGACGTCGACCGTGAAGCGGTAGCGGCCAGGGCGGACGATTCGGACGTCGGCCTCAAAACGGGCGTACATCCCGTCGGCGGCGACCCTCGCGTCGAGCGACTCGCCGCTCGCGAGGACGAAGGCGGCCTGTTCGGCGTGGGTGACGATGCGCGACTGCTTGCTCTTCGCGTCGCTGCAGGTGACGGCCCAGCCGTCCTCGGCGGCGGCGGCGCGGCCGGCGCCGAAGGCGACGACGACGAGGCACGCAGCGGCGAACCGCGCGAAACCCGAGGACCCGGTCGCTGACACGCGCTCCTCCCGACTCCCGAGTGAAACCGTCAGGCTACACTCCCCCGCTTCGACTGCGTGGGAGAGAGCCGATGAAGGTCGCCGTGATCGGGCTCGGGACGATGGGTGCGCCGATGGCCGCGAACCTGCTGAAGGGCGGCGCCCAAGTCGTCGTCCACAACCGCAATCGAACGCGGGAGGAGCCGCTGGCGCTGCAGGGGGCGGCGCGCGCGGCGAGCCCGCGCGAGGCGGCGAGCGGCGCCGACTTCGTGCTGACCTGCGTCTCCGATACGCCCGACGCCGAGGCGGTCGTGCTCGATCCGAAGGACGGCGTCATCGCGGGCGTCGCGCGCGGCGCGCTGGTGATCGACTGCTCGACCATCTCGCCGGCCGGCGCGCGCAAGATCGCCGCGAAGCTCAAAGAGAAGGGCGTCGGCTTCGTCGACGCGCCGGTCTCGGGCGGCAGCGAAGGCGCGCAGAAGGCGACGCTCGCGATCATGTGCGGCGCCGACGGCGATGACTTCGCGCGCGCGAAGCCGGTGCTGGAGAAGATCGGCAAGTCGATCGTGCACGTCGGGCCGGTCGGGTGCGGACAGATCGCGAAGGCCGTGAATCAGGTGGTCATTGCCGGGACCTACCAGGCGATCGCCGAAGGCCTCTGCCTCGCGAAGAAGGCGGGCGCCGACCCGGCACGCGTCGTCGCCGCCATCGAGAACGGCGCCGCGCAGTCGTGGGTCATGGCCAACCGCTCGAAGAACATGCGCGACGACCGCTATCCGCTGGGCTTCCGCGTGAAGCTCCATCGCAAGGACCTCGCGATCGCGCTCGAGACCGCGCGCCAGGTCGCGCTCCCGCTGCCGGTCGCGAGCTACGTCGCCGCCGTCGAGGACGGCCTGATCGCGCAGGGCCACGGCGACGAGGACATGTCGGCGATCGCGCGCACCGTGCGGCGCAACGCGGCGATCGCGGACGGGCCGATGTGAGAGCGGGCGCGACGCTGGTCGCGAGTGCGAGCGTCGCGGCGCGGGCGTTGGCCGTCGTCGCGGCGGTCGGCGGTGGCGCGGCGGCGCAGCAGCGTCCGATCGACCCGAAGGACCGTTTCGCGGCGCGGCCCGACGAGCCCGAGCTCGACGCGGCGATCCAGATCGACCGCTGGCTCGAAGCGACGGCGGTGAAGCTCGAGGACGGCTGGGCGTGGCCGGCGGTGCCGGACGACTGGGCGGGGCGGACCGTGCCGGCGGAGTCGCTCGACTCGTCGCTCTATTCGGGGTCGGCGGGGATCGTGCTGTTCGGGCTCGAGCTCGCGAGAGCGACGACGCCCATGGCGACCGACTCGCCGCCGGTCCACGACTCGCCCTTCCTCGAAATGCCGCAGCAGGCCGCGAAGCACCTGCTCGCGACGCTGCCGAAGGATCGGATCGAGGGCGACGGCGAGCGCTGCGGCCTCTACACCGGAATCGCAGGCGTCGGCTTCGCGCTGTCCCAATTCGGTCGCGCGACGAACCAGATCGAGGCGCACCGCGGCGCTCGTCGCTGCGTCGAGCTCCTGGCCGCGTCCGCGCACGCCGCCGGCCCCGGGATCGAGTGGGGCGACTGCACCGACGTCATCTCGGGGGGCGCCGGCATCGGTCTCTTCCTCATACATATGGCCGAGCAGGACCACGACCCGCTCGCGCGCGAGCTGGCGATCCGCGCCGGGAGGCGGCTGCTCGACCTCGGCGAGCGCGAAGAGATCGGCCGCTCCTGGCGCATGACACCGACCTTCCCGCGCGTGATGCCGAACTTCTCGCACGGCACGGCGGGCGTCGCCTTCTTCCTGGCGCGCCTCTACGAGCTGACCGGCGACATCGCCTTCCTCGACGGTGCGCTCGACGGCGCGCGCCACGTCCTCTCGCTCGCCGAAACGTCGACCGACGGCTGCCAGATCTTCCACCACTCGAATGACGGCAACGAGCAGGACGACGCGAGCGGACGCGCGCTCTACTACCTCGGCTGGTGCCACGGTCCGATCGGGACGGCGCAGTTGTTCATGAAGCTCGCGCAGTTGAGCGGCGACGCCGACTGGACCGACCGCGCGCTGCAGTGCGCCCAAACCGTTCGCGAGAGCGGAATCCCCGAGCACGCGACGCCCGGCTTCTGGAACAACGTCGGCGTCTGCTGCGGCTCGGCGGGCGTCGCGAGCTTCTTCGTCTCGCTCGCGCGGGCGCGTACCTGGTCGAACGATCCGCGTGTCCATCTCGCCGACGACGACCCCGACCTGCTGTTCGCGCGCCGCTGTCTCGACTGGACGCTCGCGCGCGGCGCGCGCGACGAGAAGGGTCTGCGCTTCCCGCAGGCGGAGCACCGCGTGAAGCCGGAGCTCGTGCAGGCGCAGGTCGGGCTGATGCAGGGAGCGGCGGGAGTCGGGCTCGCGCTGCTGCGGTTCGCAGCTCCGACGAGCGGCGTCGTGCGACGACCTCCGGAAGATCCGCTGGCGCCGCTCTGGGGCCTGAATCGCCGTGCCTCGCTCTTCCCGATGGCGCCCGCTGCGGAACCGACGGCGACGACGACGGCGTTCGAGAACTTCGAACGCGCCTTCCTCTTCACGTTCGACTCGACGCCGAAATCGCTCGACCTCGAGCCGTGGCTCGACGCGGCAGCGGCCGCGGGCGCGAAGCTCGTGCTGCTGACGGCCGATGCGGGCGCATCGCAGGTCGCGAAGTTCGTCGCGGCCGCGCGCGCGCGCGGCCTCGCCGTCGGGCTCACCTGCAAGCTCGAAGCACCGTCGATCGGCCGCGACGGGTTGTCCATCGCCCTGAATGCGGAGCCGCGGCTGCGGGAGCTTCTCACGTGCCACGGACCGCTGGTGCTGCTCCGCATCGAGGTGCGGACGGACGCGCGCGACTGGGGCCATTTCGGCGGGCGCTACCTCTACCATGTCGCGAAGATCGTCGCGCCGCATACGCTCGTCGAGTTCGTCCTCCCGCTCTCCGATCCGCCGGTCGAGGGCAGCCTCGACGAGCTCGGGACGAGCGACGTCGTCACCGGCTCCGCTCCGAGTCCGTGGCGGATCCTCGACGGGCGCCGCCGATACGTCCCGTCGCAGGTCGAGGTGGTGGTCGGAGCGCGCGACGATCGACACGACGAGGAGCTGCGGCGCGCGGCGGCACTCGCACGCAACGTCCTCTTCGTGGTCCGCATCGAGTCAGACGGCTCGCTCTCCCCGGAAACGCTCACCGCAATGCACGAGCTCGGAGCCCGATGACCCCCCCCGAATCCGAAGTCGACGTCTCCGTCCCGCTCGCCGCCGCGGCCAAGAAGCGCGGTTCCCTCCTGCGCGATCGCGAGCTCGATGCCCTCCGCCTGGTGAACGGCGCCGGCGACGAGCTCCCGGGGCTCTTCGTCGACCGCTTCGGCGACGTGCTGATCGTCCACGTCGAGTCGGGCGCGACCGGGCAGCTCGCGGCGATGGTGCGCGAGCTCGCTACCCGCTTCGACCCGCGCGCGATCTACGCGAAGGAGCTGCGGCGCGAGGTGCGGACGGCTCCGAAGGACGCGCAGGCGCCGATGCTCGTGTACGAACGCGGCGAGGAGGACGCGCCGGCGAAGTCCGAGGCCGAGCTCGCCACGCTGCAGACGACGGAGCTGACGGTCCGCGAGCACGCGTTCAAGTTCGTCGTCCGCCCGTGCGAGGGCTACTCGCCCGGCCTCTTCCTCGACCAGCGCGACAACCGGCTCGACCTGGCGCGGGAGATCGTCGCGCGGTTGAAGAAGCGCCCCGAGTGCACGGTGCTGAACCTCTTCTCCTACACCTGCAGCTTCTCGGTCGCGGCGGCGCTGGCGGCGAAGGAGGCGGGGGTCGCGCACGCGCACTGCAAGGTGACGAGCGTCGACCTCTCGCAGCGCTGGCTCGACTGGGGCGTGCGCAACTTCGCGGCGAACGACCTCGACCCGGCGGCGCACGAGTTCGCGCGCGGCGACGCGCTCACCTTCCTCGGCATCGCGGCGAAGAAGAAGCGCCATTTCGACGTGCTCGTGCTCGACCCGCCGACCTTCGCCACGAGCAAGCAGTCGGGCATCTTCCAGGTCGAGCGCGACTACCCGAAGCTCTTCGAGCTCGCGGCGCGCGTCGCGGCGCCGGGCGCGACGCTGCTCTGCTCGCACAATCAACGCGACTTCACGCGACCCGCGCTGGTGAAGAAGCTGAAGGCGGGCGCGCTGAAGGCGGGCCGGCGCATCCTGCGGCTCGACCCGTTCCAGTCGCCGGCCGACTTCCCGGGCGCCGACCTCGTGAATCCGGCGGCGCGCGGCTACTGGGCGGTGCTCGCGTAGCGGATCTTCGCGGCGCGCGTCACGCCGACGCGGTGCGCAGCTCTTCCAGATGGACGTGCACCGACGCCGCGAGCGCGTCGAGCGCGTAGCCGCCTTCGAGCACCGCGACGATCCGGCCGTCGCACTGCTCGCGCGCGAAGCTCGTGCAGAGCTGCGTGATCCTGCGGTAGGTCTCGGTCGCGAGCTCCTGCTGCGCCAGCGGATCCTCGGCGTGCGCGTCGAAGCCGGCCGAGAGCAGCAGGAACTGCGGCTTGAACTTCCCGAGCGCCGGCAGGACGTCGCGCTCGAGCGCGGCCATCCACTCCGGCTCGCCCGCGCCCGGCGGCTGCGGGCAGTTGAGCGTCGCGCCGGCGCCTTCGCCGACGCCGCGCTCGCGCGCCGCGCCGGTGCCGGGGTAGAGCGGGAACTGGTGGAGGCTCGCGTAGAAGACGGTCGGGTCGGATTCGAAGGCGTGCTGCGTCCCGTTGCCGTGGTGGACGTCGAAGTCGAGGATCGCGACGCGCTCGAGCCCGCGCCGCGCCCGCAGGTGGCGCGCGGCGATCGCGATTTGATTGAACAGACAGAAGCCCATCGCGCGGTCCGCTTCGGCGTGATGCCCGGGCGGTCGCGCGGCGACGAAGGCGTTCTTCCACTCGCCGCTCAGCACGCGGTCGACGGCCGCGAGCGCGCCCCCCACCGCGCGGCTCGCCGCGTTCCACATGCCGGCCGAGAGCACCGTGTCGCCGCCGTCGAGCAGTACCGGCGCCTGGCGTGACGCGTTGCCCATCGCCGCGACGTAGCGCGGCGCGTGCACCAGCTCGAAGTCGGCTGGCTCGGCGAGCGGCGCCGCGAGCGTAGAGAGCTGCTGGAACAGTCCGCTGCGCCCGAGCGCGCCGAGGATCGCGTTCAACCGCTCGGGCCGCTCGGGGTGATCCTCGCCCGGATCGTGGCGCAGGCAGTCCGGGTGGGTCACGAGGCCGGTGCGCGCCGGTGCGTTCACGGCGCGGGCTCCGGCAGGCGGAAGAGGCGGCGCGCATTCGCGGTGGTCGTCGCGGCGAATTCGGCGAACGGCACGCGCAGCACCTCGGCCAGCTTCTGCGCGGTGAATTGGACGAAGGCCGGCTCGTTGGTCGCGCCGCGTTTGGGCACCGGTGCCAGGAACGGCGCGTCGGTCTCGACAAGCAATCGATCCCGCGGCACGAGCGGCGCCGCGGCGCGCAGGTCGTCGCGCTTGGGATAGGTCACGATCCCGCTGAACGAGACGTAGAAGCCCCACCCGACGAACGGCTCGAGGTCGGCCGGCCCGCCGTCGAAGCAGTGCATCACTGCTCTCAGCCCCCGCGCCGCGAACGGCGCGAGCGTCTCGGCCGCCTCGCGGAATGCCTGGCGCACGTGCAGGATCACCGGCAGGTCGTGCGCGAGCGCGAGCTCGCAGTGGCGCGCGAGGGAGGCGCGCTGCGTCGCGAGCGGAGAGCGGTCGCGGTAGCAGTCGAGCCCCGTCTCTCCGATCGCGACGAGCTTCGTCGTGCCCGCCCGCGCGAGCAGCGCCTCGATCGGGCGGTCCCAGTCGGCCGGCGCCTCGGCGGTCTCGTTGGGGTGGACGCCGACGGCGCCGAAAAGGCCATCGCGCCCGCCAACGAAGCCGACGATCGCCTCCGAGCTCGCGACGTCGACGGCCGGGATGACCGCCTGGACCACGCCGCTCGCGCGCGCGCGCGCCCACGCGGCGTCGGCCTGATCGGTGAGCTCCCCCAGGTAGAGGTGGCAGTGCGTGTCGACGAGCGCGGGGATCGAGGCGGTCACGCGGCGGAGCATATAGGCGCGGATCGCGCAGCCGGCGGCGCGCACGGGCGTCGGCTCAACCCACGCGTGTCCTCTGGCCGAAAGAAGTTCCACTCGGCGAGGCCGAGACGGAGGCCGGGGAAGGACTCCGTTCCGTGGCCGGACCCGGTGGGCGACGAGACGTCGACCCGCCGGGCCGACCCGGATCGCGCGCCGCGCCCGCTACTCTCGCCCCACATGCGGTTCGAGGTCTTCGAGAGCGAAGCGGACGTCGCCGTCGCTGCGGCGGATCGGCTCGAAGAGGCGCTGCGCGCGCCGCCGCCGGACGCACCGTTGCAGGTGATCCTGCCGGCCGGACGCACGCCGCTCCCGCTCTACGCGGAGCTGCTGCGGCGGGCAGGGCGTCTCGAGCTCGCGCGCGTGCGCTTCGTCCAGCTCGACGAGTACGTCGGCTGCGGGCCCGCCGACCCGCGCAGCTTCCACCGGCTCCTTCGCGACGAGCTGCTCGATCCGCTGGAGCGCGCGCCGGAGCGCGACGCGCTGCTCGACGGCGCCGCCGCGGATGCGCGCGCCGAGGTCGAGCGCCACGCGCAGCGGCTGCACCGCGACGGCGGCGCGGCGATCGCCTTCCTCGGCCTCGGCGCCAACGGCCACGTCGCCTTCAACGAGCCGGGGAGCACGCTCGCGCAGGGCGCGCACGAAATCGAGCTCGCACTGGAGACGCGCGCGATCGCGGAACGCGAGTTCGGCGTCGGGCGCGCGCCGGAGCGCGGGATCACGCTCGGCCTGCGCGAGATCCACGAAGCGCGCCGCCTCGTCCTGCTCGTGACCGGCGCCGGCAAGGCGGCGATCCTGCACGCGCTCCTGCACGAGCCGCCGTCGAGCGAGCGGCCCGCGTCGCTGCTGCTCGGCCACCAAGATCTGCTCGTGCTCGCCGATCGCGCCGCCGCGCGCCGCGCGTGACGCGACGGTCGGCGCGATGACGAATCCACGGCGCTCAGCGCCCGGTGGCCAGCACGAGCTCGAAGAGCGCGAGCACCGTGTCGCGGCGGCGGTCGCGGATGCGCTCGTAGGCGGCGCAGGCGCGGTCGAGCGCGGGTGAATCGCCGGCGCGCACCACGACGTCGACGATCGTGCCGTCGCGCGTCTTGCGGCTCGAGCGCGCGATCGTGTCGGGGAGGTCCTTCTTCGAGTCGTCGGGGCGCAGTCCGGTGGCGACGTCGCGCGCCTTCTCGGCGAGCGCGGCGTCGCCGGCCGCGTACATCCGGTCGAGCGCGGCCTTCTGCTCCTTCTCGCTGCGCGCCATCTGCCGTTCGACGAGCGCGCGCAGGCGCCGGTCCTTCAACTCCTTCGTGCCGATCCCGAAGGAGAGCTGGCGGGCGAACGCCTCGCGCTCCTCCTCGCTCATCCGGCGCAGCTGGTCGACCTGGGCGCGGTTGGGCGTGAAGTCGAGCGCGAGCGCGGGCTCGTCGGCCTCGCCGAGCTCGCCCGGATCGACCTCGGCCGGAGCCGGAGCGGGCGTCTCCTCGAGCGTGCGCGAGGGCGACTCGACGTCGACGGCGGGTGCGGGCCCCTCCGCCGCATGCTCGCCGTCGGGAGCGCGTGCGTGCGCGAGCGGCTCGTTCGGGAGCGCCGGAGGGACATGGAACACGACCGCCACCGCCCCGCCGGCGGCGGCGAGCGCGAGGACGATCGCGACGAGCAGACCCGGCCTTCCCATGGCGCCGCGACACTATCGACGGCTTCTGAGACGGCTAGTCTCGCGCGCCTCCCGGTCGCACCTCGCCCGTCTGCTTCCGCGCTGGAGGGCCGCCGTGTCGGAGAAGTCGGAGAAGCCGGAGAAACCGGAGAAGTCGGAGAAACTCGTCGTAGTCGACACCTTCGACTACTTCCCGCAGGCGGCGACGGCGAAGGCGATGCTGGAGAACCGCGGCATCCCGGTCGTCATGGCCGACGCCGAGGTGGCCAACTCGAACCTGCTCTGGGCCGGCGCCGTGGGCGGAATCAAGCTCGTCGTGCCCGAATCGCAGGTCGAGGCGGCGACGGCGATCCTGAAGGAGATGCGGCGCGTCGCGCGCCAGCGCTCCTCCGTCGACGACAGCGTGCCGCTCGACGCGGCGTGCCCCTCGTGCGCAGCGCCGTTGCCGGAGACCGGCACCGTCTGCACGAAGTGCGGCTGGTCGTTCGCCGGCGAGGAGGTGCGCGACTACGAGAACGGTCCCGTCCCCGACTCGTTGCTCTCCTTCGTCTACCGGCCGCTCGACTCGCAGCGCTTCGCGCTGCCGATCGACAAGGTGCCCGCGTACCTCGACTGGTGCGAGAAGAACGGCGTCGAGGTCACCGGCTGGGAGTTCTGGGAGCGCGGCCTTCCCGGCCACACGCCGCTCTCCGGCGCCGAAGGCGAGGCCGGTGCGCTGCGCGCGGCGCTCGCGAAGTTCAACGTCGAGAATTTCGCGGGGATCTTCGTCTGCGTCGCGACGCGGCCGCAGGAGCCGCCGCACAACGAGGACTAGGTCGGGAGCCTATCGGCCGCGGCCCTTCGCGCGGCGCACCGCGCCACCGAAGCGGGCGAGTGAGACGCGGCCGCTTGCGTCGAACGCGACGCCCTCGCGCTCGAGCAGCTTGCGCTGGATCGTCCCGAAGCGCGGCTCCGCGCGCGGACTGATCTCGCCGCGCGCGTTGACGACGCGGTGCCATGGCACGGGGCGCCCGGCCGGCAAGGAGTGCAGCGCGTAGCCGACCTGGCGCGCGCGCCCCGGCAGGCCCGCCGCCGCGGCGACCTCTCCGTAGGTAGCGACGCGTCCGCGCGGGATGCGGGCGACCGCCGCGTAGATGCGTTCGTAGGTCGGATCCACTCGCGCTAATCTCCCGCGCCCTTTCCAGGAGAGCCATTCGTGCATCCCACTTCCAACGACCTCCCGAAGAAGACGCGCCGCGCGATGTGCGACCTGCTGAACGCGCGCCTCGCCGACGCGATCGACCTGCGGCTGCAGGCCAAGCAGGCGCACTGGAACGTCAAGGGGCCGCACTTCATCGCGCTGCACGAGCTGTTCGACAAGCTCTACGAGGTGGTCGGCGAGTACGTCGACGAGCTCGCCGAGCGCGCGGTCCAGCTCGGCGGCACGGCGCAGGGGACGCTGCAGGCCGTGGCGAAGCACTCGCTGCTCGACGTCTACCCGCCCGCGGTGTCGTCGGGCCACGACCACCTGAAGTGGCTCGCGAAGTCGCTCGCGAAGTTCGGGGCGTCGGTGCGCATCGCCATCGACGCCTCCTCGAAGGCGGGCGACGCCGACACGGCCGACCTCAGCACCGAGATCTCGCGCGGGAACGACAAGCAGCTCTGGTTCATCGAAGCGCACCTCGAGTGAACGGCGGACGCTGACGGGCGCACTGCCCGTGGCCGGATCGCGGCCGCGCCTCGCGCGCTCGGTCGTCGCGCTCGGCGTCGTCTCGCTCTTCACCGACGCCTCGAGCGAGATGATCGTCCCGCTCCTGCCGACGTTCCTGCTCTCGCTCGGCGCGGGACCGGCGACGCTCGGCTTCATCGAGGGGTGGGCCGACGCGACCGCGGCCGTGTTGAAGCTCGTCTCGGGCGGGCTCGCCGACCGCGCGAAGCGGCGCAAGCCGCTGGTGCTGCTCGGCTACGGCGTCTCCTCGGTGATCCGGCCGCTGGTCGCGTTCGCGACGTCGGCGGCGCAGGTCTTCGCGATCCGCTTCGTCGACCGCGTCGGCAAGGGGATTCGGACCAGCCCGCGCGACGCGATCGTCGCCGACGTCTCGGCCGACGCGCACCGCGGCCGTGCCTTCAGCTTCCACCGCGCCATGGACCACGCGGGCGCCATCGTCGGCCCGCTGCTCGGCTGGCTGCTCTTCGCGAAGGCGGGGCTCGAGCTGCGGACGACCTTCCTGTGCGCCGCGATCCCGGCGGCGCTCGCGCTCGCCACGCTCGTCTTCTTCGTGAAGGAGCCGGAGCGTTCCGCGCCTCCGGTGTACGCCCAGAAGCTCTCGTTCCGGCCCCCCGCGATCCCGCGCTTCCGGCGCTTCCTCGCCGCCGAATTCCTCTTCGCGCTCGGCGGCTCGACCGACGCCTTCCTGCTGCTGCGCGCGCACGAGCTCGGCGTGCCGATCGCCGAGCTCCCGCTCCTGTATGCAGCGCTGCACGTCGTGAAGGCGGGCTGCTCGGTCCCCTTCGGCGGGCTCTCCGACCGGATCGGAAGGAAACGCGTGATCCTCGCCGGCTGGGTCGTCTACGCGCTCGTCTATGCCGGATTCGGCACGGCCACGCAACCGTAGCACGCTTGGGCCCTCTTCCTCGTCTACGGAACCTATTACGCGCTGACCGAGGGGGCCGAGCGCGCTTTCGTCGCCGACCTCGTCCCCGCCGAGGCGCGCGGCCGCGCCTTCGGAGCGTTCCATTTCACGACGGCGCTCGCGGCGCTGCCGGCGTCCTACGGCTTCGGCGTCCTCTGGAAGAGCGTCGGCGTCCACGCGGCCTTCGGCTGCGGCGCCGCACTCGCGGGGATCGCGGCACTGTTCCTCGCCGCGGGCGTGCGCGGGGACGGGCGCGGAAGTGCGGACAGCGGCGACTGAAGTCGCCGCCGCGTCTTGACGAAGAATGGCGTCCAACGACGCCCCCCTTCATTCGTTCTTTGCGGCCCCCGATTCAGATTGGAACTTCGCACGCGGATCGCGTGGGCGACGGCCCGATCAGGACCGGGGCGAGGGGACCGGGGACGCGCGCGGGGACGCGGACCGGAACTCGGAACGGGCGGGTCGTACGGGAAGGCCGAGGTCGCGGAGAAGTCCCACTCCACGCCTCGCGGGAATGAAGTACGGAACAGGGCCATGGCGGCGTACGAGGACTTCAACTTCTTCCAGGTTTCGACGGTACGCGCTCCCTTCGCAAAGCGGCGCGGTGAGACTTCGGCGGACCCCGAAACGCCCTCCCCCAGCCGCGACGCGCTGCGCGCCGAACTCGAGCGGATCCACCTCGAGCTGCGCACCATGCGCAAGACGCTCGAACGCCAGCGGCGCTGGCGCGAACGGCTCCGCCGCCTCATGGGCTACGTCATTCCGCGCACCGCCTCCGCCCCCTCGCGGCGCTCGCGCGACTCCGCCTGAGAGCCGGTCTCGGCAGGCCCTCGGTCGCCTGCGCCGGTCCGCCGCGCGGCCGAACTGCTACCTTCACGCGCCGACGGCGGGCGCCGGAGCGCCTCCGTGGGACGGGGGAAAGCGGCCATGCATCCGACGCGGCGAGATTTCCTCGGCGGGATCGCCGGCGGCGTGGTGGCCGGGTCGCTGTTTCGGAGGCTTCCGTTGCTGCCCGGCCGCGTGCCCGATCCGGTCGAAGAGCTCGTCACGTGGATCGCCGACGTCCCGCGCGAGAAGGCGAACGCGCAGCTGATCGACAGGCTGAAGCAGGGGCTCGCGGTCGAGCCGCTCTTCGCGGCGCTCTACCTCGCCGGCGTGCGCCACGTCGCGCCGCGCCCGCTCGGCTTCAAGTACCACTGCGTGCTGCAGATGGCGTCGCTCTGGAGCGTGATGCAGGCGCTGCCGGCGCCGGCGCGCGCGCTGCCGCTGGTCTACGCGCTCGAGGACTTCAAGCAGAGCCAGGCCGAGCAGGTCGCCGGCGGCGGCTGGCAGCTGCCCGCTCCCGACGAGAAGGCGCTCCCCGCCGCCGGGAAGGCGCGCGCCGAGCTCGACGCGGCGATGGAGGCGTGGGACGTCGCGAAAGCCGACGCGGCGGTGACGGCGCTCGTGCGAAGCGCGAAGCGCGAGGCGGTGATCGCCGCGCTCGCCCCGTGGTCGCTGCGCAGCTTCGGCAACGCCGGCCACGGCGCGATCTGCGCCGCGAACGGGATCCGGACGCTCGACGTGATCGGCTGGGGCCACGCCGAGACGTTCGCGCGCGCGCTCGTGCACGGCCTGCTCGCGCTCGAGCGGGACGCGGAGACGGCGGCGTTCGCGCGGGCGAAGGAGCGCGCCAGGGTCGCGCCGGGCAAGAAGCACGGCGGCTTCGACGCCTCTCTGCCCGCGGCGATCGCAGCACTGCGCGCCGCCGACTCCGCGCAGGCGCAGCAGCTCTTCGCCGACCTCGAGCGGGAGTCGGGGACGATGCGCGCCGGCTGGTGGACCGCCTGCGCGTACGCGCTCGAACTGCTCGCCCGCACGCCGGGCCTCTTCGCGGTGCACGCGGCGACCGGCGTGGAGTCGATCCAGTGGCTCGCGACGGCGGTCGGCGAGCTCGAGTTCGCTCGCCTCGCGCAGTCGCTGGCGGCCGGCTGACTGCCGCTCTGGCGCGCGGCGTTCGTGCGCGGAGGAACCACGCGCGAAGTCGACGTGGCGCTGCTGCTCGCCCCGGCGAACGACGCCACGGTCGAGGTGCGCGGCGCCGTGCGCGGGCTCGAGGGGCTCGGCCCCGACCGCTGGGAGACGGCACGCTCGATCGTCGGCAGTCTGCGCACCGGGAACGTGCGCGAGATCTTCGTCGCGCGCGCGCGCGAGCTGCTCGTCGCGAAGGGCGACGAGGCGCACGACTGGAAGTTCTTCGCGGCGCTCGAGCAGCTCGCGACACGCTGCGGCGACGAGATGGCCGGCCCGCTCCTCGCCTGCGGCGTCCACTACCTGCGCGACGCGACCGACGCCGACTTCGCGCCGGTCGCCGCAGCGCGCGCCGCGCTTGCAAGGTAGCTGGAGCGGACGTCGAGGGCGGGGGTGAAGCGGGCGCGGGGAGAAGGGGGCGTGGTTGAACGCGCGACGGGCGGGAG
>DAINBU010000046.1:0-36714 GCA_036732755.1 Planctomycetota bacterium
GCGCCGTCAGCCGCAGCGCCTCCACGAACTGCGGATCGGCGAAGACGCGCGCGTAGTTCGCGCCGCCGTTGTTCGCGCCCGCGCCGCCGAGCAGCGTGCCGCTCCGGAATCCCAGCACGACGTTCCAGACCAGCGGATAGATATTGAAGGCGAGCAGGAAAAGGAGCGTGGGTCCGGTGAAGCCCCACGAGAGCCGACGTGTCCGCGGACCGCGCATGGGCGAGGCGTATTACCAAAGAGCCCGCCGGGTCCGGTCGGTCAGGAGGGCCGGGATGTCGGCGAGCGTGCTGGTCGCGGCGGCGCTCGGCGTCGAAGGCTGCACGGTCCACTACGACGTGGTCTCGGCGTCGGGCCACGTCGAGTACTGGCACCCGAGCGTGCACGGGAACGTGTCGATCACGCGGGCCTCGCAGCCCGGCACCGCCAGCGACGTGAGCCTGCGGCGCGACGCCGGCCTCGACGACGGCAACGCGCTCGGCGCGGGCCTCGATCTCGACCTCGGGCCCTACCGCGTGGCCGTCGAGTACCAGGACCTCGCGCTGCACGGCAGCACCGTCGCGCCCGAGGACTTCATCTTCCACGGGCAGCGGTTCCCGCAGGGGAACCTCGTCTCCGCCGACCTCAAGTGCCCGACGACGCGGGCGAGCTGGAGCTACGCGTTCTGGCAGCGGGGCGAGAGCTCGTGGTGGGCGGGGCTCGGCGCGCGCTTCTGGACGTTCGACATGGAGATGACGGACGACACGACCGGCGTCACGACGTCGCGCCGCTTCAACCACGTCTTTCCGATGGCGGTGACCGACGGGTCGTTCGACCTCGGCCACGGCCTCTCGACGCTGCTGCGCGCCAACATCGCGGCGATCTCGAGGTCGCAGGTGATCTACGACGCGGCGACCGGGCTCGCGTACCAGATGGTCCGCTTTCGCGCCGAGCTCGGCTGGCGCTTCATGCGCTACGACATCAACGAGGCCGCGAACGAAGGCGACTTCAACCTGAGCGGGCCGTTCCTCGCGCTGCGCTTCACGTTCTGAGCCGGTCGCGCCTCCCATGTCGCTGCTCGCCCTCCAGGATGTCGCCAAGGCGTACGACGCGAAGCCGGTGCTGCGCGGCGTCGACCTCGTCGTGAACGAGGGCGACCGCATCGGCCTGCTCGGCCGCAACGGCTCGGGCAAGACGACGCTGCTCAAGATCCTCGCCGGCGTCGAGCGGCCCGATTCGGGCGAGCGCGTCGCGAAGCGCGACCTGAAGCTCGGCTGGCTCGAGCAGGCGCCGAAGCTCGACCTCGCGCTCACGGTGCGCGACGCGGTGCGGCTCGGGCTGGTCGGGCGCGAGCGGGTGCTCGCGGCGATCGAGGCGGTCCACCAGGAGCTCGGCCGCGACGGCATCGACGCCGACCGGATCGAGTCGCTCCTCTCGAAACAGGACCGTCTGGAAGCGGAGCTCGCGACGCTCGGCGGCCACGACGTCGAGCACAAGATCGAGGCGATGGTGCGCTCGCTCGGGCTGCGCGACGTCGACGCCTCGTGCGGGACGCTGTCGGGCGGCGAGCAGCGGCGCGTCGCGCTCGCGCGCCTCCTGGTCGGCACGCCCGACCTGCTCCTGCTCGACGAGCCGACCAACCACCTCGACGCGCTCGTGACCGACTGGCTCGAGGACCGCCTCCTCGAGTCGCGCGTGCCGCTGCTGCTCGTGACGCACGACCGCTACTTCCTCGACCGCGTGGTCGACCGCATCGTCGAGCTCGAGCACGGCCGGCTCGTCGAGTACGACGGCGGCTACGCGCAATACCTGTGGAAGCGCGCCGAGCGCGACCACGCCGCCGGCAACGCGGCGCACGAGCGGCGGATGCTGCTGCGGCGCGAGACGGCGTGGGCGCGGCGCGGCCCGCCGGCGCGCACCACCAAGTCGAAGTCGCGCATGGCGCGCTGGGAGGCGCTGGTCGCCGACGGCGGCGACGCGGCGATCGGCACGGTCTCCTTCACGCTGCCGCCGGGGCCGCGGCTCGGGACGAAGGTGCTCGAGCTGCACGGCGCCACGAAGTCGTTCGACGGGCGCGTCGTCGTCCCGACGCTCGACTTCGAGCTGCGCGCGGGGATGCGGCTCGGGATCGTCGGGCCGAACGGCGCCGGCAAGTCGACCTTCCTCTCGCTCTGCACCGGCGCGCTCGTGCCCGACGGCGGGGTGCGCGCGGTCGGCGACACGGTCAAGTTCGCCGCGATCGACCAGCAGCGGCGCGGCCTCGACCCGAAGAACACCGTCGTCGACGAGGTCGCGAGCGCCGACATGGAGAACGTGCGCGTCGGCGGGCAGACGATGCGGATCGAGAGCTTCCTCGACCGCTTCCTCTTCCCCGGCCCGACCAAGTTCTCGCGTGTCGAAGACCTTTCCGGCGGCGAACGCAACCGCGTGCTGCTCGCGAAGCTCTTGATCCAGGCCGGCAACGTCGTCGTGCTCGACGAGCCGACCAACGACCTCGACCTCGAGACGCTGCGCACGCTGGAGGAGGCGTTGGTCGCGTTCGAGGGGGCGGCCCTCATCGTCAGCCACGACCGCTGGTTCCTCGACCGCGTCGCGACGCACGTGTTGTACATGGATGGCGAGGGACACACGCGGCTGCACGAGGGCGACCTCTCGTCGCTGCTCGAACGGATCGCGCGCGAGCGCGCCGCCGAGGAGGCGCGCGCGGCGCAGGAGGCGCAGGCCGCGAAGCGGAAGACCGCCGCGCGCGCCGCGTCGACGGCGGCGGCGGCCGCGAGCCCGGCCAACGCAACGCCGCCGAAGCGCAAGCTCTCCTTCAAGGAGGCGAAGGAGCTCGAGGCGCTGCCGGAGAGAATCGCGGAGATCGAGGCGCGCGGAGCAGAGCTCGACCGCAGGTTCGCCGACCCGGCGCTCTACAAGGGCCTGCAGCAGGAGCTTGCGAAGCTGCAGGGCGAGCGGACGGACCTCAAGCGCGCGCTCGAAATCGCGTATGAACGTTGGGAGGAGCTCGAAGCGCTGCGCGAGAAGGCGCCGTAGCGGGGGCGGAGGCGAGGACGCGGAGGCCGCGATGGACCGGGACGAAGCGCTCGCGCTCTACGAGAAGCTCGTCGCGACGAAACCCGCCGTCGAGCGCAAGGGCGACACGATGCCCTACACGTCGCTGAACGGCCACATATTCAGCGTGCTGCACAAGGACGGCAGCGTCGCGCTGCGCCTGCCGGCGGCGGAGCTCGCGGCGTTCCTGACGAAGTACTCGACGAAGCGCTCCGTCCAGTACGGCATCGTCCTGAAGGAGTACGCCGTCGTCCCCGACGCGCTGCTGCGCAAGACGAAGGAGCTCGCGCGCTGGTTCGATACGAGCCGCGCCTACGTCGCGTCGCTGAAGCCGAAGCCGACGACGCGCGCGAAGAAGTCGGCGAAGTCGCCGAAGAAGAAGCGGTGAGCGTGCGCGCGCGCGCCGCGATCGCGCTGCTCTCGTTCGTGGTCGCGTGCAGCGGCGACGACGCGCCGACAGGCGACCCGGCGCAAGCGCCGGCGCGCGAGCGGTCGCAGGACCCGAACGTCTTCGAGGTCGAGCCGGGCGGCGACATCCAGGCGGCGATCGAGGCGGCCGCGGCGGCGGGCGCGAAGGGCAAGACGGTGCGCGTCCGCGCCGGGACCTACCGCCCGAAGCAGCCGGCGCAGGCTCTGATCTGGTTCCACGCGAAGCACGACGGGATCACGGTCGAGGCCGACGGCGCGGTCGTGCTCACGGCGGCGAACCCCGGGCTCGCCGACCCGAGCGACCCGAGCTTCCCCGCCATCGTGAACCACGTCGTCTACTTCGGGGACGGCGTCGGCGCGTCGACCGTGCTGCGCGGCTTCGAGATCACCGGCGCGAACCACTACGTGACGCAGTCGGAGACGCCCGGGCCGGTGCAACCGAACGTCCCGGAGCCGCGGCTCACGAAGTCGCTCTTCTTCTATTGCGACGGCGGCGCGATCAAGGTGTTCGGCCGCTCGAGCCCGACGCTCGAGCGGCTCGACGTCCACGACAATTACGCCAGCCCCTGCGCCGGAGGCCTCTCGATCGAGCAGCGCGGCTTCTCGGAGAACGCGGTCACGATCCGCGACTGCGTCTTCCGCAACAACCGCTGCCAGATCACCGGCTCCGCGGTCGACGTGCTGCCCGGCGGCGCGGCCGAGCTCGAGAACTGCCTCTTCGTCGGCAACGTCTCGAACACGGGCGTCGATTTCGTGAGCCCGAAGGACGACCTGCGCAGCTTCGAGCACGGCTCCGGCGCGCTCACCGTCTTTTCGAAGTCGCGCGCGCGCGTCGTGCGCTGCACGTTCACCGACAACTGGAACGGCGCCGACGACACGGGCGAGGCGAGCGTCTACGAGCACTGCCTCTTCTGGAAGAACGGGCGCGGCGGCGGCGTCGCACCCGGAACCCGTTACGAGCTCGACGTCGTGAACGGAGCGGGCGTCACCGGCTGCCGCATCGGCGGCGGCGTCGCCGACCTGCGCGGCACGATCGACAAGACGCGCAACACGCTCGACGCGCCCGATCCCGAGTTCGACGCGGCGTTCGAGCCGCGCGCGCCGGGATGCGAGGGCGTCGGGTACCGGGCGCCCCGCGCGGCGAAGTGAGGCGGGGCGCGCCGGGAATTCCGCTTTCATCGCCGGCCGGGCGGCGACGAAGATTCCTGCGGGTCGCGGTCCTCCGAAGCCGTCGGGAGTTCCACGATGGTCTGCAAGCTCCTCGCCGCGTTCGCGTGCCTCGGGATCATCGGCGCCGATGATCTGTCGCGCATCGCTCGCGACATGCTCGCGCCGAATCGCCGCTGGATCGGCAACGGCATCGAGATGTCGGGCAACGGCCGGCACTGGAGGCTCGACTCCGACCTGAAGAGCTCCGGATGGCTCTGGGCACGCAAGGAGTCGCTCACGACCTCGATCACGTACGAGCCCGCCGGCATCCTCGACGCGCTCGAGGTCTACGTCGCGGCCGACCGGAACGGCGACGGCCGGATCGAGAAGTCGGAGTGG
This sequence comes from Planctomycetota bacterium, assembly GCA_036732755.1. GTDB lineage: Bacteria > Planctomycetota > B15-G4 > B15-G4 > SIAN01 > DASRRB01. The sequence goes on from DAINBU010000046.1 coordinate 5,008, forward strand.
GTGCTCGCCGGCCGCGACGTCGCGCACGACGCCGACGGCAAGGCGACCGCGGTCATCCGCGATGCTCCATTCCCGTCGGGCAACGTCGGGTGGCGGATCGTCCAGCGCTACCACGACGAAAAGCCGTTCTACGACGAGTGGCTCGACAACGACCGGCTGACCACCGAGGATCCGTGACCGCCTCGACCGGATCCGCGCCCGACCCCGCCGCGCGTCGCCGAAGCGTCGCTAGAACGGGCCGCCGCGCGGACGCGACGCGCGTGCGAGCGGGTTCGAGCGAAGCGTCGCGCCGGAACTCTCGGGAAGAACGTCGTGAACCTCGTCCTCGGCGCCACCGGTCACAGCGGCGGAGAAGTCGTGCGCGTGCTCCGTTCGATGAAGCAGCCGGTGCGGGCGATCGTCCGCGATCCGGCGAAAGCGAAGGAGGTCGCCGGGCTCGGCGTCGAAGTGGTTACGGGAGACCTCGCGGAGCCGGCCGGACTCGAGCGCGCCTTCGCGGGCGGCGCCGCGCTCTTCCTGCTCGCGCCGGTCGCGCCGAACCAGGCCGACCTCGAGCTCGACGCGCTGCGCGCCGCGCGTGCCGCCGGCGTGCGCCGCGTCGTCAAGCTCAGTGCGATCGGCGCCGATCCGCTCGCGCCCGGCCACTTCAGCCGCGCGCACGGGTCGGCGAGGTGGCGCTCCGCTCCTCGGGGATCGGCTGGACGATCGTGCGCGGCGCGTTCTTCTATTCGAACCTGCTCTTCGCGGCCGACGCGATCAAGAAGCAGGGCGTCTACTCCGGTCATTGGGGCGGGAGCGCCGCCGCCTGGGTCGACACCGCCGACCTCGCCGAGGTCTGCGCGCGCTGCATGGTCGAGCCGCAGCACGCGGGCGAGGTGCTCGTCGCCACCGGACCCGCCGCGTTCACCAATGACGAACTCGTCGCGGTCGTCGGCCGCGAGCTCGGGAAGACGATCCGATACGTCGATCGCTCCCCGGAAGAGCATGAGAAGCAGATCGTCGCGAGCGGCGCACCCGCGTGGTACGCGCAGGCCGAGATCGCGCTCGGCGAGATGGTCCGTTCCGGCGTCGCGCGCGAGGTTACCGGCACGGTGGCACGCGTGACGGGCCATCCGCCGCGGACGATGGCGGAGTACGTGCGGGCGCACGCAGCGGCGTTCATGGCGTGAACCCTCAGATCCGGAGCCGCCCGATGAGACTTGCCATGTCCACGCTCGCACCGGCGCTCTGCGCCGTTGGGGTCGCGTGCACGGACGTCGAGACGCAGCGGTCCTTGACGGAATCGACCCGACCGCCGACTGCACAGCATCGGCTGGAATTGCCTGCGTCCGGCGTCGGGACCGTGAAGCTGCTCTCTCACGTCTGGCCGATCGCGCAGGTCTTCGCGAGTTCGGGATCGGATGCGTATTTCGTCCTCGATACGGGGGCGTCGGAGGTCTTCCTGGGTCCGGAGCAGGCGGTGAAATGGAATCTGCCGGTCCAGGACATGCCGGAAGTCTCGCTCTACAGCGCATCGGTTGCCGTGAGTTCCAGGCGTCATGCGATTGTTCCGTCGCTCTTTCTCGGGGAGGCGGTCGCGCGGAACGTCGATGCGTGGGTACTGGACGCCTTCCCGCCTGGTGTCCGGGGGGCCATCGGTCAACGCTTGTTGTTCGAGAGCGTCCTCATTCTCGATGGCAAGGCCTCGACGGCGACGTTCGTTGCATCGGAGATCGCGGAGCAGGAGATCGAGCGGCGCTACCCCGGTTCGCACTGGAGCACGATTCCGCTGTTCCGCCGTGAAGCGGACGTGTGCGTCGATCTCGACATCGCGGGCCGCACGATGCGATTGCTAGTCGATACGGGCGCGACGACGACGAGCATCGATCGCGAGGCGATTCAAACCCTCGGTTTGAAGGCAGTTCGCAAGGAGTCGGTCCGAGAGATGGACGCGGGCGGCGATCGGATCCACGAATCGGAAGTGTTCCGAGTCGAAGGCTTGAAGTTCGGCGGCTGGACGTGTGATTTCGAGACACCTTCCGTGCCCGCATCGGAACTGCGGGAATCGGGGGTCGCGGGATTGCTGGGATTCGACTTCATACGCCGGGTCCCCTGCGTCTTCGATCTGCCGAACGGGCGAATGATGATCCGCGACGCCGATCCCGGGTGCGATGCGCTGCTACACAGCACGAAGGACCGGTTCGCGGAGGCATGTTTCGCAGATCCCTTGCCCGAGATTCGGGAGATGGCGGCCGTTTCGACCGCAGGAACCGGCCGAAGGCGCCTCGTCTCCCTCGTCGCAGGATTGCTGGACGATCCGGAGCCCGAGGTCCGCGACTGCGCCGCGGCCGCGATCGGCACTTTCGCCCAGAAGAACTGGCCGGCAGAGACTCGCGTCGCGCTCGCGAGGGAGTGGTGGAGCCGGCACCAGGACGAGCCCGAGTACCACCTCCCGTCGAATGCGTCCAAGTAGGACGCCGCGCCGATCGCCATCAATCGCGAACGCGCCCGTCGCCGCCGCCGCTACTCCGACGCGAGCCGCCGCCGGATCCGCTCGACGTCGAGGTCGCGCAGCCAGTCCTTGTTGCGCAGCCAGAGCGAGTTGAAGTGGAACGCCTCCATCTCGGCGATCGCCTCGTCGGCGCTCCAACCCTCGACCACCATCCGCCAGGCAGCGATGCAGTAGCCGGTGCGGTCGCGGCCTTGCGCGCAGTGGACGTAGACGGGCGCGCGCGCCGGGTCCTGCGCGACCTTCAGGAAGGCGACGACCTCGTCCTCGTCGGGATCCCACGCCCGCATCTCGATCCGGACCGGCTCGAGTTGCGTGCCCGCGAGCAGGGGAGCGTCGTCGTGGTCGCTGCGCAGGTTGACGACCGTCTTCACGCCCGCCGCCTCGAGGTTCTTGAAGCCCTCGGCCGTCGGCTGCGCGCCGCGCCAGAGCCCCGGCGCCACCTTCGCGAAGTTGGTCACGCCGCCGCAGAAGTCGTCGTCCGGCGTCGCCGCCACGATGTGGCGAGCCATCGGGCGCGTCGGGGCTGGACCGGGCATCGGCGGCGCGGCGTCGCCCGCAGGCGGCGTCGGGCATGCCGGCAGGGCGAGCAGCGCCGGCAGCGCGAGCTGCGCCAGCCGCGGAATGCCGCGCCTCGCCGGACGGAGGTTCATGAGTCCTTCTCGGTCGGCGCGCCGGCCTCGTCGGTCCGGTCGCCCCACGGGATGAAGAGGAAGTTCCCGCCCCGCTTGTCGCCCTTGCGATCGTAGACGAAGAGCTTCCAGAGGAAGGAGACGCGGCACGCGTCGGGCGCGCTGTCCCACGTCACCGCCGGGAAGATGTCGCGGCGCGTCGTGTCGCCCTTGCGGTCGGAGCGGTAGGCGTAGCCGAGCACGTGGACGCTCTCGCCGCCGGGCGTGCTCTCCTTCTGGAAGGCGTAGCCGCCGAGGACGTGGAGCTTGTCGGTGGCCTCTCTCTTCTCGCGGCTCACCGTGTAGCAGAGGAGGTCCCAGTCCGTGCCGCGGGCGGTCCGCTCGTACTCGTGCACGAACGGGAGGCGGTAGTGCGCGCCTTCGTGGCGCGCGCCGTCGCGCTCGGCGGTGGTCGAGTGCTCGACCAGGAACCAGTCGAAGAGGAAGCCGGCGTAGTCGCGCCGTTCGGTCCAGCGGCTCGGCAGCGCGGTCGGATCGGCGGGGTGCTCCTCGACGTGGCCCACGTTGAAGAAGGCCAGCGTGCGCAGGTTCCACGAACGCTTGTCCTCGCCGAACCGGTCGAGGTCGAACAGCATCGACGTGCCGACGTGGACGTGCGTCTTCCCGAGATGGGGATGGACGCCGACGAGCGTCAGCGGATCGAGCCAGTCGTCGAGGCCGTCGGCGTCGGTCGTCGAGGCGAGCGGCCACAACCGCCACGCGCTCCCCTCCTCCGACCGGGCGACGCGCGCGATCCCGAGCAGCGCGACGTGCTCGCTCGTCCCGCCCGATCGCCCGCCCCAGTACAGCGGAAAGAAGCGCTGCGAGCCGTCGCCGTCCTCGCCGCGCGTCGTGCGGATCAGCGTGAGGTCGTCGAGCAGGCCGTCGGCCCGCGCGTCGGTCGAGCCCGACGCGAGCGGCCACAGCCGCCACGCGCTCCCCGCCTCCGTCGTCGCGTAGCGCCCGAGCCCGAGCAGCACGCTCTGCTCCGAGCACTTCGCGTCGCCGCTCGAGGACCAGAGCGGGAAGACGTGTCGCGACCACTCCTCGCCGTGCGACCAGCTGCGCGCCAGCGTGAAGTCGAAGAGGGGATCGGGCGTCTCCGCCGCGTTCGACTGCGCGTAGAACGGGAAGGCGCGGTACGACGCCGACTTCTCGTCCGCGACCCAGCGGCCGAGCCCCGCGAGCTGCCACGAGTCGGTCGTCGTCGGCGTGCTCTCGACGCCGAGGAACGGGAGCGCGCGCGTCGTCGTCGTGTCGCCCGAGCGGCTTCTCTCGAAGAGCGGCCACGCCACGGCGGTCGACTCGACCGGCACGCCGGCGACCGTGCCCTCGCTGTGGTGGTAGACCGGGCCGAGCACGTTGAAGAAGCTCGAGCCGCCGCTCGCGTCCCAGCCGCGCCCGCCGAACGGCGTCAGCACGAGCCGCGCGTCGCCCTGCTCGCGGTAGTAGTAGAAGGGGACCAGCATCTGCCGCGAGCGCTCGCCGCTGCGCGCCGACCAGTAGAGGGGATAGACGTTCAGCCCCGACGCGCGCACGCCCGTCGTCCCGTCCGCCTCGCCCGCGTGCCACGTGTCGCCGAGCAGCGTCCACCAGTGCGTCGCGTCGCCGTGCTGCGTCTTCGCGAAGAGCGGCACCACGAAGGTGAGCGACTCGCCCTCGTCCTCGACGTGGCCGTAGAACGGCAGGACGAACTGGCGCTGGCGGGACGGCGACGTCTCCCACCATGTCGGCGGCACCAGCAGGGCGTGGCGGCTGCCGTTCGCGTCGCTCCCGCCGTGGTAGAGCGGAAGGAGGGTGAGCGACTCGCCCTGTTCGTCCTTCTTGCTCCAGACCAGCGGGAAGAGTCCCCACGCGTCGGTCGCGTCACCCTTCGGCGCGTGCCACCACGCCGGCCCGATCCAGCTCGTTTCGCCGCTCGTCGCGAGCGGGAAGAGGCCGTACGACGAGACCTCGGGGCCTTCGCGGTTCCACCAGAAGGGCCCGTACCACGAGAGCCCGGCGTGCGTGAAGAGGGGGAAGAGGCCGTAGCGGTCGGAGTCGGGCTGCCACCACACCGGGCCCACGAAACCGAAGGTGTCGTTGAAGTGCGCGATGGGGAAGAGGCCGCCGAATCCGGTGCGGCCGGCGTCGTCGGTGCAGCCGTGCGACCAGTACGCCGGGCCGATCCACGAGAAGCCGTCACGACTCACGTTGGCGATCGGGAAGACGCCGCGATTGCCTCCGAAGGAGTAGGCGTTGAGCGCCCAGCCCTCGCCCGCTGCGGTGTCGAAGTGCGACAGCGGGAAGAGGACGTCGAGGTCGTCGTCGTCGCGGCTCACGAGCGGACGGACGGCGAAGCCGTGCTGGTCGAAGTCGACGAGCGGCCAGAGGAGCGAGCCGCCGTTGCCGTCGAACCACGCGACCGGCCAGAGGTTGGCGCGCTCGGCCGAGCTCTCCTCCGCGTCCGAGAACGGAGAGAGCCGCCACAGGCGGCTCTCGGAACTGCAGGCGGCGAGCGCGACGAAGGCGACGGGCCACGTGCATCGCGCGAGCATCGCGAGCGGCTTCTCGTGCATCGTTCGTCTCTCCGATGGAGGCGCCCCGGCGCGAAGGGCCGGGGCGGCGAGGCGGCGCGCGGGGACACATGGCGTGCCGGCGGGGTTGCACTCCGATCTCCGGCGACGGACTCTTGCGCGGGTATCGGCCTACGCGGAGTTCGCGTCGCGGCCCGGCGACGCACATGACGACGACGCGTCCGCTCTTTTTTTCGGGAGTTTGGGCATGATCCCCCGGCTGCGCCCTTCCCTCGCGCGCTGCAGTCCACGGAGTCGAGAAGGATGGCGTCCTCGCGCCGACGACATTGTCGTTTCGCATCGATCCCGGCGTGGTCGGCGCTGCTCGCGGCGCTCTCCGGCGCGGGATGCAAGGTCGGTCCCGACTACGAGCGGCCCGAGGCCGACGTCAACGCCGCGTGGCTCGACGACGCGCGCGGAACGGCGGAGGAGGGCGCGGCCGCGCCGCTCTGGTGGGAGAGCTTCAAGGACCCGACGCTCGACGCGCTGATCCAGGCGGCGCGCTGCAGCAACCTCACGCTGCGCGTCGCGGGGCTGCGCGTGATCGAGGCGCGTGCGCAGCGCGGGATCGCGGTCGGCGAGTTCTTCCCGCAGCTGCAGCAGGCGTTCGGCACGCTGTCGGCCAACCGCGTCGGCAGCAACGACGCCTTCCCGTCCCTGGACAAGAACTACGCCTCGGCGTCGGTCGGCATCGAGGCGGCGTGGGAGCTCGACTTCTGGGGCAAGTACCGCCGCGCCATCGAGTCGGAGGACGCCTCGCTGCTCGCGAGCGTCGCCGACTACGACGCCGTGCTGGTGAGCCTGACGGCCGAGGTCGCGACCGACTACGTCCTGATCCGATCGCTCGAGGAGCGGCTCGCGAATGCCGTCGCAAACGTCGCGCTGCAGCAGGAGACGTTGCGGCTGATCCAGACGCGCTTCCGGCTCGGGGCCGTGTCGGAGCTCGACGTCGCGACGTCACGCGGGACCCTCGCCAACACGCAGGCGCTCATCCCCGAACTGCAGCGCGCCCTGCGGCAGACCAAGATGGCGCTCGGCGTCCTGCTCGGGCGGACCCCCTCGGAGCTCGAAGCCTGGCTCGCGCCGGCGGAAGGCAAGGCCGCGACGCTCCCGGATCCGCCGCCGACGCTGGCGCTCGGCATCCCGGCCGACCTGCTGCGCCGCCGGCCCGACGTGCGCGCCGCCGAGCGCAGCGCGGCCTCGGCGAGCGAGCGCATCGGCATCGCGAAGGCCGACTACTTCCCGTCGATCGCGGTGCTCGGCTCGACCGGCTTCTCGACCTCCAACACCGACCGCCTCGGGAACCCGGGCCTCGGCGACCTGTTCAGCTCCGACTCGTTCGGCGGGTTCCTCGGGCTGCAGGTGAACCTCCCCTTCCTCAACTACGGGCGCATCTCCGACAACGTCCGCGTGCAGGACGCCCGCTACGAGCAGGCGGCCGCGGCCTACCAGGACTCGGTACTGCGCGCGGCGGCCGAGGTCGAATCGGGCCTCTCGTCGTTCCTCCGGGCGCGGGAGCGCGCCGGATTCCTGGCCGAGAGCGTCTCGGCGGCGCAGCGCTCGGTCGAGCTCTCGCTCATCCAGTACCGGAACGGCGCCGTCGACTTCATCCGCGTCAACGACGCGCAGACCGTGCTCGTCACCAGCCAGGACACGCTGGTGTCGGCGCGCGCCGACGTCGCGCTCGGTGCGATCGAGACCTACCGCGCGCTCGGCGGCGGCTGGGAGGTGCGCGGCGAGGACGAGTTCGTCGACCCGGGGACGATCGACCGCATGCGCAAGCGCACCGACTGGGGCGACGTGCTCAGTCCCGGTTACCACGCGGGCTCCGACCTCGGATGGGACCGGCCGAAGCTCGACGGCCCGCCGCCGAAACCGGAAGAGGCGGACGCGGAAAAATCGGACGCCGAAAAGGCGGACGCGGACAAGGCGGACAAGGACCACCCATGACCCATCGGAAGCATTCGATCCAGCGCGCGCTCGCCGCGGCCGCCCTGGTCGCCGCGTTCGCGTGCAAGGGGAAGGACGACAAGAACGCCTACGCGCCACCGCCACCGCCCGAGGTCATGGTCGCGACGCCGACGCAGCGCGACGTGACGCGCTACCTCGGCTACACCGGCGTGCTCGCCGCCTCCGAGTCGGTCGACCTGCGGGCGCGCGTACCGGGCTTCCTCGAGTCGGTCCACTTCAAGCTCGGCCAGCTGGTCAAGAAGGGCGACCTGCTCTTCGTGATCGACAAGCGCGAGTACCAGGCGGCGCTCGAGCGCGCCGAGGCGGCCGTCGTGTCGCAGGAGGCGACGCTCACCGGCGCGACCAACGACGCCAAGCTCGCGCGCGACCTCGCCGACCAGAAGGCCGGTCCGGAGATCGACGCGATCATCAAGGGGGCGCGCCGCGACGCGAACGCCGGCGACCTCGCGGTCGCCAAGGCGCAGCGCGACAAGGCGAAGCTCGACCTCGAGTTCTGCGAGGTGCACGCCCCGATCGACGGCGTGATCACCAAGAACTACGTCGACCCCGGCAACCTGGTCGGACGCGGCGACGCGACGCTGCTCGCCACGCTGGTCTGCATCCGGCCGATCTACGTCTCGGTCGACGCCAACGAGGCCGACGTGCTCGCGGTCCAGCGCAAGATCTACAAGGAGGGCGGCGGTGGTGAGGGGCGCGAGCGCGGCCAGCTCGAGCAGGGCAAGTGGCTGCCCGTCGAGCTCGCGCTGCGCGACGAGACCGAGTTCAAGACGCACGGCCGCGTCGACTACGTCGCCCCCGAGCTCGACAAGGCGACCGGCACGATGGAGGTGCGCGCCCGCTTCGAGAACGAGAACGGCTTCCTGACGCCCGGCCTCTTCGCGCGGCTGCGCTTCCCGATGGAGAAGTCGCTGTCGCTGCTGCTGCCCGAGGCGTCGCTGCTCTCCGACATGCAGGGCCGCTACGTGCTCGTGGTGAACCGCGAGAACACCGTCGAGCAGCGGCGCGTGCAGGTCGGCGTGCAGGAGGGGACGCTGCGCGTCGTGCTCGAGGGCGTCGCGCCGGGCGACAAGGTCATCGTGCGCGGCGTGCTGAAGGCGCGGCCGGGCGCCAAGGTGACGCCGAAGGACGAGGCCGAGGCGATGAAGGAGGAGGCGGCGTCGAAGGCCGCCGCGAAGGAGGCGGCGCCGAAGGAAGCCGCGCCGAAAGAGTCTGCGCCGAAGGAGTCGCCGGCCAAGGGCGAGGGCGCCGAGAAAAAGGGCGACGAGAAGAAGGGCGCCGACTCCGGCGGCCGCTGAGAGCGCGGCCCCACCATGTTCACCGACTTCTTCATCCGCCGGCCGATCGTCGCCTCGGTCATCTCGATCCTGATCGTGCTGATCGGCGCGATCACCTATCCGAGCCTGCCGGTCGCGCAGTACCCCGACATCACGCCGCCCGTGATCCAGGTCACCGCGACCTATCCGGGCGCGAGCGCCCAGGTCATCGCCGACACCGTCGCCGCCCCGATCGAACAGAAGGTGAACGGCGTGCCCGGGATGATCTACATGGAGAGCACGTCGGCCTCCGACGGCTCCTACACGCTGAAGGTCAGCTTCGAGCTCGGGACCGTCCCCGACATGGCGTCGGTGCTCGTCCAGAACAAGGTCAGCACCGCGCTCCCGTCGCTGCCCGAGGACGTGAAGCGCATCGGCGTCACCACCGACAAGGTGTCTTCGAACATCATCACGATCCTGTCGGTCGCTCCGAAGAAGGGCGAGCCGGAGGGGAAGTTCAGCGACCTCTTCCTCTCGAACTGGATGACGGTGAATCTCGTCGACGAGATCAAGCGCATCCCGGGCGTCGGCGACGCCAAGGTCTACCCGGTCAAAGACTATTCGATGCGCGTCTGGCTCGACCCCGAGCGGCTCAAGGCGCGCGCCCTCACCGTCGTCGACGTGATCAACGCGCTGAAGGAGCAGAACGTCCAGGTCGCGGCCGGCGTGATCGGCCAGCAGCCCGCGCCCGCGGGCACCGCCTTCCAGTACAACGTCTCGACGCTCGGCCGCCTGAGCAGCGTCGACGAGTTCGAGAACGTGATCGTGCGCGCGGAGGGCTCGCGCGTGATCCGCGTGAAGGACGTCGCGCGCGTCGAGCTCGGCGGCAAGTCGTACGACACCGGCGGCCGCTACGAGAAGATCCCGGCCGCCGTGATGATCGTCTACCAGGCGCCGGGCGGGAACGCGGTGCAGGTCGCGAAGGACGTGCAGTCGCTCATGACGGCGAAGACGCCGGCGCTCCCCGAAGGCACGGCGTTCGACACGGTCTACGACACCTCCAAGTTCGTCCTCTCCGCGATCGACGCGGTGTTCCACACGTTCTTCGAGGCGCTCGCCCTCGTGCTCGCGGTCGTGCTGATCTTCCTCGGCAGCCTGCGCAGCTCGTTCATCCCGATGCTCGCGATCCCGGTCTCGATCATCGGCACCTTCTTCTTCTGCCAGATCGCCGGCTTCTCGGTGAACCTGCCCGTGCTGTTCGGCCTCGTGCTCGCCATCGGCATCGTCGTCGACGACGCGATCGTCGTGGTCGAGAACGTCGAGCGCGTGATGAAGGAGTTCCACCTCCCGCCCAAGGAGGCGACCTCGAAGGCGATGGGCGAGGTGCTCGGCGCGTGCATCAGCATCGGCCTCGTGCTCATGGCCGTCTTCGTGCCGACCGCGTTCCTGCCCGGGATCAGCGGCTCGCTCTTCCGGCAGTTCGCTCTGACGATCGCGGCCAGCACCGGGCTCTCCGTGCTCTGCGCCGTGACGCTCAGCCCCGCCTTGTGCGGCGTGATCCTCAAGGCGCACGCGAAGGACCACAAGCCGAACTTCTTCAACCGCGGCTTCAACTGGATGTTCGACAAGGTCTCCACGGCCTACGGGAACTTCATCCGCTTCATCGTCCACCCCGGCGTCATCGCCTTCACGCTCGCCGGGTTCGCCGCCTGCACGCTCGCCGTGGTCTGGTCCTTCACGCAGGTGCCGACCGGCTTCGTGCCGCTCGAGGACCGCGGCGTCGTGCTGGCCGAGATCTGGATGCCCGACGCCGCCTCGCTCGAGCGCACCACCGCCTGCGTCGAGCGGGTGGAGGAGGCCTTCGCCACGACCGACGGCATCCGCAACTACACGTCGATCCCCGGCCTCTCGATGATCAACGGCGCCGGGTCGAATTACGCGCTGCTGTTCGGCGGGCTCGAGGACTTCGACGAGCGCCTGCCGCGGGGACGCGGGCTCGACGTGATCATGGCGGAGCTGAAACAGAAGGTCGCGAAGATCCCCGACGGGATCGTGATCATCTTCACGCTGCCGGCCGTCGACGGCGTCGGCCAGGCCTCCGGCTTCGACCTGCGCGTGCAGGACCGCGGCAGCGTCGGCCGCGAGACGCTCGGCGCGGTCGTGCGCGAGTTCGTGGTCGACGGCAACGCGCAGAGCAAGCTGCGCAACGTGAACAGCGCCTTCCGTTCCGGCGTGCCGCAGCTCTTCGCCGACGTCGACCGCGAGCGGGTGAAGCAGATGGGCATCCCGCTGCAGGACGTCTTCTCGACGCTGTCGGGCTACCTCGGCTCGGCGTACGTGAACGACCTGAACCTGTTCGGCCGCACCTGGCAGCTCAACGTCAGCGCCGACAGCCGCTTCCGCGCGACGGCCGCCGACGTGAACCGGCTCGAGGTGCGTTCGCCCAGCGGCAAGATGGTCCCGCTCGGCACGATGGTCGACGTGCGCGACATGCTCGGGCCCGACCGCATCATCCGCTACAACCTCTTCCCCTCGGCGATCGTGCAGGGCGTGCCGGGGCCGGGGGTCTCGTCGGGCGAGTCGCTCGACCTGGTCGAGGACATGGCGAAGGCGAAGCTGCCCTCCGGCATGTCGGCCGAGTGGACCGCGCTCTCCTACCAGGAGAAGCAGATCGGCAGCCAGGCGATCGTCGTGTTCGCGATGGCGCTGATCATCGTCTACCTGATCCTCGCGGCGCTCTACGAGAGCTGGACGGTGCCGCTCTCCGTCATCCTCTCGATCCCGCTCGCCGTGCTGGGCGCGATGGGCGGCCTGATGCTGCGCGGCATGGACAACAACGTCTACACGCAGGTCGGGCTCGTGCTGCTGGTCGGGCTCGGCGCGAAGAACGCGATCCTGATCGTCGAGTTCGCGAAGGCGCTGCGCGAGCAGGGCAAGGGGATCGTCGAAGCCGCCGCCGAGTCGTCGCGCCAGCGCCTGCGGCCGATCCTCATGACCGCGCTCGCCTTCATCCTCGGCGTGCTCCCGATGATGATCGCGAAGGGGGCCGGCGCCGCGAGCCAGCAGGCGATCGGCACCGCCGTCTTCTACGGGATGATCGGCAACACCGTCCTCGGCCTGGTCTTCACGCCGGTCCTCTACGTCGTGATCCAGGCGGTCCGCGAGAAGTTCGTCGGGCCACCGAAGCCGGCGGCGGTCGCGGCGACGGCCGGAGCTCCCGCCCACGCCGCGTCGGCGGCCCCCGGCGCCCACGACGAGCACGCCACGCACTGAACGGGATCGACCCGCGCGCGCCCGACGGTGCGAGCCCGTTCCTCAGCCCGACTCTCCACGAGACGAGGCGATGAAGATCTCGTTCAAGCCGTCCCTCCATTGGCTCTTCGCGTTCATCCCGGTGACCGTCGCGCTCGAGCACGTCGAGGGACTCGCCCCTCCGCTGCTCTTCTTCTCGGCGGCGCTCGCGATCGTTCCGATCGCCGGCCTCATCGTCCATTCCACCGAGCAGATCGCGAAGCGGACCGGCGACGCCGTCGGCGGCCTCCTGAACGCGACCTTCGGCAACGCCCCCGAGCTGATCATCGCCATGGCCGCGCTGAAGGCCGGCCTCTACGAGATGGTGCTCGCCTCGCTGGTCGGCGCGATCCTCGCGAACCTCCTCTTCGCGCAGGGGGCCGCCTTCCTGCTCGGCGGGCTGCGCCACCACGAGCAGAAGTTCAACGCGAGTTCGACGCGCCTCTACAGCTCGATGATGCTGATCGCCGTGATCAGCCTGATCGTCCCGAGCGCGTTCAGCCGTTTCCTCGCCGACCAGGACGCCGCCGCGGCCGTGACCTCGCTCAACACGAGCCTCTGCCTGGTCCTGCTGGCGATCTACGGCCTCTACCTCCTCTTCACGCTCAAGACCCACGCCGACCTCTTCAAGAGCGTCGAGGCGGCGAAGGAGACCGGGCACGACGGGCACGCGTGGGGCATGCCGCGCGCGATCGGCAGCCTGCTCGGCGCCTCGCTCCTCGCCGCGTGGATGAGCGAGATCCTGGTCGGCGCCGCGGAGGGGACCGGGAAGGCTCTCGGCATGTCGCAGGCCTTCATCGGCATGATCCTCCTCGCGCTGGTCGGCGGCGCGGCCGAGAGCGGCTCGGCCATCGCGATGGGGCGGAAGAACAAGCCCGACCTCGCCGTCGGCATCGCGATGGGGAGCTGCGTCCAGATCGCCCTCTTCGTCGCGCCGGTGCTCGTCTTCGCGAGCCGCTTCGTCGGACCGCAGCCGCTGACGCTCCACTTCAATCGCGCCGAGACGGGAATGCTGCTCTTCGCCGTGATGCTCGGCGCGTTCGTCTCGAACGACGGCCAGTCGACCTGGTTCAAGGGGACGCAGCTGCTGGCGATGTATGCCCTCTTCGCGCTGCTCTACTTCTTCATCCCGACGTGAGATCCCGCGCATGAGCGACGACAAGGCGAAGCGGCGTCAGAGCGTCCTCGACCCGATCGAGCGCAGCTCCGAAGTGCTGTTCGGGCTGATCATGGTGCTGTCGTTCACCCTCTCCATCAGCATCGCCGAGACGAATCGCGACGAGGTCAGGACGATCCTGGTCGGCGCGCTCGGCTGCAACCTCGCGTGGGGCATCGTCGACGCGATCATGTACCTGCTGAACGTCCTCGGCGCGCGCGGCCGCGAGCTCAAGGTCGCGCGCGACGTGCGCGACGCGAAGACGCCGGAGGAGGCGCGCGCGGTCCTTGCCGACGCGCTGCCGGAGGCGCTCGCCGAGGCGCTGCACGCGGAGGACGTCGCGAAGATCGCGGAGCGCGTGCGCGGAACGCGGCTGCCGGTCCGGCCGTCGCTGCGGCGCGGCGACTTCGCTGCGGCGCTCCTCGTCTTCGCGATCGTCTTCGTCTCGACGCTGCCGGTGGTGGTCCCGTTCGCCGTGATGGAGCACCGGTGGCGCGCGATGCGCGTCTCGAACGGGATCGCGATCGCGATGCTCTTCCTCACCGGCCTCTCGCTCGGCCGCTACTCGTTCAGGCGCCCGTGGGTGGTGGGGGTGGTGATGGTCGTGGTCGGGCTCGTGCTCGTGTCGATCACGATGGCGCTGGGAGGATGACGCGATGAGCTCGACGCGACGCACGGGCGGACCGCGGATCGGATCGATCGTCGTCGCGGGCGCCGCGCTCCCATGGCTCTGCGCAGCGTTCGCGCCCGCCCAAGAGACGCCGCCGCCGCCCGGGACGTCACAGGTTCCGCCGCCGTCCGCCGCGCCAGCGCCCGCCGAGGTCGCCGCCCACGCCGAGGCGGCCAATCAATGGACCTTCGACCTGAGCGCCCTCACGATCAACCCGCCCGACGACGACTCCTTCGTGTCGACCATCGTGCGCGCCGACCGCGACTGGCTCCATCTCGAGGCGCGCTGGAACTACGAGGCGCTCCACACCGGGTCGGTCTTCGCGGGATACAACTTCGAGTGGGGGAAGGAGCTGCAGCTCGCCGCCACCCCGGTGGCGGGCGTGGTCTTCGGCGACGTCGACGGCGTCGCGCCGGGGCTCCTGCTCGACGCGAAGTGGAAGTGGCTCGAGTTCTACGACGAATCGGAGTACGTCGTCGCGACGAGCGACCACGCCGACAGCTTCTTCTACTCGTGGAACGAGCTCACCCTCGCGCCGCTCGAGTGGCTCAAGTTCGGCCTCGTCGCCCAGCGCACGCAGGCGTACGACACGCGGCTCTCGCTCGACCGCGGCCTGCTCCTCTCCCTGTCGGGCGGGCCGGTGACCGGCGCCGTCTACTGGTTCAACCCCGACAAGAGCGACTCGTACGTGACCTTCAGCGTCGCCTTCTCGTTCTGAACGGCGCCGCGCGCCTCGGCTACTCCTTCTCGACCGAGATCGCGATCGCCTCGGTCCAGGTGATCTGCACCTGGTCGCCCGGCTTCAGCCCCTTCATGAACTCGCGCCCCTCGGGCCGCTGCACCGAGACGACGCGCAGCCCGCCGTTCGGCGGGGTGAAGACGACGACGTGCTTTTCCTGGTCGACCGACTCGATCTTGACCGTCGCCGTGACCTGTCCGGCGACCGCGGCGCCCGGCTTCGCGCCCGGCTCGGCGCGGCCGGCGGCGACTGCCGCGGTCGGCGGCGCGCCCACCTCGCCCGGCTTCACCAGCGCGACGGCGAGCGAGCGGACGTAACGGATCACGACGGCGTTCCCCGCCGCGATCTGGTCGAAGTTGCGCACCTCGGGCCCGCACTGGACCGGGAAGGTCTTCCCCTCCTTGTTCTTCAGCGTGACGACCCGGGTCGCCTTGTCGACCGCGACGACGGTCGCCTTCTCCGTGGCCTCGTCGGTGACCTTCGCCGCGTCGGGAGCCTTCGTCGCGTCGCCCTTCGAGTCGCCGGACCCGGGTTCGTTCTTGCACGCCGTGCCGAGCAGGCCGCCGAGCAGCAGCGCGGCCGTGAACGCGGAGCGGCCGAGATCGGATCGCATCGAAGTCTCTCCCGTCTTCCCGAGTCGGATCGAACAACGCCTCGCGATGTTGCCAAGCTCCGCCGCGCCGTACCAGCGGCGCTCAGAAACGGAACACCGGTCCGACCGTCGCGATGATCCCGCCGTGCCCGTCGAAGGCGAAGTCGGCGAAGCACTCGAAGCCGCGCGTGATGCGCAGGTTCATGCCGAGGTCGAGGAGCCACGGGTAGACCGGCCCCTGGTCGGCGGCGAAATGGACGCGGCCGACGTTGGGGACGTCGACGTGCCCCTTCGCCACGTTGTTGGTGTCCCAGTACGAGCCGCCCACCCAGAACTGGGCCGACAGGGTGCCGACCTTGCCCTGGAAGCCGGTGCGGATCGACGCGGTGATCGCCCGGAAGTTGTCGTCGAAGCCGATGTCGGTCTGCGAGTAGTTCGAGTCGACGACGAGGAAGAAGTCGCCGTAGCCGCCGGCCAGCGTGATCCCGCCGCCGCCGACGAATCCGTCGAGGCGCGTGTCGACGTCCATGTCGAACTCGTACGTGCCGCCGGCCACGTTCGGGACCGAGACGTGGACGTTGGTCTTCGACTCGTTGTAGACGTAGCCGGCGAGCGCGTAGACGTTGAGGAAGGGCAGGATCCAGGCGTCGAGCTTCAGGTTCGCGTTGAAGACGTCGCTCTCCGAGCCGAGGTCGACGATGTGGCTCACCGAGCGTTCCGGCTCGTTGTTCACGCGGACGCTCAGGTCGCGCACCCGGATGTCGCGGCCGCTGAGCACCGTGAAGGTCGCGCCGGCGCCGAACGGGAGCGGGAGGACGTAGCCGCGCGCGAGCGCCTCGTCCTTCATGAGCGGCAGGAACGACGACCAGCGCTCCTCTTCGACGGCGACGCCGCCGGCCGGCGGCGCGGTCGCCTGCGCCGTCGGGAAGGCGGCCGAGAAGGGCGCGAGCGCCGCCGCGTCGAGTGCCAGGAGCGACGGCACGTCCGACGGCGGGTCCGACGGCCCTTCCGCCGCCGCCACCTCCTCCTGCGCGCGCGCGGTCGCGCCGCCGAGCAGGAGTGCGCCGGCGAGGAGCGGCCGGAGCGGCATGCCGGGTCGGCTCACCGGCCGCGCATGGCGCGCTGCGCCACGTCCGGCAGGTCTCTCGCGATCTGCGCGCGGTATGCAGCGTCCTTGTAGAGGTTGGAGAGCGTCGGGACGTTGAAGCAGGCGAGCTGCAGGTCGGCGGCGCCGCCGCCGCAGACGAGCGTCATCATCCCGATGTGGACGAGCTCGGTCGCGTGCTCGCCGATCACGTGCACTCCGAGCAGCTTCATGTCGCCGCGCCGGAACAGGAGCTTCAGCAGCCCGGAGCGGTCGCCGACGATCGCGCCGCGCGCGTTCTTCGCGTACTCGGCGCGCCCGACCACGTAGTCGACGCCCCCCTTCTTCAGCGCCTCCTCGGTCGCTCCGACGGAGCTGACCTCGGGGATCGTGTAGATGCCGTTGGGGAAGGTCGACGCGACGTCCTTCTTGAAGGGGACGTCGAAGGCGGCGCAGGCGGCGACGCGCGCCTGCTCGGCGCTGACCGAGGCGAGCGACGGGAAGCCGATCACGTCGCCGGCGGCGAAGACGTGGGGCGCCTTGGTCCGGAACTGCGCGTCGACCTCGAGGAGGCCGCGCTCGTTCACCGCGAGGCCCACCGCCTCGAGGCCGAGCCCTTCGACGCAGGCGCGCCGGCCGGCCGCGACGAGCACCGCGTCGACGGCGAGCGTCGCGCCGGAGGTGAGCGCGAGCCGGACCGGGCCGCGCGCCGGCGCGCGGCACACCTTCACGCGCTCCTTCCAGTGGAAGCGCACGCCGAGCCGCTCCATCGCCGACTGCAGGCGGCGCGAGAACTCGCCGTCGAGGAACGGCAGCAGCGCGTCGCGCCCGTCGACCACGTGCACCTCGCAGCCGAGCGCGTTGAACGTCGAGGCGTATTCGCTGCCGATCACGCCGGCGCCGATCACCGCGAGGCGGCGCGGCAGCTTCTCGAGCTCGAGGATCCGGTCGGAGTCCCACACGCGCGGGTGGCCGAACGGGAACTCGGGCGGCTGCGTCGGCCGGCTGCCGGTCGCGATCAGGAAGAAGCGCCCGCGCAGCTGCAGCGGAGCGGCGCCCTTCCCGCGGCGGGCGGCGATCTCGACGACGTCGCGCGCGACGAAGCGCGCCGCCCCGGTGAATCGCTCCACGCCGAGAAGCGCGAGGCGCTCCTCGGCGTCGGCGCGCGTGATCTTCTTGACGTCTCGCTCGTGGCGGAGGAAGTCGGCGACGCGCACCGTCCGCCGCAGCGAGAGGTCGACGCCGTGGAGGTCGCGCGTGCGCAGCCCCGACAGCGCGAGCGCCGTCTCGCGCAGCGTCTTGCTCGGCAGCGTGCCGGTGTTGATCAGCGCGCCGCCGATCACCCGCTCGCGCTCGATCAGCGCGACCTTGCGCCCGAAGATTGCGGCCGCGATCGCGCCGGCGAGGCCGGCCGGCCCGGCGCCGATCACGACGAGGTCGAAGCTCCGCTGCTCCAAGCGCCGCTCCTCCAAGCCCTACTGCTTGTCGGCCGGCACCTTCTCCCAGCCGCCGCTCGGATCGAACTTCGTCACCGCGCGCGCCAGGTCGAAGGTCTTCTCGCCGAGGTCGCGCTGCCAGACGACGCCGGCGTAGTTCACCTGGAAGGTCTTGAGGCCGGAGTTGGCGTACTCCGCCGGACAGGCGATGACCGCGAAGCCGAGCAGCATCTTCCCGTTCACGACGTAGTCGACCTGGCCGCCCTCGGCGCCCGACCACTGCCCGGTCAGGATCCGGAAGTAGTACCCGTGGAACGGACGCGGCTGGCCCCCCTCCGTCTTCGCCGAGGTGTAGCCGTGCTCCTCGGCGTCTGCGACGAGCGCGCCGAGCGGGCTCTCCGGCTCGCCCTCCTGGTTCGGCCAGTAGAGGCCGTTCTTCTTGCCCGGGTCGCTCATGAACTTCATGGCGTACTCCGGGATGCCGTCGCCGTCCGGATCCATGTCGGCGTACTCGCGCTGGGCGTCGACGATCGCGAGGCAGACCTGCACGACGTCGAGCTCGTTGCGTCCGATGCGGCGCGAGAGGATCTCGTCGCGGCCCGACTCGGCGTCGAACGACCAGCGGCCGTCGGCGGAGACGACCGGGATCGGCATCGGCCACTCGGACTTGCCGACGACGAGCGTCATGCCGCCGTCCGCGGCCGGGACGAGCTGGTGCGCCTCGTCGTAGAGCGCGAGGAACTCCGTCCGCGTGTTCTGATCGGCGACCGCGTCCCCCGAAGCGAGGATCTCGTCGGCCCCTTCGCCGAGGATCTCGTGGAGCTTCGGCTGATCGTCGCTGCGCAGCGCCGCGATCAGCGCGTCGACCGCCTTCTCGGCCGAGTCGAAACCGGCCGCCCGGTTCGGGCCGCTGCCGGCGCAGCCGGCCGCGAGCGCCACGGCGAGGAGGCCGGCGCATCGGGAGAGGAGCGAGCGGGACGTCATGTCAGCGCCCCCTTCGTCCGCCGCCGCCGCCGCGCGAACGCGCGCCGGCCGACGGCGACGCCGAGCGGCTCGAGCGGCCACGATCGCTCGCGGCGCGCGCCGAGCTGCCGCCCTGCTTCGCGCCGTCGAAGGCGTTGCTGCGGCTCTTGGTCGATCCGCCGCGGTCGGCGGCCGCGTTCCCCCGTGAGCCGGAGGAGCCGGCGCTCTTGTCGGTCGCGCTCGGCCGGTTCCCCGCGCCGCCGCGGTCGCCCGCTCCCGCGGCGCGGTCGCTCGCCTTCGGGGCCGCGCCGTCCTTGCCGCGGAAGGAGTCGCGCGAGGCGCTGCGGTCGGAGGCCGTGGGCCCGCCGAACTTCTTCGACGTGGCGTTGTCGCGGTAGGAGACGCCCTGCCGGTGGGACGGGTCGTGCTTGAAGTTGCCCTTCCCCTTGTTCGTGCCGTTGCGGTCGAGCTGCTGCGCGTGCTTGCCGCGGTCGATGTTGCGGTTGAATTCGGTGTTGCGGTTGACGTCGATGTCGACGTCGGAGCCGCCCCAGTTGCAGTTGCCCCACGCGTAGCCCCACGCCACGCCCACCGCGACGCCCATTCCGAAGTGGAACGCGGGATAGGGCGGCGGGACGTAGGCCGGCGGATACCAGTAGTAGGGCGGGTAGGCCGGATAGGGCCACGAGCCGTAGATCACCGTCGGATTGTAGGTGGGGACGTAGATCACCTGCGGATTGGACTGCTCGATCACGATGACCTGCTTGCCCTCCTCGCTCTCGAGCGAGACCGTCTGCTCCTTGCTCGACTTGAGGTTGCCCGCCTCCTGCGCCTTCGTGCGCAGCTTCTGGATGGTGTCCATCACCTCCTTCTGCTGGCCGATGAAGGCGTTGCCGACGTTCACGGTCCAGTCGAGCTTCTCGCTCATCATGGTGAGCGCCTGCGGGCAGTTGACGAGCGAGCGCACGCTCGGATCCCAGGTCTGCTTCTCGAGCTCCTTCGCGAGCGCGTCACCGGCGAGCTTCGGATTCGCCTTCAACCAGCGCTCGGCCTGCACGACCTCGACCGGATAGGTCGCCGCCATCAGGATCTGCGAGAGCAGGTCGTCGGGATGGAGCGCGATCGGGGCGAGCAGCTGCTCGAGCTCCTCGGGCTTGAACGGCGCCTTCTCCTTCTCTCCCTTCGGCGCCGCGTCCTGGCTCTTCGCGTCGCCCGGCTGCGGCAGCACGACCTGCTTCGGGATGGAGTTCTTCGGCGGCTCCTGCTTGGGCTCGGCCTGCGGTCCGACGCGGACGCCGACTCGGACGAATGTCGCCCCGGACGAAAGCAGGACGCTCATGCCGAGAAGGATCGCGGTGGAGTGCATCGGCCTTCCTCCTGGATTCGGCGCAGGCGGGCGACGGTAGCCGTTCCGGGGCGGGAATGGCATCGACGTACGTCGCGGCGGCGCGGGCCGTCGCAGCATACGGAGGCGCGACGACGGCGATCGCGGCGCGATTCCTCCACACTTCTTTGCACGCACGACGCTTCCAGGGGGGCTGGTTCTTCGAGCCGGGAAGTCGGTACTGTCGCGCCCTCACCTTGGTCGACGACGCGCGGCTCGCCCCAGCCGCCGTTCGTTGCTGTGTCGCACGTCTTGTGGAGTCATCGGGTACGCCGGTCCAGGAAAAGGGAGCTGCAGCGATGCAGCGAAGGAGGAGAGGGATGGCTCGCATTGTCCCGAGCATCGCGGTCTTCACGTTCGCCACGCTGGGTTCGCAACTTCTCGCGCAAGATGCGCCGCCACCGTCGCAGCCTCCGACTCAGGCTCCGGCTCCGGCACAGGACCCCTCGACCATCCCGCCGATCCCGAAGCTCGAGTGGGCGTTCGGCCCGTACAAGCTGAAGCTCGCCGGTTACGTCAAGCTCGACGCGATCCACGACTTCAACCAGATCGGCTCGACCGACTCCTTCGATCCGCGCACGATCCCGGTCTCGCACGATCCGACGGTCCCCGACAACAACACGGAACTCACGGCGCGCCAGACGCGGCTCAACCTCGACCTGACCGGACCGATGCGCATCTTCATCGAAGGCGACTTCGAGGGCACCGGCAACGCCTTCCGCCTCCGCCACGCCTTCGGCGAATTCGCCGTCGACGCGGAGAACAAGATCCTCGGCGGCCAGACGTGGACGACGTTCATGGACCCCGAGGCGATGCCCGAGACCCTCGACTTCGAGTCGCCGACCGCCTTCCCGCAGATCCGCACGGCGCAGGCGCGCGGGACGCATGACCTCGGCAGCGGCAACTACTTCGCGGTCTCGGTCGAGGATCCGGACAACGACGTGATCCTGCCCGCCGGCGTCGTCGGCACCGCGAGCAATTACCTCCCCGACCTCGACGCGGCCTTCAACTGGAACTTCGAGCAGGGCCACGTCCGCGCCGCCGCGTGGACCAGCGCCGTCCGCTTCGACAACGCGGCCGGGACGACGCAGAACCACGTGCTGTGGGGCCTCAACGTCGCGACGAAGATCAAGACGGTCGACAAGGACAACGCGATCGGCCAGATCACCTTCGGCGACGGCATCGGCCGCTTCCGCGGCGGCGACGCGGCCGCGATCAGCGGCAGCGGCAACCTGGTCGGCGTCTACGTCTTCGCGATCATGGGCTCCTACCAGCACTTCTGGTCCGACGACCTGCGCAGCACGATCGTCTACAGCTGGGCCGCCGGCGACGCGCCGTCGAGCGTCCCGGCCGACACGACCAAGCGCACCGACTACTTCGCCGTGAACCTCATCTGGCAGTTCATGGAGCGCGCCTGGACCGGCGTCGAGGTGCTGCACGGCTCGCGCAGCTCGTTCGGTCAGGAATACGGCGGCGACTACCGCCTCCAGGCCTCGCTCAAGTTCGACATCTGACCCACCTGGGTCTCCCGCATCGCAAAGAGGTACCGATCATGGCCAGCACGAAGGTCCCACCCACCAAGATCGACCATTTCTTCGCCGCTTCGTCGGCTCGCCTCGACCGCTGGCGTGATCTCAACGAGAGCGCGCAGAAGTGGTGCTCGCGCGGCGGGAGCGCGCGCAACGGCGAGCCGCGCGACACCTGCTCGCAGACGCTCGCGCAGCTCTGGGCCTTCGAGCAGTTCCAGGCCTTCCCCGGCCCGCGCCTGATGAACACGCTGAAGGAGCGGCTCGGCGAGGAGGACCCCGCCGGCTTCGCGCGCCTCGTGCGGCGGATCGCGTCGGCGCTGCTCTCGCGGTCGTACCGCAGCGAAGCGGCGGAGTGGGACTCCGACGAGGAGCCGTCCGGCGGGGGACGGACCATGCCGACGGCGTCGCGCGACCCCAAGGCGCGGCCCTACTTCGAGACGCTGTTCGTCACGCCGCCGCCCGCGTCGCGCTGGCCGGCGCAGATCGAGCAGGTCCGCCGGCTGCGGCGCGCGCAGGACGAGTTCGTCTACGAGCCGGTGATGGTCGGGAGCTTCGAGGACGCGCTGCTCGCGGTCATCCTCAACCCGAACCTCGAGTCGGTCGTCATCGCCGAAGGCTTCGCGTACTCCTCCGCGCACGACCTCCCGATCTTCCGCAGCCTGCTCGAGGGCCGCCTTCCCTTCGATCCCGAGGACCCGCCGATCGGCGACCTCGGCCTCCCGCTGGCCGCCGCCATCAAGAAGATCCGGCCCGAGCTCGACCTCTTCCTGCTCGCCGACCGCAACCCGGGCGGCATCGTCAGCGACTCGGCGGCGGCCGGCCTGCGCCGCATCTTCTACGAGGTGGAGGAGCCGCTCGAGATCCACCTCTCGATCCTGGCCGGCGTCGCGGAGCGCTTCGAGACGCCCTACTTCGACAACCTGAAGAAGTACGCGCAGAAGCCGGTCGGCACGTTCCACGCCCTGCCCATCGCGCGCGGCAAGTCGATCTTCCGGTCGAACTGGATCCGCGACATGGGCGAGTTCTACGGGCCGACGCTCTTCCTCGCCGAGTCGTCGGCGACGTCGGGCGGGCTCGACTCGCTGCTCGAGCCGACCGGCACCATCAAGCGCGCGCAGGACGCCGCGGCGCGCGCGTTCGGGGCCGACCGCGTCTTCTTCGTGACCAACGGGACGTCGACGTCGAACAAGATGGTGCACCAGGCGCTGCTGACGCCGGGCGACATCGTCATCGTCGACCGCAACTGCCACAAGTCGCACCACTACGGGATGGTGCTCGCGGGCGCGCAGCCCTACTACGTCGAGGCCTACCCGCTCACGCAGTACTCGATGTACGGCGCGGTCCCGATCCGGACCGTGAAGCAGGCGCTGCTCGACTTGAAGGCGGCCGGCCGGCTCGACAAGGTCAAGCTCGTCACGCTCACCAACTGCACCTTCGACGGGCACGTCTACGACACGTGCCGCGTGATGGAGGAGTGCCTCGCGATCAAGCCCGACCTGATCTTCCTGTGGGACGAGGCGTGGTTCGGCTTCGCGCGCTTCTCGCCGATCTACCGGCCGCGCACGGCGATGGGGGCGCGCGAGCAGTTGAAGGAGGCGTTCGCCGATCCGGCCTACCTCGCGCGCTACCTCGAGCAGGAGAAGAAGCTCGGCGCCGACCTCGACCCGAAGGACAAGCGCGTCCTCGACACGCGCCTGATCCCCGACCCGCGCAAGGCGAAGTTGCGCGTGTACCAGACCAACTCGACCCACAAGTCGATGTCGTCGCTGCGCCAGGGCTCGATGGTGCTGGTCGGCGACCAGGACTTCGCCGCGCACGAGCAGGCCTTCAAGGAGGCCGTCTTCACGCACGCCTCCACCTCGCCCAACCTGCAGATCATCGCGACGCTCGACGTGGCGCGCCGCCAGATGGAGCTCGAGGGCTACGAGCTCGTGATGGGCTCGATCCAGAACTCGCTCGAGATCCGGCGCAACGTCAATCAGCACCCGCTCGTCTCGAAGTACTTCCACATGCTCTCGCCCGCCGAGATGATCCCGGCCGAGTACCGCCCCTCGAAGCTCGAGGACTACATCACGGAAGGGGCGACCTTCGCGGACGCGATGCGGGCGTTCCGCGGGGACGAGTTCGTGCTCGACTCGACGCGCCTCACGCTGGTCTGCGGCACGGCCGGCTACGACGGCACGCAGTTCAAGAACCTGCTCGCCTCCGAGTACGAGATCCAGCTCAACAAGACCTCGCGCAACTCGGTCCTGTTCCAGACCAACATCAACAACACGCTGAGCGACGTCGCCAACCTGCTCAAGGTGCTGGTCGAGATCTCGAAGTCGATCGAGGCGAAGCTCGCGAGCGGCGGCGAATCGGCGAAGAAGTCGTTCGCGGCGCGCGTTAAGTCGCTGATGGAGGACGTCCCCGACCTCCCCAACTTCAGCCGCTTCCACGACAAGTTCCGCACCGACCCGAAGGGCACGACGCTCGAGGGCGACATGCGGTCGGCCTTCTACAAGGCCTATGACGCCGAAGGGTGTGAGTTCCTGCGGCTCGACAGCCCCGAGATCGACCGGCGCATCAAGTCGGGGCCGCCGCTCGTGTCGGCCCACTTCGTGATCCCCTATCCCCCAGGATTCCCGATCATGGTGCCCGGACAGGTCATCGAGGCCGACACGATCGAGTTCATGCGCAAGCTCGACGTGAAGGAGATCCACGGGTACGACGCCGAGCGCGGGCTCAACCTGATCAAGCCCGCCGCGCTCGGCGTGCGGGCGAGCGCCGCCGCCGCCGACGACAAGGCGCGGCGGAACGGGAAGAAGAACGCGGCGGCCCAGCGAGTCGCGCGATGAAGGCGTTCTTCGACTTCCTCGCCGCCAACCCCTACATCCTGCTCTTCTTCACCGTCGGTACCGCGGTCGCGATCGGCAAGATCGCGGTCAAGGGCTACGGGCTCGGCATGGTGGCCGCGTCGATCGTCGTCGGCTGCGCGCTGTCGGTGTGGGCATCGTCGTACGGCACCAAGCTCGCGCTCGACAACTTCGCGAAGAGCCTGTTCTACTACCTCTTCATGTACGGGGTCGGGCTGCGCGTCGGCCCGTCCTTCATCAACAGCCTGAAGGGAGACGGGCTCAAGTTCACCGTCCTCGCCTTCGTCTCGTGCCTGATCGGCCTGACGCTCGTAGTGATCGGCGCGAAGGTGTGCGACCTGCCGGTCGGCGCGGCGGGCGGGATGCTGGCCGGCTCGCAGACGATGTCGGCGGCGATCGGCTCGGCCGAGCAGGCGGTGGCCGACGGCGCCGTCAAGCTGCCGGAGGGCACCACCAAGGAGGCCGCCTCCGCGATGATCGCCCTCTCGTACGGCATCACGTACGTGTGGGGCACGGTCGGCATCATCCTGATCTGCAAGTACCTGCCGCGCTGGTGGGGCATCGACGCGCGCGCGGCCGCCAAGAAGTACGAGGTCGAGCACGGCGTGCGCGGCGAGGACGCCGGCCTCACGGCGTTCCGTCCTTTCGGGGTGCGGGCCTACAAGGTCGAGAACGTCAAGATCGTCGGCAAGTCGATCGCGGAGTTCCGCAAGGACAACCCGGAGTACCGCATCGTCAACGTGCGCCGCGGCGAGCAGTCGCTCGGCGCCGGGGCCGACGTGCGCTTCGCCCAGGGCGACGTGATCGCGCTCGGCGGCGAGACCAAGGCGCTCACCGAGAAGATGGGGCTGATCGGCACCGAGGTGCACGACGCCAAGGCACTGGCGGTGGAGCTTGATCAGGCCGAGATCCTCGTCACCAACAAGGACGTGATCGGCAAGCCGCTGAAGCAGTTCCGCGACACCGAGGTGGCCGGCCAGCTGCAGCTCGTCCGCATGGAGCGCGGCGGCCTCCCGTTCCCCGTCTCGCCCGACACCGAGCTGCAGCGGATGGACGTGCTCTTCGTCGCCGGGCTCAAGGGCGCGGTGAGCCGGGTCGGCGACATGCTCGGCCGCATCGCGCGCCCGAGCTCCGCGACCGACCTGCTCACGCTCGCGGTCGGGATGATCCTCGGGCTGCTGATCGGGTTGATCCAGTTCCCGGCGTTCGGCTCGAAGGTCGGGCTCGGGAACGCGGGCGGCCTGCTCGTCTCGGGCGTGATCGTCTCGTCGCTGCAGTCGCGGCTGCGCTTCTTCGGCAACACGCCGAACGCGGCGCGCAACATCCTCGAGGACCTCGGGCTGGTCGTCTTCGTCTGCATCGTCGGGATCAACGCCGGCAACTCGCTGCTCGCGCAGCTCACCGGCGCGATCGCGCTCAAGATCTTCGTCGTCGGCTTCATCGCGTGCAGCATCCCGCCCGTCATCGTGTGGGCGATCGGCTACCACATGATGAAGATCAACCCCGCGATCCTGATGGGCGGCGTGGCTGGGGCGCGCTCGCACTCCGGTCCGTGCCGCGAGGCTGCCAAGGAGATCGACAGCTCGGTGCCGTGGATCGGCTTCCCGGTCGGCTACGCGATCTCCGGCATCCTGCTCACCGTGGGCGGCTACTTCGCGATGTTGCTCGCGGCCTAGCGAGGCGGGGGGGGACGCCATGCAGGTCTTCGAGCTCAACGAGCTGCAGACGATCGTCATCGGCCTCGCGGCGCTCGGGTTCGGCGGGTGGCTGATGAAGCGGATCCCCTTCCTCGGGAAGTGCAACGTCCCGACGCCGGTGCTCGCCGGAGTCCTCGCCTCGCTCTGCGTCTGGGCGGTGCGCCGGTTCTGGGACGTCGAGGTGCGCTTCGGCACGAAGCTCACCGACTTCATGCTCCTCGTCTTCTTCACGAGCGTCGGGCTCTCCGCGAAGCTCTCGGCGCTCAAGGCAAGCAACAAGCCGCTCCTGATCCTGTGCGCGGCCACGGTGCTCCTGATCGTGGCGCAGAACTTCGCCGGCATCGCGGTCGCGATGGGGTTCGGCGCGAACCCCTATTACGGCGTGCTGGTCGGCAGCATCTCGTTCGTCGGCGGCCCCGGCACCGCGGCAGCGTGGGCGAAGGAGGCGGAGGCGGCGGGGCTCAAAGGCGCGGCCGAGGTCGCCGTCGCCGGCGCGACGCTCGCCGTCGTAGTCGGCGCGCTGGTCGCCGGCCCGGTGACGGGCTGGATCGTGCGCAAGAAGAAGCTCCATTCGGCGATCCAGCCGTCCGCCGTGCCGTGGCATGTGACCGAGCCGAAGCCGGAGCCGACGGACAAGAAGGCGGAGTCGCCGATCTCGGTCGAGCGCGCGATGAACACGTTCCTCCTGATCCTCATCGCCGTGCTGATGGGCCAGACGATCAACAGCTGGGCGAAGAGCGCCGGCATCGTGCTGCCCGGCTTCCTCACCGCGATGCTGGCCGGCGTCGCGATCACCAACGGCGCCGACCTCCTGCGCCGCAAGCTCGAATTCGAGCCGATCGAGCGCGACGGCGAGCTGGCGCTGCGCACCTTCCTCGTCATGTACCTGATGAGCCTCAAGCTCTGGACGCTGGGCGCCGCGATCACCCCGCTCATGGTGAACGTCGTCGTGCAGGTGGCCGTCTCGGTCGCCATCGCGTACTTCGTGCTGTTCCGCTGGCTCGGGCGCGACTACGACGCGGCGGTCACGGTGGGCGGGTTCCTCGGCTTCGGGCTCTCCTCGATGACCGTCGGCATGGCGTCGATGGACAGCGTCGCGACGCGCTACGGGCCGTCGCCGAAGGCGTTCCTGCTCATCACGATGGCGGGCTCCTTCTTCGTCGACCTCGCCAACGCGTTCATCGTGCAGGGAGTCCTGAAGCTCCCGCTCTTCCACCACTGATGGCGGGGGAGGCACGCGCGGCGCGCTCGTCGCCGCGGCGTTTCGCTACGGCGACGCGGGCTTTTGCGGCGGAGGCGAGGCCGGCGGGAGGTAGAGCGCCGACGTGCGCCAGTTGAACCGGATCGCCAGCATCCGGGTCGTGAAGACGAGCACGATCGTGACGAGCGCTGCCTGGTTCGTCGTCGCGAGGTCCATGCGCAGCAGTCCGAGGTAGAGGCAGCAGCCGCCGATCGCGACGAAGGCGTAGAACTGGCCCGGCTTGAAGAGCAGCGGCTCCTCGCGCACCAGGACGTCGCGCAGGAGCCCGCCGCCGACCGCCGTCAGCGTGCCGCTGATGATCGCGGCCGGGACGCTCAGCCCCGCGTCGAGCGAGCGGTCGACGCCGTAGACGGCGAAGGCGCCGAGTCCGATCGCGTCGATCACCGCGATCGGGCGCGTCATCTTCTCGATCTGCTCGCGGAACGCCAGCGTGAGCAGCGCGGCCACGAACACGACGTAGAGGAGGTCGGTGTCGGTCAGGATCAGCGCCGGCCCGCGCGAGATCAGGAGCCCGTCGCGGATCAGCCCGCCGCCGCCCGCCGTGATCATCGCGAGCATGCTCACGCCGATGAAGTCGTAGCCGCGGCGCAGCCCGGCGAGCGCGCCCGTCACGCCGAACGCGAAGTGCGCGACAGCGTTGAACAGGACCGGCAGCTCGAAATGGGCCTGGGTCGCCGCGGCTTCGCCGAGAAGCATCGCGCCATGTTAGGGCGGACGTGCGGGTGCGCCAGCGCGCGCGCCGAGTCGCCGTCGCGCGCGCGTCGACGGCCCGCCGCGCGTTGACGCGGCCGCCGGCGGACCCCATCATCCGCGGCCGGGTCGAGGATGGCTGCTCCGTCGTACCAGTCGCAGCGCGGTGCCGAGGGCGTCCTCGAAGTCGGCGTCGCCGGCACGGTCACGCTCGACGCGCCCGCCTTTGACGTCGCTCCGCTCCTCGCCGCGCTCGCGGCCGGAGACGTCCGCCGGCTGTGCCTCGTCGACGCCGGCATCGAGCGTTGGGACAGCGCGCTGCTCGTCTTCGTGCGCCGCCTCGCCGCCGAATGCGCGAAGCGCGACGTCGCGGTCGACCGCACTCGGCTGCCGGAGGGCGTCGGCAGGCTGCTCACGCTCGGCGAGGCGGTGCCCCCGCGCGGCGGCGGGCCGCCCCGCAAGCCCGCCTCCCTCGTCGCGCGCGTCGGCGAGCGCACGCTCGCCGCCCTCGCCGGGGCGCGCGAGGTCGTCACCTTCGTCGGCGACCTCGTGCTCGCGACCGGGCGCCTCATGACGGGCCGACCTGGCTTCCGCGGCGGCGACCTTCTCCTGCTGGTGCAGCAGTGCGGCGCCGAGGCGCTGCCGATCGTCGCGCTCATCAGCGCGATCGTCGGGATGATCCTCGCATTCGTGGGCGCCGTGCAGCTGCGGCAGTTCGGCGCCGGGATCTACGTCGCCGACCTGGTCGCGATCGCGATGGCGCGCGAGATGGGCTGCCTCATGACCGGCATCATCCTCTCGGGCCGCACCGGCGCCGCCTTCGCCGCGCAGCTCGGCACGATGAAGGTCACCGAGGAGGTCGACGCGCTCAAGACGTTCGGCTTCGCGCCGATGCAGTTCCTGGTGCTGCCGCGCGTGCTGGCGCTCTCGTTCATGATGCCGCTGCTCTGCATCTTCTCCGACCTGGTCGGGATCGCGGGCGGCGGGCTGGTCGCGACGCTGCTCCTGGATCTGTCGCCGCAGACCTACGTGCAGAACACGCTGAAAGCGCTGACGCTGACGCACGTCGCGCTGGGCGTCGGCAAGAGCGTCGTCTTCGGCGTCCTGATCGCGCTGTTCGGCTGCCTGCGCGGGATCCAATGCGGGAGCAGCGCGTCGGCCGTCGGCGACGCCGCCACCTCCGCGGTCGTCAGCGGGATCGTCGCCATCGTCGTGGCGGACGGCAGCTTCGCGATCGTCACCAGCCTGATGGGGGTGTGACGATGGCCGGCGCTCCGCCGCGACCCGCAGAAGCGCGCGCCCACGTGGTGGTGCGCGACCTCACGATGGCGTACGGGCCGCGCGTGATCATGCAGGAGCTCGACTTCTCGATCGCACGCGGCGAGGTCTTCGTGATCATGGGCGGCAGCGGCTGCGGCAAGAGCACGCTGCTGCGCCACCTGATCGGACTGCTCGAGCCGGCCAAGGGCGAGGTCCTCTACGAGGAGCAGAACTTCACGCGCGCCTCGCCCGAGGAGCGGCGCGCGCTGACGCGCCGCTTCGGCGTCCTCTACCAGCGCGGCGCGCTCTGGAGCGCGCTCACGCTCGCGGAGAACGTCGGCCTCGTGCTCGAGGCCTACACCGACCTCTCATCGGCGCAGATCCGCGAGGTGGCCGCGCTCAAGCTCGCGCTGGTCGGGCTCGCCGGCTTCGAGGACTACTACCCCAGCGAGATCAGCGGCGGCATGCAGAAGCGCGCCGCGCTGGCGCGCGCGATGGCGCTCGATCCCGAGATCCTCTACTTCGACGAGCCGAGCGCCGGTCTCGACCCGCTCAGCTCGCGGCTCCTCGACGACCTGATCCTCGAGCTGCGCGCCAGCCTCGGCGCCACCATCGTCGTCGTCACCCACGAGCTCGCGAGCATCTTCGCGATCGCCACCCGCTGCATCTTCCTCGACGCGGAGACGAAGCGCATGATCGCGACCGGGTCCCCGCGCGAGCTGCTCGAGTCCGGCGACGAGAAAGTGCGCCGCTTTCTCTTGCGCGGGGAGATCGAAGCGAAGAAGGAGTCCCGCCCATGAGCCGCGCCAACCCCACGCTGGTCGGGTCGTTCGTCGTCGGCGGGATCGCGCTCGGGATCGCGGCGGCGATCGCGCTC
The DNA here is from genome assembly GCA_036732755.1 of Planctomycetota bacterium. Lineage (GTDB taxonomy): Bacteria > Planctomycetota > B15-G4 > B15-G4 > SIAN01 > DASRRB01. The sequence continues at coordinate 35,430 of DAINBU010000046.1, forward strand.
GGCGCGCAGGGCGCGTCGGGCCACGTGAAGCCGTTCGTCGTGCAGCTCACCGGCACCGTGAACGGGCTGCGGCGCGGCGCGCCCGTGAAGTACAAGGGCGTGCAGATCGGCGAGGTGGACGACATCAAGATCCGCGTGGTCGAGAAGATCAGCGTGGACGAGGCCACGCGCGACCTGCCGATCGCCGTGTTCTGCTCGATCGACGAGAAGCGCCTCCTGAGCTCGACGGTCGGCACGCCCGATCGGCGCGCCTCGGTCCCCGAGCTCGTCGAGTACGGGCTGCGCGCGCGGCTCGCCTCCGAGAGCATGGTGACCGGCATCCTCTACATCTCGCTCACCTTCACCCCGGAGGAGCACGGCACGCGGCACGGCGAAGTCGACGGCCTCCCCGAGGTGCCGGCGCTGCAGTCGTCGTCGGAGCGGATGGAGTCGGGCATCGAGATCGTCCTCGACAAGCTGTCGGGGCTCGACCTGACCGGCCTGCTCGAGGAGGCGAAGACGGCGGTGAAGTCGATCGGCGACCTCGCCGAGACGCTCGACCGCGACGTCGCGCCGCTGCTCGAACGGGTGGGGAAGGCCGCGGAGAAGACCGACTCGCTGGCGGCCGACCTCGGCGCCGGCGTGGCCGACGCGCGCGCGACGCTGGCGTCGGCGCAGCGGCTGATCGAGCACGTCGACCGGGCGCTCGACCCGTTCTCGACGTCGCTCACGGCGGCGGCCGACGACGTCGGCGTCGCCGCGCGCAGGCTGACCGGCACGCTCGACGGCTTCGACTCGACCGCGAACCCCGACGCGCCGCTCGTCGTCGAGCTGCGCGCCTCGCTCGCGGAGCTCGCGAGCGCCGCGCGCGCGGCGCGCTCGCTCCTCGAGCAGATCGATCGCGACCCCAGCCAGCTCCTGAGAGGCCGCTCCGTCGAACCCGGCGGCTCGCGCTGAGCCGATCCATGCAACCCCCCCGAGAGGCCGCATCCGCCATGAAGCTGAAATCGGTGATCAAGAACGCGCGCTGGCTCGCGAAGGAGTTCCGCGTGACCGACGGGTCGCGCTTCCGGCTGAAGGACCACGATCCGGACGAGACGCTCGGGTACAAGTCGGAGGACCGGCCGCGCGCCAAGGAGGCGCTCGCGAACGGCGTCGCGGCGCTCGCCGAGCTCCAGGACATGCTCTACGCGCAGGACCGCTGGGCGGTGCTGCTCGTCTTCCAGGCGATGGACGCGGCGGGCAAGGACGGCGCGATCAAGCACGTCATGTCCGGCGTCAATCCGCAGGGCTGCCAGGTCGCCTC
>DAINBU010000047.1:0-31799 GCA_036732755.1 Planctomycetota bacterium
CCTGCGACCGCGCGATGCTCGCCCTCGACGGCACGCCCCAGAAAGCGCAGCTCGGCGCCAATGCGATCCTCGCCGTCTCGCTCGCGATCGCGCGCGCGGCCGCGCAGTCGAGCCGCGTGCCGCTCTACCGCTACCTCGGCGGCGCCGGCGCGCGCCTCCTGCCGATGCCGATGATGAACGTCCTGAACGGCGGCGCGCACGCCGACAACAAGCTCGACTTCCAGGAGTTCATGATCTACCCGACGGGCTTCCCGTCGTTCCGCGAGGCGCTGCGCGCGGGCGCCGAGATCTTCCACCACCTGAAGAAGGTGCTCGCGTCGAAGCACCTGAACACCGCCGTCGGCGACGAGGGCGGCTTCGCGCCCGACCTGCCGAGCAACGAGGAGGCGCTGAAGCTCCTGCTCCAGGCGGTCGAGAAGGCGGGCTACACGCCCGGCAAGCAGGTCTTCTTCGCCGTCGACGTCGCGAGCAACGAATTGATGGAGAAGGGGCGCTACGGGCTCGAGGGAGAGGGGAAGGCGGGGCTCTCGGCCGCCGACATGGTCGACCTCTACGAGAGCTGGATGGCGAAGTACCCGATCGTCTCGATCGAGGACGGGCTCGGCGAGGACGACTGGGAGGGCTGGGCGCTCCTCACGAAACGGCTCGGCGGGAAGTGCCAGCTCGTCGGCGACGACCTCTTCGTGACCAACCCCGCCCGCCTCCAGCGCGGCATCACCGGCGGCCAGGCCAACGCGATCCTGGTCAAGATCAACCAGATCGGAAGCCTGAGCGAGACGCTCGACACGGTCGCGCTCGCGCGCCGCAACGACTACGGGACGGTGATGAGCCACCGCTCCGGCGAGACCGAGGACACGACCATCGCCGACCTCGCCGTCGCCACCTCCTCGGGGCAGATCAAGACGGGCAGCCTGTCCCGCACCGACCGCGTGGCCAAGTACAATCGCCTCCTCGAGATCGAGGACGAGCTCGGCGCCGGCGCGCAGTACGGGATCCCGCTGCGCCGCGCCCGTACCTAGGGAGCCGTCGAGACCCCCATGGAGCGTCCGAGGCAGCTCTTCCGCGACTGGGGCCTCACGCTGGCGCTGCTGCTCGCCGCGGTCCTGATCTACTGGAAGACGACCGTCCCGGCGCTCGCGCTGAACCGCGAGCTCGACCGCCGCCACGTCGAGCTCCTGGAGCAGCAGCAGCAGCGGCGCGACGAGCTCGAGCGGCTCGACGCGAAGGAGTCGGCGATCACCGACCCGATCGAGCTCGAGCGCGCCCACCGCGATCAGTTCGGCTCGCTCGGACTCCCGAACAACGAGGTCCTGATCCGGATCGGCGACGACGCCGTTGCGCCGCCGACGAAACCGGGCGGCTGAGCGGGCCGTGCGTGCCGCGCCGCTCCGCGCCGCGTCGCTCGCGGCCTGCGCGTCCGTGCTGGCCGCGGCGCCGGCCGCCGCGCAGCACCTCGTCCTCTACGAGGGCGAGGACTTCCTCAACACGACCTTCGTCGGCGACGAGGCCGAGGCGGCGCGCCTCGCTCTCTACCGCGCCGAGGAGCAGCTCGGCGCGCGGCAGCCCAAGGAGGCGGGGCGCGAGATCGTGAAGCTCCTGCGCGGCGAGGCGCGCGGCCTGGTCCGCTACGGCGAGCGGCTGGTCGTCCCGGTCGAGACCGCGGCGCTCTTCGTCCTGCTGCGGTTGCCCGAGCCGATCCGCGCCGAGCTCGCGCGCGAGGAGGCGGCGGCGGGCGGCGCGACGCCGCCGGCCGGCCTCGACGACAGCGACGCGCTGCGCGCCTTCGCGCTGCGCCATCCGCTGGCGGCGGCGGGGGAGGGCGCGCTGCTCGAAGCGGGCGTGCGCGAGCTGCTCGCCGGCGAGCCGGGCTCGGCCGCGGCCGACCTCGAGCGGCTGGTCCACTGGCCCACCGCGTGGCCGGGCGCGACGCGCAACGTCGCGGCGGCGCGGCTGCTCGAGGCGCAGGCGCGCTCGGGCGGATTCGTGAACGGCGCCATCTCGCACTGGCCGCGCGGCGCCGACGCGACGATCGCGCGCGGCGGCGCCGTGACGCGCCTCGACGAGCTGCTCGCGGCGGCGCGGCCGCTGCCGGAGCCGCGCGAGGACCTCTCCGAGGCGCCCGCCTTCGCGGCCGCGTGGCCGCAGCCGCCGCTCGAGACGTCGGGCGTGGTGCGCTACGCCGACCACCGCTGGCGCTTCAGCCTGAACAACGACGGGCAGCCCGGCGAGAGCGGCGCGGCGCGCCGCGACCTGCCGACGCGCGCGCCGGTCGTGCTGCCCGGCCCCGACGGCGACCGCCTCGCGATGGTGGAGGCGGACGGCCTGCACGTGCGGCGCATCGCGGGCGGCGAGGAGGCGTTCGCGCCGCTGCGCTTCGACTTCGACCTCCACCTCGATCCGCGCGTGGCTCTCCCGGTGCTCGACCGCTCCGGCCTCGCGCGCTTCGGCGACCGCCTCTACCTCACGCTCGAGCTCCTCGCGTCGCGGCGCTTCGACGCGCGGTTCGGCGTCGAGTCGGCGTCGACGGCGCTCTTCGCCTTCGACCTGAAGCGCGAGTGCTACGTCGAGTTTGCCGTCACCAGCGCCGAGCTCCTGCGCGATCCCGCTCTGGCCGGCTACGTCTTCGCGGGACCGCCGGTCGAGAGCGGCGGCCGGATCCTGGTCAGCGCGTCGCGCCTGGTCGGCAAGGAGACCGAGGTCGCGCTGCTCGCCTTCGACGCGAAGAGCGGCGCGCCGGCCGGCCACGTCCTGCTCGCGCGCGCCGCCAACGTGCCGGAGTACAGCGACCGCCTCAGCAACGACAACTTCTGGCGCGTCGAGCCGTCGCCCGTCGTCGTGCGCGACGGCGTCGCCTTCGTCTGCACCAACGTCGGCCTGATGGCGGCGGTGCGCACCGCCGACCTCGGGCTCGTCTGGGGCTACCGCTACCACCGGCGCGATTCGCCGGTGAGCGAGAAGTTCTCCCGCAGCTGCCTCTACGCGAACGGCGGCTGGATCGGCCGGCCGCCGGTCGTGCTGGCCGACCGCGTGGTCGCGACGCCGTCCGACTCGAACTACGCCTACGTCTTCGCGCGCTGGCCCGACGCGCGCGGCGACCTCGTCCTGAACGAACCGATCCAGCGCGACTCGCGCGTCGTCCTGGTCGGCGCGACCGCCGACTCGCTCTACTTCGTGCAGCGCGTCGGCGATCCGGGCGCGCCGCGCTGGTTCGTCGAGGCGACCGACCACGAGGGCGTGCCGCGCTGGACCTCGGTCAAGCTGCCGGTCGGCGAGCGGATCGCCGGCGTGCCGGTCCTGACGCGGCGCCACCTGTTCGTCGCGACCGACCACGTCGTCTACCCGATCGTGCTCGCGCGCGAGGGGAGCTTCTACGACCGGCCGATCGGCCTGCCCGAGCGCCTCGGCCAGCCGCCGCCCGACGTCGCCGGCTTCGGCGACCTCGCGGTGAGCGGCCGCTACCTCGTCTCGACCTCGGCGCTCTTCACCCTCGTCTTCGAGTCGGCGAAGGAGTGAGCCGATGGCGGAGCGCCCGCTCGGCCGCGTCGCCTCCCTCGCCGCCCGGGTCGCTTGCGCGGCGCTGCTCGCGTCCGCGGCGCGCGGCCAGCAGCACGCCGTCCCGTCCGACCACGCCGAGCGCCTCGAGCGCGGCACGAAGCTCTTCAAGGACGAGGTCGGACCGATCCTCGTCGCGCGCTGCCTCAAATGCCATGGCGGGGAGGTGGTGCGCGGGCAGTTCGACCTGACGACGCGCGAGGGGCTGCTCGCCGGCAGCAAGAACGGCGGCGTGGTCGAGCCCTTCGACGCCAAGGAGAGCCGGCTGCTGAAGCTCGTGCGTCACGAAGAGGCGCCGGCGATGCCGTTCAAGTCGGCGTCGCTGCCCGACGAGGAGATCGCGAAGCTCTCCGACTGGATCGACCTCGGCGCGCCCTACGCGGCGCCGCTCGGCGGCAAGGAGGCCGACGCCGCCGGCAAGCCGGGCGGGCGCAAGCGCGACGAGGTGAGCGACGCCGACCGCTCGTTCTGGTCGTTCTGCAGGCTCGCGCGCCCCGCGCCGCCCGACGTCGCCGACGCGGCGTGGTGCCGCACGCCCGTCGACCGTTTCGTCCGCGCGAAGCTCGAGGCGGCGCACGCGGCGCCGGCGGGCGACGCGCCGCGGCGCGTGCTGGCGCGGCGGGCGTGGTTCGACCTGCTCGGCGAGCCGCCGACGCCGGAGCAGGTCGCGCTCTTCGAGGCCGACGCGGCTCCCGACGCCTGGCCGCGCCTGATCGGGCGGCTGCTCGCCGATCCGCGCTTCGGCGAGCGGTGGGGGAGGCACTGGCTCGACGTCGCGCGCTACGCGGAGAGCCACGGCTTCGAGCACGACACCGACCGCCCCTTCGCGTGGACCTACCGCGACTTCGTGATCCGCGCGCTCGAGCGCGACCTGCCCTTCGACGAGTTCGTCCGCTGGCAGATCGCCGGCGACGAGCTTTCGCCCGACGATCCCGAGGCGTGGTACGCGACCGGCTTCCTCGGCTGCGGCGTGCACGCGACGCAGATCACTGCGAGCCAGGTCGAGAAGGAGCGCTACGACGAATTGGACGACGTCGTGGCGACGATCGGCACGTCGATGCTCGGCCTCACCGTCGGCTGCGCGCGCTGCCACGACCACAAGTTCGATCCGATCCCGACGCGCGATTACTACCGGATGGTCGCGACCTTCACGAAGACGGTGCGCAGCGACTTCGACGTCGTGACGAACGCGGCGGAGTGGCGCGCGCAGATGGCGCGCTGGGAGAAAGAGCACGCGCCGCTCGTCGCGGAGCTCGCCGATTTCGAGAAGCACGACTCGCCGGGACGCTTCGAAAAGTGGCTGGGCGTGAAGCAGGCCGACGTCGCGGAAGCGGCGGCCGACGAATCCGCGGCGGCGCCGTGGGTCGTCGTCCCGCCGGGCGGCGCGATCGTCTCGAGCGGTGGAGCGACCTTCACCGGAAGGGACGACGACTCGTGGGTCGCCGAGGGCGAGCGCGCCGAGCACGACGCGTATCGCTTCCAAGTCGACCTCGACCGTCGATTCGATGGCCGCTCGGACGGCGCGTCGCGGGTCGCGGCGGTGCGGATCGAGGCGCTCGCCGATCCGTCGCTGCCGCACGGCGGCCCGGGCCGCGCCGACAACGGGAACTTCGGACTGACGGAGCTCACCGCGACTTACACCGACCATGACCGGTTGGGCGACCGCCCGGGCGACGATCCGCCGAAGAGCGATCCGATCGCCTTCGCGCGCGCGCGCTCGACCTTCGACCAGGCGGGGCTGCCGGCGTCCGCGGCGATCGACGGCAACGACGCGCCCGACTCGGCCTGCTGGGCCGTCGATCCGCAGTTCGGGCGCGACCACGCCGCGGTCTTCGAGCTCGCCGCGCCGCTCGATCCGGGGCGCGGCGGCGTGCTCGAGTTCACGCTCCACTTCAACACGAACGTCGGCCACTCGATCGGCCGGCTGCGCGTTTCGATCGCGGCCGTCGCCGCCGCCGACCTGCGCGCGCCGTCCCGGAGCGCCGCCGTCGCCGCGGCGTTCACGCGCCTCGCCCATCCGACGCCCGCCGATCGCACGCTGCTCGAGAAGCTCGTGCGCGAGCGCGACCCCGACTGGCGCAAGCTCCACGACGCGGTCGCGGCGCACGAGGCGCAGCGACCGAAGCCGAAGACGCAGAAGGCGCAGATCTGCAGCGAGGGCGTGCCGGCGATCCGGCTCCACACGCAGGGCGGCGACTTCCTCGAGGCGACCCACTTCCTGAAGCGCGGCGACCCGGGCCAGAAGCTCGAGGTCGCGACGCCGGCGTTCCTGCAGGTGCTGACGCGCGGCGAGGAGCCCGAGCGGCGCTGGCGGGAGGCGGCGCCGGCCGGCGCGCGCACCCCGCAGGACCGCGCCGCGCTCGCGCGCTGGCTCACCGACGTCGACGACGGCGCGGGCAGCCTGCTCGCGCGCGTCTGCGTCAACCGCCTCTGGCAGCACCTCTTCGGGCGCGGGATCGTCGCGACGCCCTCCGACTTCGGGTCGACGGGCGACGCGCCGAGCCATCCCGAGCTGCTCGAGTGGCTCGCGTGCGAGCTGGTGGAGAGCGGCTGGAGCGTGAAGCACGTCGTCGCCCTGCTCGCGACGAGCCGCGTCTACCTCGAAGCGGGCGGCGACGAGGCGGTGCGCGCCGCCGACCCCGAGGAGCGCCTCTTCTCGCGCCACGCGGCGCGCCGTCTCGAGGCGGAGGCGGTGCGCGACGCGATGCTCGCGGTGAGCGGCCGGCTCGACCCGCGCCGAAAGGACGGGAGCGCGCACGACGTCGCCGAGCCGCGCCGCAGCGTCTACCTCTTCGTCAAGCGCAGCCGCCTCGTCCCGATGCTCTCGCTCTTCGACGCCCCCAACGCGCTCTCGGGCGTCGGCCGCCGCCAGGTGACCACGGTCGCGCCGCAGTCGCTCTTCCTCATGAACCATCCGGTCGTGCGCGACTGGTCCGCGTCGTTCGCGCGACGGCTCGACGACCGGCCCGACCCCACGGACTTCGTGCGCGGCGCATACGCGCTCGCGTTCCAGCGCGCGCCGACGGCCGAGGAGCTCGCCGACGCGACCGCCTTCCTCGCCGAGCAGGCGGGCCGGATCGCAGCCGAGGGGCGCGCGCCCGCCGACGCTCTGGCGCGCGTCGACTTCTGCCAGGCGCTCTTCGGCGCCCACGAGTTCGTCTACGTCGAGTAGAGTTTCGCGGCCCGATCGCGTGATGTTCCGCGTTCCGTCGGCCACCCCGGGGGGCGAGCGTGCCGGAATCCGTGCCCGAGCAGCCGTCGCCGCGCCTGCCGTCGCGCCGCGAAATGCTGCGCCGCGCCGGCAACGGCTTCGGCCTGCTCGCACTCGCGCACCTGCTCGAGAGCGAGGCGGACGCGCGGCCGGCTCCGGCTCCCGCGAGAACGCCGCGTGACGGTCCCTCGAGCACCGAATCGGGCCCGCTCGCCGCGAAGCCGCCGCACTTCGCGCCGCGCGCGAAGAGCGTGATCTGGCTCTTCATCAACGGCGGGCCGAGCCACGTCGACACGTGGGACTGGAAGCCCGAGCTCGCCAAGCGCGACGGCCAGCCGCTCGCCGGCCTCGAGCCGACCACCGGCTTCTTCTCGAAGGAGGTCGGGCCGCTCATGAAGTCGCCGTTCACCTTCGCGCAGCACGGCGAATCGGGCGCGTTCGTGAGCGAGATCTTCCCGAACCTCGCCCATCACGTGGACGACATCGCGTTCGTCCACTCGTGCTTCACGGAGACCAACAACCACTCGCCCGCCCTCTTCCAGATCAACACCGGCATGTCGCGCATGGGCTTCCCGTCGGTCGGCGCGTGGGTCACCTACGGGCTCGGCAGCGAGAGCAGGAACCTCCCCGCATTCGTCGTCATGACCGACATGAAGGGGCGCGGCCTGCCGAAGGGCTACGCGCAGAACTGGTCGTCGGGATTCCTGCCCGGCGTCTTCCAGGGCACCGCGCTGAACCAGCAGGGGCCGCCGCTCGACGACCTGGTGCGACCCGCCGACGAGAGCGACGGCGACCAGCGCGGCACGCTCGACCTGCTCGGCCGCATGAACCGCCGCTTCCAGGAGCAGCACCCGCTCGAGCCCGAGCTCGACGCGCGCACTCGCAGCTTCGAGCTCGCCTACCGCATGCAGATGGCGGCGCCCGACGCGCTCGACTGGACGAGCGAGCCCGAGTCGATCCGCCGCCTCTACGGGACCGACCTCGCGCACTGCGGCCCGTTCGCGAAGCAGTGCCTGATGGCGCGCCGCCTCGTCGAGCGCGGCGTCCGGTTCGTCCAGCTCTATTCAGGCGGCGAGGAGAACGAGCGCAGCTGGGACGGTCACCTCGATCTCGCCGGCAACCACCGCCAGTTCGCGGGCGAGACCGACCAGCCGATCGCGGCGCTCCTCGCCGACCTGAAGCAGCGCGGCCTCCTCGACACGACCCTCGTGATCTGGGGCGGCGAGTTCGGGCGGCTGCCCGTCGTCCAGCGCCCGCCCGGCTCGACGCAGGCCGGCCGCGACCACAACCCGCACGCGTTCACGACCTGGTTCTGCGGCGGCGGGACGAAAGGCGGCGTCCACCACGGATCGACGGACGAGATCGGTTTCAAGTCCGTGACGGATCGCGTCAGCATCAACGACTTGCACGCGACCATCCTCCACCTGCTCGGGATGGAGCACACCCGCCTCACGTACCGCCACAACGGCCGCGATTTCCGGCTCACCGACGTGGCCGGTCGCGTCGTACAGGCGATCCTCGCCTGACCCGCACGGTCGGGACGCCGGCCGCGTCCGGTCCCCCGGATTCTTCCTGCGCCTCCCGATCGGTCGATGCATAGTGGAGCGGTGCTCGAGGGCGCGCCTCGCGCGCCGCCAGGAACGCGGAGACGCACGGATGGACACCAGTTCCGACCCGACTCTTTTGCAGAAGCTCGGGGAGGCCAGTCAGCGCATCAAGTCCGAGCTCGGCAAGGTCGTCATCGGCCAGGACGACGTGAAGGACCAGCTGCTGGTCGCCCTGTTCGCCCGCGGCCACTGCATCGTCACCGGCGTGCCGGGGCTGGCCAAGACGCTGCTGATCTCGACCCTCGCGAAGACGCTCGGCCTCTCGTTCAACCGCATCCAGTTCACGCCGGACATGATGCCCTCCGACATCACGGGCACCGAGGTCCTGCAGCAGAACGTCACGACCGGCCAGCGCGAGCTCACCTTCATCCGCGGCCCGATCTTCGCGAACATCATCCTGGCCGACGAGATCAACCGCACGCCGCCCAAGACGCAGTCGGCCCTGCTCGAGTCGATGCAGGAGTTCCAGGTCACGATCGGCGGCAAGCGCTACGAGCTGGCCCGCCCGTTCTTCGTCTTCGCGACGCAGAACCCGATCGAGCAGGAGGGGACCTACCCGCTGCCCGAGGCGCAGCTCGACCGCTTCATGTTCAACATCAAGATCAGCTACCCGAGCGCCGCCGAGGAGCTCGAGATCGTGCGCCGGACCACCGCCGGGGCGCCCGAGGAGCCGCAGCGCGTCGTCGGGGGCCAGGAGATCCTCGCTCTGCAGGAGCTGGTGCGCCGCGTCCCCGTGAGCGACCACCTGATCCGCTACGCGATGAAGCTCGCCCGCTTCACCCGCGGCACCGAGCCCGACGCGCCCGGCTTCCTCAAGGAGACGGTCGCGTGGGGCGCCGGCCCGCGCGCGACGCAGTACCTGGTGCTCGGCGCCAAGGCGCGCGCCGCCCTCTCCGGCCGGCCAGGCGTGGTCGAGGACGACATCCGCTGGGTCGCGCGGCCGGTCCTGCGCCACCGCGTGCTGCTCAACTTTGCCGCCGAGGCCGAGGGAATCACTTCGGACGACCTGATCGAACGCATCCTCCAGAGCGTCGATCCGAACCAGAGCGAAGCGCTCGCCGATGCAAGACTCCCGAAGGTACTTGGATCCTAAGGTCGTCGATCGGCTCGGGCGTCTCGAGGTCAAGGCCCGGCTGATCGTCGAGGGGTTCCTTCAGGGCGCGCACGAGAGCCCCTATCGCGGCGTCTCCGTCGAGTTCGCGGAGCACCGCGAGTACGTGCCGGGCGACGACCTGCGCCACCTCGACTGGAAGGTGTACGGGCGCAGCGACAAGTACTTCATCAAGCAGTACCAGGAGGAGACGAACCTCCGCTGCCTGATCGCGCTCGACACGTCGGGCTCGATGCGCTTCCCCGAGGGCTTCGACACCACGCGCTACCAGTACGGGACGCTGCTGGCGGCAGCCCTCTCGCTGCTGCTGCTGCGCCAGCGCGACGCGGCGGGGCTCGCGCTCTTCGACACCAGCGTCCACCACTTCGTCGAGCCGCAGTCGCGCCCCGCGCACCTCAGCTCGATCGTGAAGACGCTCGAGACGGGCGCGCGCGCCGCCGAGACGCGCACCTCGCTGCTGCCGGTGCTGAACGACCTGGCCGAGCGCACGCACCGGCGCAGCCTGATCGTGCTGATCTCCGACTTCTTCGCGCCGGTGGCCGACACGCTGAAGGGGCTCGCGCGCCTGCGCAGCCGCAAGCACGACGTGCTCCTGCTGCAGCTCCTCACGCCCGAGGAGCTCACCTTCGAGTTCGCGCGCAACACGCAGTACAAGTTCGTCGGGCTCGAGAACAGCGGCGAGCTGCGGGTCGACCCGCGCGCGATGAAGGGCGAGTACCTCGAGGCGCTCGCGAACTTCCGCAAGGAACTGCGCCGGGGCTGCCTGAAGGAGCGCGTCGACTTCGAGTCGATCGACACCAGCGTGTCGCTGGACAAGCCGCTCACCGCGATCCTGTCGCGGCGCGCGCGCCGGGCGACGCGCCGATGACGCTGCTCGCGTTCCTGCACCCGGCGCTGGTCGGCTTCGCCGCGCTCGCCGTCGTCCCGCTGGTCATCCACCTGCTCAACCGCCGCCGCTACCGCACCGTGCCGTGGGCGGCGATGGACTTCCTGCTCGCGGCCTACAAGAAGAAGAGGAAGCGGCTCGAGCTCGAGAACCTGCTCCTGCTGCTGCTGCGCTGCGCGATCCCGGTCGTGCTCGCGCTCGTCTTCGCGCGGCCCTACTTCGGCGCCGACAGCCTGCTCGCGAACCTGGCCGAGCCGCGCCGCGAGGTCGTCGTCGTCGTCGACGACTCCTACAGCATGAGCCGCCACGTCGGCGCGACGACGCAGTTCCAGGCGGCGCTCGAGCAGTGTCGCCGGCTGGCCGGCTCGCTCGACTTCGAGCGCGGCGACCGCGTCTCGCTCGTGACGCTCTCGCGCGAGCCGCAGCTCCTGGTCGTGAGCGGCGGACCGGCCGACCTCGAGCGGCGCCTCGCCGCGCTGCAGCGCCCGACCTACGAGCCCGCCGACCTCGGGCGCACGCTCGACCTGCTCCTCGACGACCTCCTGAAGCAGATCCCGGCCGCGCCGGAGATCTGGCTGATCAGCGACTTCCAGCGCCGCACCTTCGACGAGTCGGCGCGCGCGGGGGCGCCGGCCGCGGCAGCGCCGGCCGCTCCGGCCGCGGCGGCCCCGCGCGACGGCGCGCCGGCGGCGGGGGAGGGGACTGCGACCACGCTCGGCAAGCTGCAGCGCCTCTCGCAGCAGTCGCGGCTCCACCTCGTGAACCTCTCCGACGGGACGCTCCCGCCGGAGAACCTCGCCGTCACCGACCTGCGCGCGAGCGACCCGCTCGCGCTGGTCGGCCAGTCGATGCGCTTCACCGCGACCGTCGCGCGCAGCGGTCGCATGCCGAGCGGCGCCGGCCGCTTCCGCATCGGCGACAAGGAGTTCCAGAAGACCTTCACCTTCGACGCGGAGGGGAAGGCGACCGCCGAGATCTACTACACCTGCGCGCAGCCCGGCGACGTCGGCGTCGAGTTCCGCCTCGACGAGGACGAGCTCGCCGACGACGACGCGCGCTTCATGCGGATCCCGGTCAAGCAGGGGCTCCCGATCCTGGTCGTCGACGGCAAGCCGGGCGGCACCGACGACCGCCTCGGCGGCGACGCGTGGAACGTGGTGCTCGTGCTCGACCCGAGGTTCGGCGAGTCGGACCCCTCCGAGGACTACCGGCGCTGGTTCGAGCCGACCGTCGTGCCGTGGTACGAGCTGACGCAGGCGCGGCCCGAATTCTCGAAGTACGACGCGGTCGTCTTCGTGAACGTGCCGGAGATCGACCCGCAGAAGGTGCTGCCCGAGCTGCAGACCTTCGTCGAGACGGGCGGCGGCGCGCTCTTCTTCCTCGGCGACAAGGTGCTCCCCGAGAAATACAACGAGCACCTCTTCCGCGGCGACGGCAGCGGGCTGCTCGCGATGCGGCTCGCCGACAAGCCCGCCGGCACGCCGTGGTCGCCGCAGACGACGACGCTCAACAGCCCCGACAACTACTTCCGGCTCGAGATCGCCGACGAGCTCCACCCGGCGGTCCGCACCTTCAACGACGACCGCCGGCGCGGCTTCCTGCGCAGCCCCGTCTTCGCCTACTGGCCGTTCGCACCCGAGGCCGACGCCGCGCTGCCGCGCGACACGCGCGTCGTGCTGCGCTTCGAGAACAACCAGGCGCCCGCGCTCGTCGACCACCGCGTCGGGCGCGGCCGCACGCTCTGGAGCGCCGTGAGCGGGGCGGCCGACGACTGGTCGCTCTTCTCGCGGACGCCCTCGGCCTTCTTCCCGCTCGTGTGGGACATGCTGAACTTCCTCGCCGTCCGCGATCCCGGCGAGCACGACCTCACGGTCGGCGCCGCCATCGCGAAGAGCGTCCTCCTGCCGCCCGCGACCGCGGCGATGACGACGCCGGACGGGCGCGCGCGGCCGCTCGGCGACCTGCCGCGCGCCGCGGTGCGCGGCGAGTACCGCCTGCCGGTCTTCCCCGAGACGCGGGTGCCCGGCATCTACTCCCTCGACGTCACGTACGGAGGCGACGACGCGCCGCTCCGCGAGCTCTACGCGGTGAACGTCGACGCGCGCGAGAGCGAGCTCAAGTTCCTCGACCAGCAGCAGGCGACGTCGGTCTTCGACCGCGTCGCCATCGCGAGCTACGGGCGCGAGATCTCGATCGAGAACGGCTCCAAGGAGCCGGAGCGGCAGGGCGAGATCTGGAAGCGGCTCGCGCTCGCGCTGCTCGCGCTGGTCGTCCTCGAGATGGTCCTCGCGTGGCGCTTCGGGAGGTACACGTCGTGACGGGCCCGCTGGCGGTGCAGGCGGCGGCGGAGAGCGTGAGCCGGCAGCTCGCCTTCCCGGGCGCGCCGCCCGCGTGGGTGGTCGTGCTCGTGATCGTCCCGCTGCTCGTGCTCTTCGTCAGCGCGATCTACCGCCGCGAGGGGGAGAGCGCGTCGCCGCGCGCCAAGTTCCTGCTCGGCGCGCTGCGCTTCGGCGCGGTCGCGCTGCTGCTCGGCGTGATCTTCCAGCCGGTGAGCGAGAGCAAGGTCTACGCGGTCAACCGCTCGACCGTCGGCATCGTGATCGACGAGTCGCTCAGCATGGACCGCTCCGAGGAGTACGGCGACGACCTCGCGGCGCAGCTCGCGAAGGCGGCGGGCGTCTCCGAGGAGGAGGTGCGCGCGCTGCCGCGCGGCGAGATCGTCCAGCGCGTGCTCAAGCGCCAGGGTGTCGACCTCGTCGCCGAGCTCGGCAAGCGCGTCGACCCGCGCCTCTACGCTTTCGCGACGACGACGCGGCCGGTCGCCTCGGTCGACGAGGTGCTGCGCGGCTCCGACGACCCGGCGCGCGGCGCGACGGCGGTGGGGGACGGGCTGCTCGCCGTCCTCACCGAGCTGCGCCACAAGTCGCTCTCCGCGCTGGTCGTGCTGACCGACGGGCAGAGCAACCAGGGCAAGGACCCGCAGGAGGTGGCGGCGCTCGCCGCCGCCGACGGCATCCCGATCCACGCGGTCGCGGTCGGCAACCCGAGCGAGCCGCGCAACGTCGCGATCCTCGCGGTCGACGCGCCCGACGCGGCGATGGTCGAGGAGACCGTGCCGATCGAGGTCTCGCTCTCGGCGCGCGGCTTCGACGGCGAGCCGGCCGAGGTCGTCGTGACCGACAAGCAGGGCGGCTCCGAGGTCGTGCGCCAGTCCTTCACGCTGTCGGCGCGCGGCGGCCAGCAGTCGGAGACGGTCTACTTCAAGCCGGCGCGCGAGGGCGACTACCGGCTCGAGGTGAAGATCCCGCCGCGGACCGGCGAGCAGTTCACCGACGACAACGTGCGCGTGATCTCGCTGCGCGTGCAGCCCGAGGTGATCAAGGTCCTCTACGTCGAGGGGCGGCCGCGCTGGCAGTACCGCTACCTGAAGGACATCCTGCTGCGCGCGCCCAACGTCAAGGTGCAGTGCCTCCTCACCTCGGCCAGCGCCGACTTCATCCAGGAGAGCACGCACCCCGACGTGCCCGCCCTCACGCGCTTCCCGCCGACCCGCAAGGACCTGTTCCAGTACGACGTGATCATCCTGGGCGACGTCGCGCCCGACGAGATCGACTCGTTCCAGACGCGCGCCTCGACCGAGGACCTCCTGAAGGAGATCAAGGAGTTCGTCGAGCTCGGCGGCGGCTTCATCATGGTGGCCGGCCAGCTCCACTCGCCGCGCGACTACCGCGAGGGGCCGATCGCCGACATCCTGCCGGTCGAGGTGGGCGACCCCGACGAGGAGCGCTCCAACGTCCAGGACCGTGGCGTCTTCCGGCCGCACCTGCCCGACTGGGAGCTGCCGCACCGCATCGTCACGCTCGAGACCAACCTTCCGATGAACCGGAAGCTGCTCGAGGACCCCGAGTACGGCCTGCCCGGCATGTGGTGGTACTTCCCGGTGCGGCGCGCGAAGCCGGGTGCCGAGACGATCCTCGTCCATCCGCGCAACGTGAACCGCTTCGGCCCGCACGTGCTGATGGCGGCGACGCGCGTCCCGTCGGGCCGCACGCTCTTCGTCGGCGTCGACGAGACGTGGCGCTGGCGCATGCCCTACGCCGACCGCTACACCGAACGGTTCTGGCGCGCCGCGATCCGCGACGTCGCCATCGCCAAGCTGCGCAGCTCCGACAAGCGCTTCGAGCTCCACACCGACAAGGAGCGCTACAACCTCGGCGAGCCGGTCGAGGTGGCGGTGCGGGTCTTCGACGAGGACTTCCGCCCGTCGCGCGCCGAGGAGCAGGTCTTCCACCTGCAGCGGCTCGACCGCGCCCCGGAGAAACAGGTGGCGCGGAAGCAGCCGGACGGCAGCTATCAGAAGACGCTCCGCGCCGATGCGCCGGGCGTCTGGAGGCTGTGGCTCGAGGACGCGGCGCAGGCGGGCAAGAAGCTGTCGCAGCGAACGCTCGAAGTGCAGGTCCCGATGATCGAATTCGTGAATCCGGCCCTCGACCGGCCGCGTCTCGAGAGCATCGCGCAGGCGACCGGCGGGAAGTGCGTCGGCCTGCACGAGCTGCCGGCGCTGCTGGCGGGGCTCTCCGGCGAGTCGCGGCGCGTGCCGGTGCGCACCGAGCGCAAGGACCTGTGGGACCGCGCCTGGGTGCTCCTCTCGGTCGTCGCGCTGCTCGCCGCCGAATGGGCGCTGCGGAAGAAGTTCAACCTGCTGTGAACCCGGAGTCGACGCCGCCCGTGCCTGCGCGAGCCGCCGTACGGCGGCCGCTGCGTGCGTTGCCGAGGCGCGGCCTCGCGGCGCTCGCGCTGGCCGCCGCGGCGGCGCCGGCGCCCGCCCAGGACTCGTTCCGCGGCTGGGAGGCGATGCGGGATCCCGACTTCAAGTTCGATCCCGACCGCAAGGTCTTCCGCAACTTCCAGCCGCGCGCGAACGCCAACGTCCGCGAGCTGCTCGACCATTACCACAAGTTCCTCTCCGAGCGCGCGATCGTCCCGGCGGTGCGCGCGCTGCAGCAGGTGCTCGACGACTTCGGCGGCTACGTCGTCCAGGTCGCCGGCAGCAACGAGGACGAGCGCGACGACGGCGGCCCGCGCCGCCGCCGGTCCAGCGCGGTCGCCGACGAGCGCTACGCCGGCGCGGCCGAATGGGCGCGCTGGGAGCTGATGAACGCGCCGGCCGAGGTGCGCGTCGCCTACGAGAAGCTGGCCGAGCTGAACGGCCGCTCCGCGTTCGAGCGCGCCGCCGCCGACCGCGACGAGGCGGCGCTGCGCGCGGTGGCGCGCCGCTACGCGACGGCGCTGGTGGGCCAGCAGGCGCTGCTCGCCATGGCGCGCCTCGCCCGCGAGCGCGGCGCGCGCGAGATCGCCGCGATGACGGCGCGGCGCGCCCTCGACTTCCTTTCTGCGCCGGGCTCCGGGAGCGCGGCCGACGCGGCGCCGCGCGCCGCGCTCGCCGCCGAGGCGCGCGCGATCGCCGCCTTGAGCGAGGGGCGGGCCGACGCCGTTCCCGCCGGCGGGCGCGTCGACGTGGCCGGCCGGGAGCGGCCGCTCGACGAGTTCCTCGCCAACACGCAGCTCGCGCCGCCCCCCGCGCGCGACGACTCGTGGCCGACCTTCGGCGGCGACGCGCCGCGCTCCCGCCTCGCGGAGCCGCCGCGCCGTCCGCTCTCGCTCAAGGACGGCTACAACCTGCAGACCGAGAACGCGCGCTTCCGCGGCCTGCAGTCGCCGCTCGCCGCGCAGCCGCATTCGATGCCGATCCAGCCGATCCGGCTCGGCGACCGCCTCTACGTCAACAACACGCTGACGGTGCGCTGCTACGACCTGCTGGCGCGCACGCTGGTCTGGGAGCACGAGGGCGCGCAGCTCCTCGACCCGAGCGACTACGTCCCGGTCTCGGAGTACTCGCCGCCCGACGGCGCCGACGAGACGACCTTCAGCCGGTCGCTGGTCGCCGGGCTGTCCGCCGCGGACGGGATCGTGCTCGCCAACCTGCTGATCCCGCAGCCGCAGACCGAGCGCAACCGCTACAACCGCTTCCGCATCAACGACCCGTGCCCGTGGCGCGGCCTCGTCGCGCTCGACGCCGACTCGGGTCGCGTCGTGTGGGAGCAGCGGCCCTTCACCCCGAAGGGGCGCGAGGCCGAGCGGACGCCCGGCTCGCCGCTGCTGCGCCGCCTCGACGTCGCGGCGCCTCCCGCCATCGTCGACGACGTCGTCTTCGCGCTCGGCAACTACATCGAGGGCGGGGTGAACTCCTACCTCGCCGCGCTCGAGCTCCGGACCGGCCGCCTGATCTACGCGGTCCCGCTGGCGATCGGCCAGCAGGAGCTCTCGATGTTCAACATGCCGTTCCAGGAGTTCACGGCGTCGATGCCGTCGGTGCAGGGCGGCACGATCTTCTGCTCGACGAACCTCGGCCTCTTCGCGGCGGTCGACGCCGTCTTCGGCGACCTGCGCTGGCTCGCGGCCTACGACGCGATCAAGATCGACCAGCCCGACAACTACTTCCGCAACAAGCCCCGGGCGGTGTGGTGGAACAACCGCGGCCCGCTCTGCGCCGACGGCCTCGTCCTGGTCACGCCGAACGACTCGCAGAAGGTGTTCGCCTTCGAGCCGTCGACCGGGAAGCTGCGCTGGGACTTCTCGCTCAAGACGCGCCGGCCGTGGCCGAGCTCGTGGCTGATCGGGGCGACCGGCGGCCGCGCCTTCGTCGCGAACAGCGGGACGGTCGCCGCGATCCGCATCGAGGACGGGCGCGTCGACGCGACCTGCTCGGGCAACGGCCCGCTCGCCCTCGACGTGGTCGGCAGCGGGCTCGTCACGCGCAACGAGGTCTGGGTGCCGACGCCGAACCAGCTCGTCGTCCTCGACGCCTCGTCGAGCAACCGGCTGGTCGAGCTGCGGCGCGAGGAGTGGCCGGAGCAGAGCGGCGGCAACCTGCTCGCGTTCCAGGACATGGTGCTCGTGACCGGGCGCGAGGCGGTGGTCGTGAACTTCGACCCGGCCGAGGCGCTCGCGACGCTGCAGGCCGAGCGCGCGCGCCGCGGCGAGTCGCTCGACCTCCTGGTGCGCATCGGCAGCCTCGAGCGGCAGTCGGGCCAGTTCGCGCAGGCGGCGCGCACGCTCGCGCGCGCTCTCGAGTTCGCCGCCGGCGCGTCGCCCGACGCGGTCGCGCGCACGCGCGCGATCCGCTGCGACGTGCTGCGCGACGAGGCGCACGCGATGCTCGCCGTGCACAAGCTGCCCGACGCGGAGGCGGCGCTGGTCGAGGCCGAGCAGATCGCCGACGACAGCGAGACGCGCGCGCAGATCGTTCGCACGCTCCTCACCGAGTGCGCCACCGACCCCAAGGACCCGCGCGCGATCCGCTGGCTCACGCGCCTGCGCGACGATTTTCCCGCGGCTCGCATCAACATCCCGGAGCTCTCGCCGCGTCCGGTCGCGCTCGGGATCTGGGTCGCCTTCGAGCTCGCCAAGCACCGCGAGGCGGCCGGCCAGTACGCCGAAGCGCTCGCCGAGCTGCAGCGCGTGCAGTGCGACTTCCCGTCGGAGCCGCTGCTCGAGCAGGACTCCGCGAGCGCGGCGCAGGCGGCGGTCGACGCGCTGCTCGCCCGCGCCGGCCCGGAGCTGCGCGCCGCCTACGACGCCGACGCCGAGCGCACCTTCGCGGCGGCGGCCGCCGCCGGCGACGCGGCGCGGCTGGGCCTGCTGCTGCGCCGCTTCCCGAGCTCGAAGTCGGCGCCCGCCTACGCGGCCAAGGAGCTCGAGCTGCTGCGGACGAAGCAGCAGCCGGGCGAGGCGATCGCGGCGGGGGCCGAGCTGCTGCGCGGTCGCGCCGGCGGCGAGGTCGCGCGCGCCACCCTCGCGGAGCTCGCGCGCGCCGCGCGCGACCTCGGCAACCTCGCGCTCGCGCGCACGCTGGCGACGCGCCTCGCGCGCGGAGGCGGCGACACCTCGATCCCCGACGACCTCGCGGCGCTCGCGCACCCCGAGACGGCGCCCCCGTCGACCGGCGGCGAGACGCTCGAGCGCGTCGGCTCGCGCGAGGTCGGCGACAACGCCTTCCTGTTCGGCGTCGGCGACCGCTTCGACCGCGCGGTGCGCGGGCAGCCGCTGCCCGAAGACCTCGGCGGCGTCCTGCTGCGCGAGCCCGGGCCGCAGGTCGCGATCTCGCTCGTGAAGGTGCCGTCGCTCGAGACGGCTTGGACGATCACGCTCCCGAACGCGCGGCGTGCCGAGTCGGCGATGAACCTCGTGCACTGCGCCGGCGCGATCGTCCTGCGCCGCGGTGTCGAGCTCGAGGCGTTCGACGTGCGGAGCGGCCTGCCCCTGTGGAGCCGGACGTTCGACCGCACGGTCCAGGACGTCGGCGCCGGCGGCGGCGTCGTCCTCGTCACGCTCTCCACGCCTCCCAAGGAGGGGAGCGATCCGCCGCCCGCGGCGATCGCCGCCTTCGAGCCGCGCACCGGCGTCGAGCTCTTCACCGCGGCGCTCGCCGGCATCGACACGCGCGTCGGCCAGCTGCTGCCGCAGGGCGACCTGTGCGTCGTCTCGAGCTACCTGCGCTCGACGCAGACGGCGGAAGTGTTCGACGTCGTGAGCGGCGCGCGCCGGCTCGAGCCGCGCCCGTTCGTGTCGGGCGCGACCGTGCCGCTGCTGCTGCCCGACGTGGGCGTGCTCGCGCTGCCGTCGAGCGGCAGCACCGCGAGCAGTCGCCTCGGCGGCGTCGCGCGCCTCGTCGGCTGGAAGCTCGACGACGGCGGGAAGGCGTTCGAGTTCGACATGCTCCCGCTGCAGTACAAGCTGCGCTGGATCCTGCCGGTCGCGGAGGGACTCGCGATCTACGGCGGGACGCCGCCGAACGCGGCCGTCGCGCTGGTCGATCCGCGCGACGGCGCGCGAACGGGCGACCCGACGCCGCTGCCTGCGGAGATCTCCGAATTGGCGCGCGTCTGCCGCATGGTCGGCGAGGAGTCGCGCGTGCGGGTGCTCGGATTCGGGGAGTTCCGCAAGGGCGACACCTTCTTCTCGCTATCGCTGCTCGCGGGGAACGGGAAGCCGATGTGGCGCCAATCCTATGACCTGCCGAAGAGCACCTTGCTGTGCTACACGCCCGAGCGGATGTTCCGGAAGGGGACGACGCTGCTCTTCGCGACGACGATGCAGTACGGTGGGAATTGCGGCTCCGACCTCTTTCTCGTCGACGAGGAGTCGGGACGGCTGCTCGACCGCGAGCGCTTCGAGAAGGGGCGGGCCGGCGAACGCGACGACGTGGTCCGGTGCGGCGACTGGGTGGTGCTCCGCCAGGACACCCAGCTGCAGGTGCTGGCTTGGAGATGAACATGATCCGGACGATCAGCGCGCTCCTGCTCGCCGCGGCCGCGCTCGGCGCCGGGCTCCCGGCCGCCGCCGCACCGCCGCAGGGCAGCGAGGAGATCACGCCCCGCCTGGTCGCGTCGGTCGACCGCGGGCTCGACTACCTGGCGCAGGCGCAGCAGAAGGACGGCTCCTGGCTCGGCGACGTCGGCTTCAAGCTGAACCAGGAGTACCGCGTCCAGGAGCTGAGGGTCCCGCACGTCGGCGTCACCGCGCTGTGCGGCATGGCGTTCCTCGCCGGCGGCCACCTGCCCGACCGCGGCAAGTACGGGCGCACGCTCGACCGCGCGATCACCTTCCTGCTCGGCCAGGTGAACGACCAGGGCTTCATCACCGCGCACCACACGCGCATGTACGACCACGCGTTCGGGACGCTCTTCCTGGCCGAGGTGTTCGGCCAGACCAACCGCGGCGACGTGCGCGCCAAGCTGCAGCAGGCGGTCGACCTGATCGTCAGCTCGCAGAACGCGAAGGGGTCGTGGCGCTACGAGCCGTTCGCCCTCGAATCGGACATGTCGATCACGGTCTGCCAGCTGATGGCGCTGCGCGCCGCGCGCAACGTCGGGATCAAGGTCTCGAAGGACACCATCAAGAGCGCGGTGCAGTACGTCCGCGACAGCCAGGTGCACGACGAATCCACGCCGTGGATGCAGGGGCCCGACGACTACTACATGATGGGGAAGGGCGCCTTCAAATATCAGTACCAGGAGGAGGGCGACATGTCGCGCTCGTCGTTCGCCCTGACGGCGGCGGGCATCACGTCGCTCTACCACGCGGCCGAGTACGACACGAAGAGCCTGCGCGACAGCCTCGCCTTCCTCGAGGAGAGCATGGAGCGCGTCTCCCGGCCGCCGTGGCGCTGCCACTTCTTCTACTGGTACGGACACTACTACGCGGTCCAGGCGATGTTCATCACCGGCAACCTCGAGAACGGCCACCCCTATTGGAAGAGGTACTGGCAGCACGTCTCCGGCGAGCTGCTCGAGCAGGGCGGCGACTACGGCCAGGCGTCGGACGGCTCGTGGCCCAATCCGTACGGGCCCGGGGCGAACTTCGCGACGGCCGTCGCGCTGATCGTGCTCCAGACCCCGTTCCGCTACCTCCCGATCCTCCAGCGCTGAGAAGACGCGACTCGCATGGCGGCTCCGCTCACCTCGAAGCTCTCGACCCTGCTCACGCGGCTGCGCGGCCGCCTGCTGCTGGCGGGGTCGCTGCGCCTCGCGACGGAGGTGGCGGCCTTCCTCGTCGTGCAGTACTGCGCCGACCGCTTCCTCGACCTGCCGCTCGCGGTGCGCCGCTCGGTGCTCTTCGTCGCGCTGTGCCTCTTCGTCTGGCGGCTGGTGGTCCTGATCGGCCGGCCGCTGGCGCGCCGCATCGGGACGATGGACATGGCGTTCGCCGTGGAGAAGCGCCACCGCGCGCTCGACGGCGCGCTCGCGTCGATGGTCGAGTTCGAGGGGAAGGCCGCGCTCCCCGCCGACGTCTCGCCGGAGCTGCTCGAGGCGTGGCGCCGCGACGTCGAGGCGCGCGGCGCGGCCCTCGACTTCTCCGCCATCTTCGACAGCCGCCTGCTGCGCCGCCTCGCCCTCCTCTCCGGCGGCTTCGCGGTGGTCATCGGCGGCTACTCGATCGCGCGCGGCGCGGAGGCGCGCATCTTCGTGGCGCGCCTCTTCGGCGCCGACCTCGACTGGCCGCGCCGCACCCACCTCTCGCTCGACGTGGTCGCCAGCGACGCGCCGCACTTCCGGGTCGAGCGCGATGGCGACGGGCGCGTGACGATCGCGCGCGGCGCGAGCCTGCCGGTCACGGTGGTCGCGCGCGGCACGGTCCCCGACGAGGTGCTGCTGGTGGTGCGCGAAAGCGGGCGCGCCGGCAAGGAGGAGTTCCGCATGGCGCCCAAGGAGGGCGCCGCGGGCGAGTTCCTCTACCGCTTCCGTCAAACCGCGCGCGGGATGGAGCTCAACGCCGAGGGCGGTGACGATCCCGGCAGCGGCACGCCGCTGCAGGTCGTGGTCGCGCCGGCGCCGTCCGTCGAGAAGCTGGTCGCGACGCTCACGCCGCCCGCGTACACGCGGCGCGCGCCGTCGCGCGAGGAGCGCCAGGAGTTCGCCGTCCCCGCCGGCACGAAGATCGACCTCGACGTGAAGACGGTCGGCGACGTGAGCGAGGGGACGCTCACGCTCCACAACGACCCGGGGACGACGAGGCCCCTGACCCAGGATCCGTCCGACGCCGCCACCTGGCACGCCTCGCTGGTCGCGACCGAGACCGGCACCTTCAACCTCCACCTCACCGCCAAGAACGGCTTCCGCAACCTGCAGCCGCTCGACTATCCGCTGACCGTGCTGGCGGATCGCAAGCCGACGGTCGACGTGGCGCGGCCGGCCGTCTCCGACCTCGAGGTCACGCCGCACGGCGTCGTGCCGTTCCGGCTGCTGGTCGACGACGACTACGGCGTGACGAAGGTGACGCTCGCGCTGGTGCGCAGCGGGGAGAAGGACGGGCGCCTCGCCGCGCTGCTCGGCCCGGGCAGCCCGCGGCCCGACCCGCTCGTCCCGACCGGCGAGTCGGCGCTCCTCGACAGCGTGCTCGACCTGAAGGAGCTCACGCTTCCCAAGACCAAGAAGGAGGGGGCGCTCCCGGTCGCGGAGGCGATGAACGAGGGCGACAGCCTCAACTACGTGGCGACCGCGCTCGACAACCGCGAGGACCCGCCCGGCACGCTTTCGCCCAACGAGACGGCGACCCTCTCGCGCCGCGTCGACGTCGTGAGCGACGGCGAGAAGATGCGCAAGATCGCCGACCGCCAGCTGCGCGTGAAGCAGAACGTCACCTCCGCCAAGAAGTCGCAGGAGGAGCGCCTCTCCGGCCTCGAGGCGATGCTCACCGGCCAGGGCGGCGACGCCATCGAGGCGCGCGAGCTCACCGCGCTCGAGGTCGAGCAGGGGCGCGTGGTCGGCAGCGCGCGCCAGATCGCGCGCGACCTCGCCGACGTCTCGCAGGAGTTCGTCCTGAACCGCCTCGACGGCTCGCCGCCGGCCGAGCGCGTGCTCTCCTTCCTCCTCGCGCGCCTGCAGGAGGTCAAGCTCGGCCCGTCGTTCGACTTCACGCCCTTCTCCGACCTCGCCGCCGCCAACGCCAAGGGCGAGTTCGGCGAGCTGCAGCAGCTCGGGAACCTGATCGCGATGCTCGACCTCGGCATGCAGGCGAGCGAGCTCCACGCGCAGAAGGCGCTCGAATCACTGCGCGGCGCGCGCGTGAGCGGCCGCGTCGAGGACCGCCTCGCGCTGCTGAAGCAGGCGGGCGAGGCCGAGCGCGAGGTGATCTCCGACTACGTCAAGCTGCTCGAGCGCATGGAGCAGTGGGAGGACTTCCAGGAGATCCTCGACCTGTGGCGCGGCCTCGTCCGCGACCAGGGCGAGATCAACCAGCAGAGCCGGGGCGGCGCGGGCAAGGGCGCCGAGCCGGGCAAGTGACCGCGAGCGGGTCGCCGAGGAGTTCGCCATGGAGCGAGTCGTGATGGGTTCGCCGGTCCGCCGCGCGACGGGCGCGGCACTGCTGCTCGCGCTGCTCTGCGTGCGCTCCCCGGCGATGATCGGCGGGGGCGACGGGGACGGCGACCGCGAGCGCCTGCTGAACGACCAGTCGCAGGTCTTCGACCGCCTCTCCTCGCTGCGCAAGCGGATGGAGCGGCTCGCCGCGAAGCTCGAGCAGGAGGGGAACAGCCACAAGGCCGAGCTGTTGCGCAAGTCGATCGCGGAGATCGACTCGAGAGCACTGGAAGCGCGAAAGGACGACCTGCTGCGCAAGCTGAAGGACTCGAGCCTGCAGACGTTCGAGCAGCAGGAGCGGCTGCTGAACGACCTGAACGACGTGCTGAAGGTCCTGCTCGACGAGCGCAAGCTCACCGACGTCGACGAGAAGCTGAAGCAGCTGCGCGAGACGCGCGCCGACGCGCGCGAGCTGCGGTTCGCCGAGAAGCGGCTGCGCGAGAAGACCGAGGACGCGACCGGCGACGAGCAGAAGGCGTTCGAGCGCCTCGAGAAGACGCTCTCCGACCTCCTCGAGAAGCAGCGCAAGCTCGAGAAGGAGGCGGCCGACGAGGCGAAGGCCGCCGCGACCGCGGGCTCGCGCGAGAGCGAGGAGCTCGAGCAGCGGCTCGACCAGCTCGCGCAGGCGCAGGGCGAGGTCGTCGACGCGCTCGAGAAGCAGGCGCGCGCGCGCGTGGGCGACGCGGCGCAGGCGCTCGAGCAGGCCGCGAAGGCGGCGCGCAAGGGCGGGCCCGAGGAGCTGCGCGAGGCGGCGCGCCGCCTCGACGAGACGCGCACCGACATCGAGCAGAAGGCGCCCGACCTCGCCGACCGGCTGCGTCAGGTCGAGCAGGCGCTCGTGGAGGCGGCCGACGCCGCCGACGGGAGCAAGGACGCGAAGGACGGCAAGGACGCGGCGAAGGAGGGCGCCAACGAGCCCGCGCGCGAGCCGGCCGATCCCGACGCCGCCGCGCGCGCCGACGCGGACGTGCGCGCGAAGGCGGTCGAGGCGAAGTTCGCCGAGGCGAAGCGCGCTCTCGAGGACGCGTTGCGGGCCGCGCCGAAGGCGCCGGCGCCGGGCGAGGCGGCGCGCGCCGAGCTCGACAAGCAGCTCGGCGATCTCGCGAAGACGGAGCCGGCGCTCGCCGAGCAGGCCCGGCAGATCGCCGAGGCGCTGCGCGCGCGCGCCGAGAAGAAGGCGGCCCAGGGCCAGCCGGCCGCCGCCGAGCAGGAGGCGACCAAGGCGGTCGACGCCGCGGCGCAGGAGCTCGCGAAGGCGGGCGAGGAGCTCGCCGCCGAGCCGAAGGAGGCGGGCGCGCAGCCCGAAGAGGCGCGCCGCGACCTGCCCGATCTGAAAGACGGGCTCGAGGCCGCGCGCGAGGCGAAGCGGCAGCTCGACGCCGCGCGCGA
Organism: Planctomycetota bacterium; assembly: GCA_036732755.1. Lineage (GTDB taxonomy): Bacteria > Planctomycetota > B15-G4 > B15-G4 > SIAN01 > DASRRB01. The sequence goes on from DAINBU010000047.1 coordinate 24,677, forward strand.
CGCGCTCGCGAAGGCGGGCGAGGCGGCGCGCGAGCGGCAGCAGGGGCTCGCCAACCGGCAGGACTTCCTGCGCGGCGAGGCCGAGAAGGCGCGCCAGGACGCCAAGTCGGCGACCGAGCGGCTGAAGTCGAGCATCGACGCCGCCGGCAAGAAGCAGCTCGACCAGTCGCTCGCCAAGGCCGGGCAGGAGATGCGCGACGCGACGCAGTCGCTGCAGCGCTCCGACCCGGAGGGCGCCGCCGAGCCGCAGCAGAAAGCCGAGGAGGCTCTCGAGCAGGCGCTGCAGCAGGTGAAGGACGCCAAGCAGAAGGCGGGCGAGAACCAGCGGGACAAGGATCCCGGCGCGCAGCAGCAGCAGATGAAGCAGCTCGCCGAGGAGCAGCAGAAGATCGAGGAGAAGCTGCGCGACCTGATGCAGCGCATGAAGGAGCGCCAGCAGAAGGGGCAGGATCAGGCGGAAGCCGCGGCGCGCGCGATGGACCGCGCCAAGCAGCAGCTCGACGAGCAGGACGGCGAGCAGGCGCAGCAGTCGGAGCGCGAGGCGGAGAAGAACCTCCAGGAGCTCGAGAAGAAGCTCGACGAGGAGGAGACGCGCTACCAGAACCTGCGCTCGGAGGAGATCCTCTTCCGCATCAAGGAGAAGCTCGCCGACGCGCGCAAGCGCGCGCTGGCGCTGCACGACGGCATCGCGCAGGTCGACGCCGACCGCGCCGGCGCCGAGACGCTCCCGCGCCGCCTGCGTCCGAAGGTCCAGCAATTCGCCGACGACGCCGCGGCGCTCAAGAAGGACAACGACGACATCCACGACCGCGTGGCGAAGGAAGGCTCGCCGAGCTTCCCGTGGGTCCTCGCGAAGAACAGCGGCGACCTCGACGAGATCGGCACGCGCCTCAACTCGCGCGAGAAGGAGACCGGCTCCTTCGTGCAGATCCTCGCGAGCGACGTCGTCGCCCGCTACGACCGCCTGCTGCAGGCCTTCGACGACGAGCTCAAGCGCCGCCAGCAGCAGAAGCAGGATCCGGGGGGCGGCGGCCCGCCGCCGCCGCAGCAGCCGGGCGGCAAGTCGCCGCTCGTCCCGCCGGTCGCGGAGCTCCTGCTGCTGAAGCACCTCGAAGAGGACGTGCTGCAGGACGTGCGGACGTTCCGGGCGGCGACCGGCGATTCGAACGACCCCGACCTCGACGAGGCGCGCATGAAGCTGCTCGAGCGCCTCGGCCACCGCCACACCGAGCTCACCAACATCTTCGACGCGCTCGTGCAGCAGCAGACCGAGCCCGGCGCGGAGGGCGAGGGCGACGCGAAGGACGGCACGAAACCGGAAGGCGAAGGGAAGCCCGCGGAAGGCGAGAAGCCGAAGGACGGCGGAGACAAGCGATGAACGCGACGAAGTTCCGGATCGCGCGCACCGGCGCGCTGCTGCTCGCGGCCGCCGCGCTGTTCGCGCCGCACGCGCCGGCGCAGGGCATGGACCCCGACCAGGAGCGCGCGCGTCAGCTGATCGTCCGCATCCGCCGCTCGATGCGCGACGTCGACTCGCTCCTGCTCTCCGGCGCGCAGCCCGACAAGGTCGAGAAGGAGCTCACCGCCAACCAGAAGCGCATCGAGGAGCTGCTGAAGCAGACCGAGGCGAAGTCGCAGTCGGTGGTCGCCGACATCGACGAGCTGATCAAGCTCTCGAAGGGCTGACAGGGCGCCGGCTGTGACTCGGCGAGTCACCAGTCCCATTCGAAGGGTTCTTCCGGCCAGGATCCCGCGCAGCGTCCCGCCGACGGCGACCCGCCGAACGGGCAGGACGCGGGCGGACCGCCGCGTTCGAAGTCGGAGGATCCGCAGGAGCTCCAGCGACTGCCCAAGTCGGAGCAGGAGAAGCCGGGCGGCGCGAAGCCCGAGGACGCCCGGCCGGACAACGGCGATCCGGTGTCGGGCCAGCCCGACTCGCGGCGCCCCGACCAGCGCGACGCGAACCGCCCGCCGCCGACGGGCGCCTTCGGCGAGTTCGAGCGCAAGGACACCAAGGGCCGCTGGGGCATGCTGCCGCCCAAGGTGGCGGAGGACCTGCAGCGGCGCGACGCCGAGGAGTTCCCGCACCGCTATCGGCGCTGGATGGAGCTCTATTTCCAGCGCGTCAACCGGCTCGCCGCGCGCGACCATTGACGGCGCCGTGATCCGAGGAGAGCGAACGTGAGACGCAAGATGTCCAGGAGCCTGGTGCAGCGGGTCGCCGTCGCGCTGTCCGCGCTGGCGGCGGCGGGCGCGTTCGCGCCGTGCGCGCCGGCCCAGGGCATGGACCCCGACCAGGAGCGCGCGCGCCAGCTGATCGTCCGCATCCGCCGCTCGATGCGCGAGGTCGACACGCTGCTGCTCTCGGGCGCGCAGCCCGACAAGGTCGAGAAGGAGCTCGCCGCCAACCAGAAGCGCATCGAGGAGCTGCTGAAGGAGACCGAGTCGAAGTCGCAGTCGGTCATCCAGGGCATCGAGGAGCTGATCAAGCTGGCGAAGAGCCGGCAGCAGTCGGGCGGCGGGGGCGGCGGCGAGGGCAAGCCCAAGCCGGGCGAAGGGGACCCGCAGGACGGCGACGCTCCGCAGCGCGAGAAGTCGCAGGATCCGCAGGAGCTGCAGAAGCAGCCCGACTCCGGCAAGCCGGAGCAGGAGGGCGGGAACCCCGAGGACAAGGACGGCAACCAAGATCCGAAGAACCGCGACGGCGATCCGAAGGGGGGCAAGCCCGACCAGGGGCGCCCCGACCAGGTCGACGCCGACCGCCCGCCGCCGAAGGGCGCGACCGGCGAGTTCGAGCGCAAGGACACGAAGGGCCGCTGGGGCATGCTCCCGCCGAAGGTGGCGGAGGACCTGCAGCGCCGCGACGCCGACGAGTTCCCGCAGCGCTACCGCCGCTGGATGGAGCTCTACTTCCGGCGCGTGAACAAGCTGTCGCCGCACGACCGCTGAGCGGAATGCCGCGATGAGCCGCCTCCCGATCCTCGTCGTCGCGTCGCTCGCGGCCGCGCTCGCCCTCGCGACGGCGCACGCACCGGCGCGCGGGGACGACCGCGACCCGCAGGGGGCGACGAGCTACAGCGACGCGCCGCACCTCGAGCAGGCGCACCGCATGGCCGACAAGGCACTCGCCTTCCTCGCGGCGCACATGCGCACGAACGGCTCGCTCGAGCGCGTGAACGGGCAGCACTTCCCCTCCGTCGCGTCGACCGCGCTCGCCGTGCTCGCGTTCATGGCGAACGGCCACACCGCCGACGAGGGGACCGACCGCTACGGCCCGCAGGTGCGCCTCATGCTCGACTGGCTCCTCACGCAGGCGCAGTCGACGCAGTGCCAGTGCGGCAAGGTCCCCGGCGCGCACGTCGTCGTGAAGATCTTCGAGCCCGGCTTCAACGCGTCGCAGGTGCACGAGCACGGCTACGCGACGTGGGCGCTCGCGATGGCGTACGGCATGTCGTTCGGCGCCGACAACGAGTTCCAGCGCGCGCGGCTGAAGACGCTGCTGCAGGGAGCCGTGCACGCGCTCGAGCTCTCGCAGGCGAAGCCGAGCGGCGGCTGGTACTACACGCTCGAGGCGGGGCAGGGCGGCCACGAGGGCTCGACGACCGTGACCGTGCTGCAGTCGCTGCGCGCGGCGAAGGAGGCGGGGCTGCGCGTCGACTTCGACTGCATCCAGGGGGCGATCGACTACCTCGGCAAGCTGCAGGTGGACAAAGGGGAGGACCGCAACTTCGGCGGCTTCCGGTACCAGCTGGCGGGCGATGGGGCCGAGGAGCGCGTCTCCTTCGCGCTGACCGCCGCCTCGATCGCGTCCCTGAACCAGACGGGCGACTACGACAGCAAGGCCGTCGACCGCGGCATCGCCTACATGCGCCAGAAGGATCCCCTCACGAAGGGGAGCCTCAACCTGGCCAGCCGCATGTGGCCGTGGTACGAGCGCCTCTACGCCACGCAGGCCTACTTCCAGTACCGCGACCTGCGCCACTTCCGGCAGTGGTACCCGGAGCTGGTCACGAAGGCGGGCGGCGATCAGGCTCCCGACGGCAGCTTCTCCGACGGCGACTACGGCGACGTCTACGCGACGGCGACCGCCGCGCTCACGCTCGCCGTCCCGTTCGGCTACCTGCCGACGTTCCAGCGCTGAGGACGGAGCGCGCGTGACCTTCGCCGCTGCGCTCCTTCTCGCGACGCTCGCGCGCGCGCCGGCGGGCGGGGCGGGCGAGACGCGCGACGTCCGTTTCGAGGTGAGCGAGCTCTCCGGCGCCGGCGCGTCCGACCTGCCGGTCACGCTCTCCGCGCTGCTCGCGCCGGGCGTCTTCCACGACGACGACGTCGCGGTCGTGGTGCGCGACGGGCCGGGCGGCGGGCCGGCGGTCGTGCCGGCGCAGGTCGACGTCCTCTCGCACCACGGCGACGGCTCGCTGCAGCACGCGCTCGTCACGCTGCGCCTCGGCTTCAAGCCGCGCGCGACGCACGAGGTCTACCTGGTGCCGTCGCCGCAGAACGCGGTCACGGGCGCGTTCGAGGCGGGCGGGCCCGACCCGACCGTGCTGGTCGAGCTGGCCGACAAATCGGGCGCGCACTGGACCGCGCAGCTCGCGCCGCCGCCGGCCGACGCGCCGGTCGCGGAGGCAAGCGACGCCGAGCTGCGCTCCGGCCCCGTCTTCGGCCCGCTCGCGCAGGAGACGGCGCGCCGCGCCCGTCTGCGCAGCGGGACGGGCGAGCTCGGCAACGTCGAGGTGCGCGTGCGCTGGCGCCGCTGGTCGGGCGTCGCGGCGACGCGCGTCGACGTTTCCGTCGAGAACTGCGCGCCGACGGACTCGAAGACCAAGCCCGACGACCTCGAGTTCGCCGAGCTCATGGTCCTCGCCGGCGAGAACGTCCTCGCCGACCTGAAGGACGGCGTCCTCTTCGACCGCACGCGGCTGATCGTGCGCGGCACGGTCGGCGCCGCGCCGCCGCGCCTGCGCATCCGCGAGGACCCGGTCTACCTGGTGCGCCACGGCTTCCTGCCGCCCTTCGACTTCCGCCGCCCGCTCGACCAAAAGACGGTCGACGAGCGCGTGAAGAAGATCATCGCGTCCGACACGACCGGGTCGCTGTCGCCGTCGCAGTTCCCGCTCGGCGTCCCGTTCGACTCGGGCCCGATCTGCAAGTACATGCCGTCGACCGGCGACCGCGGCGACATCGGGCCGCTGCCCGAGTGGGCCGTGCTCGCGCTCAACTCGCGGAGCACGCTCGCCGAGGACGCGCTGCTCGCCGCCGACGGCAGCGGCGCCGCCGCCTTCCCGATCCACGTGCGCGACGCGGCCGGGAACATGGGCGTCGACTTCGAGGCGGGGAAGGCGCTCGAGGCGCGGAAGAACCGGATCAAGTGTCCGCTCACGCACGACCGCGCGCACGCGCCGCTGCTCGGGTACGCGAGCTTCCTGCTGACGGGCGACGTCTGGGCGCAGGAGGAGCTCGCCGCGGAGGCGGCCTACTGCTTCCACGACTGGCCGCACGACGGCCGCTTCCGCTACCCCGGCACGCGCGTCTTCGCGTGGTCGCTGCGCACGACGATGCTCGCGGCGAAGGTGCTGCCCGACGCCGATCCGATCAAGAAGTACCTGGGCGAGCGGCTGCGCGCGAACCTGCAGGAGGTCCGCGCGATCACGCAGTCGCCCCATCCGCTGCACCTGTGGGACAACGGCGGCTGGGAGGCGTCGGCCCGCAAGAGCTGGGTCTGCGCCACGCAGGCGAGTCCGTGGCAGCTCGCGTGGGTCGCGGCCACCGCCGACTGGACCGCGCGGCTGCACGAGAGCGACGGCGGCACCGCGAGCGCCGACGCGCGCGCGATCTCCGACTGGGTCGCACGCTACTTCACGCGCGCCTACTCCGACGTGGGCACCACCTTCATCGCGCCCGACGGCACGGACGTGACGTGGAGCAACGGCCACTACTGCCTGGCCTATTCGTTCCCGGCCGCGTCCTACCAGGCGGAGCGCGCCGGGGACAAATGGCTCATGAAGGAGGGGAGCGTCCGCCCGTTCGACTCGTTCGCGGAGGCGCTCTGGTACCTGCGCGTCAACCTCGACCACGCCTTCGATCCCGGCAAGTTCCCGGAGCTGCCGGCGGGGCCGGACGGCGTCGCGACGCGCCCCGCCGAGGAGTGGCGCCCGAAAGCGGCCTGGACGCCGCCGCCGTTGCCGACCCCGTCGTGGGTCGTCTACTCGCTGCACTGGCTCTCGGCGGTGCTCGAGGCGGGCGGCACCAAGGAGGGGCACGCGGTCTATTCGGCGGTGCGCCCCTGCGTCGAGGCGCAGATCGCGCAGCCGGGGCTGCGGATGGCGCCGGAGCTCTGGAAGCGCTGACGCGGGAGCGCGCCGGCGCGCGCGGCGACGTCACGCGGTGGTCGCGATCACTTTCGCCTGAAGGCCGTCCCCTCGCCGACCAGGCCGCGCGTCGGGAAGCGGACCGACTTGCCGCGCGCGCGCTCGACCCGGCCGATCACGGCCGCCTTCGGCCAGCCGCGCTTCCCGAGCGCGGCGAGCGTCGCGCCGATCTTCGCGGGCGCGACGACCAGCACCATGCCGACGCCGAGGTTGAAGACGCGGTGCATCTCCTCGTCGATGACGCCGCCGAACCGCTGCAGCCACGAGAAGACCGGCGGGATCGCGGGCGGCGCGTCGATCACGAAGGAGATGTCGCGCGTCGCGGCGCGCAGCAGGTTGAGGTAGCCGCCGCCCGTGATGTGCATCGCGGCGCGCGGCCGGAGATCGAGCTCCGCGAGCTTGCGGAACTGCGGCACGTAGATCGCCGTCGGCGCGAGCAGCGCCTCGCCGACCGTCGCGCCGAGCTCGGGCACGCGCAGTTCCGTCGAGAGGCGCGCGCGCTTGAAGCAGATCTCGCGCACGAGCGTGAAGCCGTTGCTGTGGACGCCGTTCGACGCGATGCCGACGAGCACGTCACCGGGGACGATCCCCTGGCCGTTGCTCAGGTGCTCCTTCGCGACCGTGCCGATCGCCGACGCCGCGAGGTCGATCCCCTCGCCCGGCTTGAGCCCGCGGATCATGTCGGGCAGCTGCGCCAGCTCGCCGCCCGGGATCGAGATGCCGGCCTGCTTCGCCCCCTCGTAGAGGCTCTT